>JAEWNA010000341.1 GCA_023392975.1 Pseudomonadota bacterium | reverse complement strand
CACACGCCGCCAGCTTCGACTGCGCGAAGGCGCACACCGCCGACGAGAAGGCCATCTGCCGCCATCGCGCGCTCAACGACGCCGACGTGCGCATGGCGACGCTGTTCGAGGTCGACGGGCACCTGCTGGCGATGGGCGGCCGCGGCGCGCTGCAGGACGCGCAGGTCGACTGGCTGAGGGCGCGCCGCCGCTGCGGTGGCGATGTCGCCTGCCTCACCCGCCGCTACGACGAACGCCTGGCCGAATTGCAGCGCGTGTTCGACGACATCGCCTCGCGCGGACCGTTCTGACGCGGCGTCACTCGTCCTCGCCGCGCGCCTCCACGGACGTCACCTCGCCGTCCTCGGCGATCACCGTGAACACGATCGGCCGGCAGCACACGCTGCAGTCCTCGACGTACTGCTGGTGCTCGACGGAGGCGTCCAGCAGCACTTCGATCTCCTCGCCGCAGTAGGGGCACTGGACGAGGGCGCTGTCGAGATCGGGCATGTGCGTACTCCGCGGGAATGATCAGACGTAACCGACGATGAGATAGGCGCTCAGGCCCAGCCCGAGCAGGCCGACCAGCGCGTTGAGCCACAGGCCGAGGCGGAAGTCGTAGCCCGCCGCCTGCCCGCTGCCCAGCGCCCGCAGCACGCGCCGGTGCTGGCGCATCGACAGCAGCGCGACGACCACCGCCAGCAGCACGAAGCCTTCGCCGACGAAGAACGAGGCGTGGCGCTGGAACGTGCCGAGGTTGCCCCTGCGCACGAGCGCGAGGAACAGCCCGAAGCGCTCGACCACGAAACCGAACGCCATCAGCGACACGCTGGTGCGGTTCCACGCCAGCAGCGTGCGCTCGGCCGCGAACAGGTCCCGCAACGGGCTGGATTCGGTCATGGCCTTCGCTCCGGCGGGGTCGCGAACGGGATGGGCCGAGTATACGGATCCGGCCGGGCCATCCGCGTCGCTCAGCGGAGGCGTCCCCATGCCCAGACCACCAGCGCCAGCACCGCCGCGAGGCCGAGCGCGGCCAGCAGCAGGCGATGCGTCGCCCGGACCAGCAGGCCGCTGCCGTCCACCGCCATCGCCCGCTCGAACGCCTCCGCATCGACCGGATGCGCGGGCACATGCGCGGGATCGCGCAGCAGTCGCAGCGCATCGTCCAGCTGCTCGTCCAGGCAGACGTGCAGCATGGCCTGCCAGCCGAGCTGGCGGCCCTCGATCGTGTTCGCCCATGTCGGCACGCCCTTCTGCCGCAGCAGGGCGCGAACGCGTGCGAGTTCCTCGGGGTCGTGGAAACGGGCGAGCGGGTGCATGCGTACGACGATAGCGCGCCCGGTCCGCCGCGGTCGATCAGCGATGGGTTTCGGCGTACGGGGACTCGGCGGGCCGGATCACGAACGTGTCCGTGCGTCCGGACAACCGTCTCACGACGGCTGTGTGCACCCCGCCGCGCATGGCAAGGGCGCCCGTGCTCATTGGACGGGAATACAGTGGTGCGCCGTCCCCGGCCGGATTCACGGCCGATCCGACGTTTGCTCGGCATGTGCGTCGAGGCGTTCCAGAAGCGCCTCGATGCAATTGCGGAAAACGCGATCGCCGGGCGATGCCCGCGCCTGGCATGCGAGCAGGGCCGTCGCGGACCTCGTCCGCGAATGCCGCATCGTCCCGCAGCAGGCGACCCTTCGCGCATTTCGTCGCGCGATAGGCGGTCACCGTGTCCACGGTCAGCGTCCTGTCGAGATAGACATCGCGGATGCGTCCCTGTGCGATCGCCCGTTCGCCGTCGTTCTCGGGTAAGCCGGAAGCCTTGTCGAGGAGCGTCTCCACCGGGACGCCCGCATTGCGCTGCATGACCAGGTAAGCCATCAGCGTCCGTTCGCTGCCGTCGCATACGCGGCGCTGGAGGGCGCCTTCGATCATCGCCTTCTGGGCATGGCGAGGGACGGGAACAGGAGGATCAGCAGCGGCAGGATCCGTCTCATGCGCGCGGACGAGGCCTCGTCACTGCCACCCGTAGCGCACGACGTGGAAGAAGATCGGTGCGGCGAACACCACGGAGTCGAGGCGGTCGAGGATGCCGCCGTGGCCTTCGATCATGTGGCCCCAGTCCTTCACGCCGCGGTCGCGCTTGATCGCGGACATGACGAGGCCGCCGAAGAAGCCCATCAGGCAGATCACGAACGCGACCAGCGCGGCTTCGAGCGGGGTGAACGGGGTGATGCGCCACAGCGCGGCGCCGAGTACGGTGGCGCTGGCGACGCCGCCGATCAGGCCTTCCCAGGTCTTCGACGGCGACAGCGCGGGCGCGACCTTGTGCCTGCCCAGCAGCTTGCCCCACACGTACTGCAGTACGTCGCTGCCCTGCACCACGATCACCAGGAACGCGATCAGCAGCAGGTTGTGGCCCTGGAAGCCGGGGATGTTCAGCGTCATCAGCGCCGGCACGTGCGAGAGGCAGAACACGCAGATCATCAGGCCCCACTGGACCTTGGCCGCGCGTTCGAGGAAGCGGGTGGTGTCGGCGCCCAGCGCAGCGAAGATCGGCAGCACCAGGAACGCGTACACCGGGATGAAGATCGCGTACAGCCCGTACCATTCGATCCACACCAGCGCGTACTGCACCGGCAGCGCGACGAAGAAGGCGAGCAGCAGCACGAGGTGGTCGCCGCGGCGGGTGTAGCACAGCGTGATGTATTCGCGCAGCGCGAAGAAAGACAGCGCCCCGAACAGCACGATCACCCCGGCCTTGCCGATCCAGAACGCCGTCGCCAGCACCGCGACCATCCACCACCACGCGCGGATGCGGCTGTTGAGGTTGTCGATGACCGCGTGCGGTTCCTCCGGTGCGAGCCGCAGCTTCAGCACCCAGCCGACGATCGAGGCGACGGTCAGCACGGCCACTGCACCGGCGAAGATCGGCAGCGCGTAGAGCGACGGGAACGGGTTGTGCATCAGGCGGGCTCCACGGGGTCTGGCGAGGGTGCGGCGGCGGACGAATCCATGTGCACGTCGATGGGATGCAATGCGTCGAACGGCGCCGTGTCGCTGGGCGCGTCGGCCTCGGGATCGACCGGGCGCAGCGCGAGCAGCGCGTCGCGGGCGCGGGCGAGGAACGCCGCCTTGTCCTCGCCTGCGTCCAGCCGCAGCGGCGGCCCGAACGTCACGGTGCACAGCAGCGGCAGCGGTAGCAGTTGGCCCTTGGGCATCACCCGCGACAGGTTGTTCATCCACACCGGCACCAGTTCCGCCTGCGGGCAGCGCACGGCGAGGTGGTAGAGGCCGCTCTTGAACGGCAGCAGCAGCGCGTCGGTGACGTTGCGCGTGCCCTCCGGGAAGAGGATCAGCGAATCGCCGGCATCGAGCGCATCGGCCATCTGCGCGATCGGATCGGGGCTGCCTTCGCGGCGTTCGCGGTCGATCAGCACCGCACGGAACACGCGGCCGCCGACGTAGCGGCGCAGCGCATCGCGGTTCCAGTAATCCGCGCCGGCGACCGGCCGCGTGCGCCGGCGCAGCCATGGCGGCAGCGACGCCCACAGCAGCACGAAATCGCCGTGGCTGGCGTGGTTGGCGTAGTAGATGCGCAGCGCGGCGGTCGGGCGGCAGTCGCGCCAGTAGGCCTGCGCACCCGTGAGGATGCGGATGAAGCCGATCAGCGTTCGGGCGACGAGGCGTTCGAGCATGCGTCAGGCCTTCGCCGCCGTTTCGTGCAGGCCGTTGCGCACGCGCCGCGCGATCGTCCACGCGACCAGCGCGCACAGCGCGGGCGCGAGCCATGCGACCCACGCCGGCAGCGCGCCTGCGAGCCCGAACCACAGCCCCAGCGCGCCGAGCACGAAGGCGCGGTCACTCTTGCCCATCGGGCCATCGTAGCGGCGGCTGGCGCCGACGGTGACGCCCAGCGCGCCGGCGAATTCGCTCAGCGCCGCGAGCAGCGCCAGTGTCGCCAGCCACAGCGGACCGTGGCCCTCGGCGAACGGTGCGATCGCGGCGAACGGCAGGATCAGCGCCGCGTCGGCGATCACGTCGGTGAGTTCGTTGAGATAAGCGCCGAGCTTCGATTGCTGGCCGAACTCGCGCGCGAGCATGCCGTCGATCGCGTTCAGCGCCATGCGCAGGAACAGCCACAGCGGCAGCAGCAGGAACGCGCGCGGCGGCACCGGCGCGAGGAACAGCCACAGGCCCAGCGCGACCGAGATCGCGCAGGCGGCGAGCGTCACCTGGTTGGCGGTCACGCCGAGCCCATGCAGGCGCCGTACGAGCGGCCGCAGCAGGGCCTGGAACTTCGGCTTCAGCGCGTAGATCGACATGGCGCGCATGATTCCATACCGCACCGTCCGTTGTCCGCAGTTCGCGACCGCAGTCACGCCGCAAACGACGACTCGACCAAGGTCGCATCGACAGCGGCGCACCATACGCGTTCGAACGGATGGCAATCGCCGATGGCAGCCCCCATCATGGACGCGTTCCCTCCCGGTGTTGCCTGCCCATGCCCGCGTCCGTTCTCGATTTCCTGTCCGGTGGCCTGCTCCAGCTCGGCTGGGGCGAACTGCTGATCTACCTGCTGATCGCCGTCCAGCTCACGATCTTCTCGGTGACCCTGTACCTGCACCGCAGCCAGGCGCATCGCGGCGTGGACTTCCATCCCGTCCTGAACCATTTCTTCCGTTTCTGGACGTGGCTGACCACGTCGATGATCACCCGCGAGTGGGTCGCCATCCACCGCAAGCACCACGCCAAGTGCGAGACCGAGGAAGATCCGCACAGCCCGATGACCAAGGGCATCGGCACGGTGTTCTGGCGCGGCGTGGAGCTCTACCGCGAAGCGCGCCGTGATCGCGCCTCGATCGAGCAGTACGGCAAGGGCGCGCCGAACGACTGGATCGAGCGCCACCTCTACACCCCGTTCGCCACTTTCGGGCCGACGCTGCTTCTGTTCGTCAGCTTCGCGCTGTTCGGCTTCAAGGGCGTGGCGGTGTGGGCGATCCAGATGGCGTGGATCCCGTTCTGGGCCGCCGGCGTCGTCAACGGCCTGGGCCACTGGTGGGGCTACCGCAACTTCGAGACCACCGACACCGCGACCAACCTCACCCCGTGGGGCGTGTGGATCGGCGGCGAGGAGCTGCACAACAACCACCATGCGTTCCCGAGCTCGGCGAAGTTCGCGCTGCGCAAGTGGGAGTTCGACATCGGCTGGGCGGCGATCAAGGGCCTGCAGGCCGTCGGCCTGGCGAAAGTGCTGCGTGTGGCGCCGTCGCTGGACGTGCGTCCGAACATCCCCGTGCCCGACACCGACACGCTCAAGGCGCTGCTGGCGATGCGCTTCCACGCGATGACCGACTACCAGCGCAACGTGCTCAAGCCGGCGCTGCAGGAGGAAGCCCGCGTGGCCGGCGAGAAGCTGCGTGCGCTGCTGCCGCGGCGGCTGCGCAAGGGCATCGTCGACGATGGCCGCTGGCTCAAGCCGGATGCCCGCGAACAGCTGCGGGAGTGGGTGGCGCAGCGTCCGCGCATCGGCACCCTGATCGAATACCGCGCCCGTCTCGCCGCGGTGCTGGAGAGCCGCAGCCAGAACGCGACCGAGACCCTGCAGGCGCTGCAGCAGTGGTGTCGCGAGGCCGAGGCCAGCGGCATCCAGGCGCTGCAGGCGTTCTCGCTGCGCATGAAGGGCTATTCGCTGCAGCCCGTGCGCGCCTGAGTCCGCATCGACGCCTTCCGACGGCCGCCTCCGGGCGGCCGTCGTCGTTTCGACGCCCGTCCGCGCGGGACTTGCGGCCCGTCCCCGGACCCCGCACCCTGCGCGGATGTCCGCCCCGCGTCCCGGCTGGTTCCTCTTCTGCGCGCTCCTCGCCCTCGCGGCAGAGGCACCCGCGGTGCACGCGCAGGAGCTGAAGTGGCGAGGCGACGTCGTCCCGCCGTCCGCCGCTGTCGCGCCGGCGCCTGCGACGTCCGTGACGCCGCCGCAGGCCAGCGGCGACTACCTCTCGCGGATGGATCGCGACCACGACGGCAAGGTGTCGGTGGCCGAATACCAGGACTGGCTGAGCTACGCCTTCGACGGCATGGATCGCGACCACGACGGCGTGCTCGGCGCCGCCGAACAGCCCGGCGGCCGCGGCCAGCCGCTGACCCGGGACGAACACCGCGCCCGGCTGGCCGAACGTTTCCGCCGGCAGGACGTCGACCGCAGCGGCTTCCTCGACGCGAAGGAGCTCGCCGCGCCGCCGCAGGGCCAGTAGTCGCCGCTGGTAGCCGCGGCCTTACATCGCCACGCCGGAGGCGGGCGGGGCGGTGGTCGCGGTGTCGCCCGCAGCGCCGCCCAGCATGTGCTTCCAGGCGAAGTACATCGAGCCGGCGAGGCCGCACATGAACAGGCCGTAGAGCAGCGCGTTGCCGGCGATCGCCACGGCCTGGCCGAACACCAGCTGCAGCGCGCCGAGCACGATGCCGAAGGCGATGCTCACCGCCATCAGGATCACGAACGCCAGCACCAGGTAGACGATCACCGCGAACAGGTTGCGCGCGCCGGCGGCGACGCCGCGGCGCAGCGCCGGCCCCAGCCGGCGATCCTCGAGCAGCATGTCGGGCAGCACCGTCATCGTGAACATGAACACGAGGACCGACACGCCCATCACCACCAGCGCGCCGACGGCCACGCGGACGATCGGGCCCTGCATCAGCGTCTGCGGATCGACCCGGGTGCCGCTGTTGGCCTTGGCCTGCAGCTCGGCCATGGCCTCGGTGAACTTGATCAGGTTCTCGGGGCCGATCAGCACCACCACCAGCGCGGCCATCGCGACCGCGAAAATCGCCTGCGGGACCAGGGTCCGCAGCATGCGCGCGCCGGCGCCGCCCTGCACCGAGGCCAGCAGTGCACCGAGGCTGGCGCTGCGGCCGGCGTCGACTTCGCGCGCGGCGTGGATCATCAGCGCCACCAGCAGCGCGCCGACGATGAACGACACCAGTTGCAGCGGCACGGCGAGCGCCGAGGGCATGGCCTGCGCCAGCAGCGCCGTCCCCAGCCACAGCGCGGCGTAGAGCAGCCCCAGCGCCCCGAAGCCGAACGGCGACTTGCGCAGCAGCCCGAAGGTCTCCAGCAGCCATTGCGCGCCGGCGGACGCCGGGACCTTGCGAATCTCCATCGATCTTCCTCGTCGTTGCGTGGATGCGGGGTATGGGGCAGTGCGCGGCGTGCGGCTCAGTGGCCGCGCAGCGTGGCCGCGTGGCGGACGAAGCGGCGCAGCACGCCGCGCGCGGCCGGCGTCGGTTTCACCTCGCGGGCCATGCGGCGATGGCAGCGGCCCTCGCCCGCGAGCGCGTCGCGGCGCGCGTGCACGTAGCCGCGCATGTGGCCGACGCTGAATTCGGGGTGGAACTGCAGGCCCCAGGCGTGATCGCGCCAGCGGAAGGCCTGGCAGGCGTCCTGGTCGGAGCGGGCCAGCACGGTGGCGTCGGCGGGCGGCTCCAGCACGCTCTGCAGATGGCTCACCTGCACCGCGAAGCGCGGTGGCAGCGGGCCGAACAGCGGGTCGCTGCCGGCCGGCGGGTGCAGGTCCACCGCCACCGTGCCCATCTCGCGACCCTGCGGGTTGTAGTCGACGCGGCCGCCCAGCGCATGCGCCAGCAGCTGGTGGCCGTAGCAGATGCCCAGCACCGGCAGGCCGGCGTCCAGGCCCTCGCGCAGCCAGTCGGCGGTGCGTTCGCTCCACGGGTGGCGGTCGGTGACCATCAGGCTGGAGCCAGTGACGATCGCCCCGGTGTAGGCGTCCCACGCCGGCAGCGCCTCGCCGGCCTCGACGTTCACCGCATCGGCCTCGTCCGCGGCCAGCCCGGCGGCGACCCGGATCCAGTGCGGAAAACGCCCCCGGCGACGCAGGCTGGGGATGGGCTGTCCGGTTTCGACGATCAGGAAGCGACGGGCGCGAGGGGCGGTCACGGCGGCGGGGCGGAGGGATGTGCCCCGTATACTACCCAGTCCCCACACCGCCGTGCCGTGAAGTCATGCAGGGACCGACCTTCCAGGAACTGATCCAGCGCCTCAACGCCTACTGGGCCGGGCAGGGCTGCGTCCTCATCCAGCCGCTCGATCTCGAAGTCGGCGCCGGCACCTTCCACCCGGCGACCTTCCTGCGTGCGCTTGGCCCCGAGCCGTGGAACGCCGCCTACGTCCAGCCCAGCCGCCGCCCCACCGACGGCCGCTACGGCGAGAACCCCAACCGGCTGCAGCATTACTACCAGTACCAGGTGGTGATGAAGCCCAACCCCGACAACATCGTCGAGCTCTACTTCGACTCGCTGAAGGCGCTGGGCATCGATCCGCAGGTCCACGACCTGCGCCTGGTCGAGGACAACTGGGAATCGCCGACCCTCGGCGCCTGGGGGCTCGGCTGGGAAGTCTGGCTCAACGGCATGGAAGTCACCCAGTTCACCTACTTCCAGCAGGCCGGCGGCCTGGAGTGCAAGCCGGTGCTGGGCGAGATCACCTACGGTCTCGAACGCCTGTGCATGTACCTCCAGAACTGCGACAACGTCTACGACCTGGTGTGGACCGTCGGCCCGCAGGGCACGGTCAGCTACGGCGACGTGTTCCTGCAGAACGAGCGCGAGCAGAGCGCCTACAACTTCGAGCACGCCAACGTCGAGGAACTCTTCCACCGCTTCGATGCCTGCGAGGCCGAAGCGCTGAAGCTGGTCGAACTCGGCCTGCCGCTGCCGGCCTACGACCAGGTGTGCAAGGCTAGCCACAGCTTCAACCTGCTCGACGCCCGCCGCGCCATTTCCGTGACCGAACGCCAGCGCTACATCCTGCGCGTGCGCAACCTCGCGCGTTCGGTGGCCGAGGCCTACCACGCCCAGCGCGAGAAGCTCGGCTTCCCCGGGCTGAAGGACGAAGCCAAGCGCGCGGCGCTGGGCCTGTCGCCGCTGGGGGCGCAGGACGCGGCCGCATGACCGCGAACGGCATGATCCTCATCGGCATGTACGACTCGCCGTTCGTGCGTCGGGTCGCGGTCAGCCTGGACCTGCTCGGCTTTGCGTTCGAGCATCGCGACTGGTCGGTGGGGAAGGATTTCGACCGCATCCGCGCCTACAGCCCGCTGGGCCGGGTGCCAGTGCTGGTGCCGGACGAGGGCGCGCCGCTGACCGAGTCGGCGATGATCCTCGAACACCTCGACGATCTCGTCGGTCCCGACCGCGCGCTGATGCCGCCGCCCGGCCCGCAGCGCCGCGAGGCCCTGCGCCTGCTGGGTTTCGCCACCGGCGCGGTGGAGAAGGCGCTGCAGATCGTCGGCGAACGCGTGTTCCGGCCGCAGGACAAGTGGCACGCGCCGTATCTCGACCGCTGCCGCGCGCAGATGCGCGGTGCGTTCGACGCACTGGAGCAGGCCTGCGTCGCCGCGGCCGATCGCGACTGGCTGGTCGGGGAACGCATGACCACCGCCGACATCACCCTCGCCTGCTTCGCGACCTACGCCCGCGAAGCGGTGCCCGAGCCGCTCGACGCATGGCCGGCGCTGCGTGCGCGCGTGGATCGCTGCGAAGCGCTGCCGGTCTTCCGCAGGTACCACGCGCCGTTCTTCCAGCCCGACGCCACGGGAGCCGCGGGCGCATGAACCCGCTGCCCGCACGCCTCACGCCCGCGCTCGCGGACTCGCTCGGTGCGCATCCGCGCTTCGTGGAGGCGTTCGCGCACGGCAGCCTGAGCGTCGAGCTGTACGCGCCGCGCGGCACCGACCCGCAGACGCCGCACGCGCGCGACGAGGTCTACGTCGTCGTGTCCGGCCACGGCAAGTTCTCCTGCGACGGCGAGACCCGCGACTTTGCCCCCGGCGAGCTGCTGTTCGTCCCGGCCGGCATGGACCACCGCTTCCTCGATTTCAGCGACGACTTCGCCACCTGGGTGATCTTCTACGGTCCCGACGGCGGCGAAACACGCACGGCCCCGGGCCCATCCGATACGGGATTGGGCTAAGGGCCGGTCACCGACATCCGCACCGAACACTGCAATCCCGACCCTCATCCGCCCTTCGGGCACCTTCTCCCGAGGGGAGAAGGAAAAGCCAACCGCAGAGCCGCACCATGACCCAGATGCTTCCCCTCCTGATCGAACTCGGCACCGAAGAACTGCCGGTCAAGGCGCTGCCCGGCCTGGCGCAGGCGCTGTTCGACGGCCTCGTCGACGGCCTCGCCAAGCGCGGCGTCGCCTTCGACCGCGCGGGCGCGAAGCCGCTGTACACGCCGCGTCGCCTCGCGGTGCTGCTGCCGGGCGTCGCCGTCGAGCAGCCCGAGCAGCACGGCGAAGTGCTGGGCCCGTACCTCAACATCGCGCTCGACGCCGAAGGCAAGCCGACGAAGGCGCTGGAAGGGTTCGCCGCGAAGGCCGGCGTCGAGTGGACGCAGCTGGAGAAGACCCGCGACCAGAAGGGCGAGCGCTTCGTGCTGCGCAGTGTGAAGCCCGGCGCGAAGACCGCCGCGCTGCTGCCGGAAGTCCTGCGCGAGGCGCTGGCCGGCATGCCGATCCCCAAGCCCATGCGCTGGGGCGAACGCGACGTCGGCTTCGCGCGCCCGGTGCACTGGCTGGTGCTGCTGCTGGGCGACCAGATCGTCGACGGCGAGGTGTTCGGCCTCAAGGCCGACCGCATGAGCCGCGGCCATCGCTTCGAGCATCCGCAGCCGATGTGGATCGCCACGCCCGGCGACTACGTCGACGCCCTGCGCGCGGCGAAGGTGCTGGTGGACGCCGACGAGCGCCGCGCCAGGGTCGTTGTCGAGGTCAATGCCGCTGCCGCCAAGGCCGGCGGTATCGCGCGCATCACCGACGACAACCTCGAACAGGTGCAGTGCCTGGTCGAATGGCCGAAGGCCGTGCTGTGCGCGTTCGAGCGCGAATTCCTGGCAGTGCCGCAGGAAGCGCTGATCGCCACGATGGAAGCCAACCAGAAGTTCTTCCCGGTGCTCGACGCCGCCGGCAAGCTCACCGAACACTTCATCGGCATCGCCAACATCGAGTCGAAGGACGAAAGCGAAGTCCGCAAGGGCTACGAGCGCGTGATCCGCCCGCGCTTCGCCGACGCCAAGTTCTTCTTCGACGAGGACCTGAAGCAGGGCCTCGCGTCGATGAACGAAGGCCTGAAGACGGTGACGTACCAGGCGAAGCTGGGCACCGTCGCCGACAAGGCGCAGCGCGTCGCCGCGCTGGCGGAAAGCATCGCCGCCGAAGTCGGCGTCGACCCGAAGCTCGCGAGGCGTGCGGCCGCGCTGGCCAAGGCCGACCTGCAATCGCGCATGGTCAACGAATTCCCGGAATTGCAGGGCATCGCGGGGCGTTACTACGCGATGCACGATGCGTCGCTGGACGATCTGTCCGCCGACGAGCGCAAGCAGCTGGCCGACGCCATCGACGAAGCCTACATGCCCCGCTTCGCGGGCGACGCCATCGCGCCGAGCAAGCTGGGGCAGGTGCTGGCGATCGCGGAACGGTTGGATACGCTGGCGGGCGGGTTCGCTGCGGGCCTGAAGCCGACTGGAAACAAGGATCCGTTCTCGCTGCGCAGAAATGCGCTGGGGTTGGCGAGGACAATCATCGAAAGCAAGCTCGACAGCATGCTTTTTGACCGAATATGGCAGTCTCGCATGGAGATCTGGTTTGCTCAGGCGGCCATGTCCGGGAAGATTGCCGAAGATGCGCTTAAACAGGCCATTGAAAAGATTCGGGCTGCTGGAGGTAACCCCAATGCCTTCGCTTATGAAGATGCCCTGCCTTTGAGTATCGATGATTTTCCGTATCGGGATGACAGCAGCGAAATTTTCAATTTTGTGGTCGATAGATTGCGCGCATATTATTTTGATCAGAACGCTACCCCGCAACAATTTGAGGCGGTTGCATCGGATTTGTATGACCACGATGCTGCAGATCAAAATGATGGCCATCCCGTTGTCAATGATTCGCTTCTCGACTTCGACCGCCGCCTGCGCGCCATCGGCGAATTCGTGAAACTGCCGGAAGCCGAGGCGCTGGCCGCGGCGAACAAGCGCATCCGCAACATCCTGAAGAAGGCCGACATCGCGATCCCGGCATCGGTCGACGTGGCGCTGTTCGTCGAGGACGCCGAACGCGCGCTGCACGCGGTGGTCGAGCAGGCCATCGCCGACACCGATCCGCTGCTCGCGCACCGCGACTACGCCGCCGTGCTCGGCCGCCTCGCGCGACTGCGCCCGGAGGTCGACACCTTCTTCGACAAGGTGATGGTCAACGCCGACGACCCGGCCGTGCGCGCCAACCGCCTCGCGCTGCTGCAGCGCCTCGCCGACCGTCTCGGCAGCGTCGCCGCGATCGAGCATCTCTCGGTCTGATCCGCCGCGCCCCTCACCCGCCTTGCGGGCACCGGCTCCCCGCCTGCGGGGAGAGGGGCTTTGCGCCGGCTTCGTGTCGGCTCCTCCAGTCCGAGTCCTGCAGCCTTCACCTCTCCCCTTGCGGGAGAGGTCGCCGCGCTTGCGCGGCGGGTGAGGGGCGCGACAGGCGCAGTGGCCCCTGTCCCCTCTCCCAAACCCCTCTCCCGCCAGGGGGAGAGGGGCTCGGTGCACGCCTCGCGTCAGACCTCGCGTCTTCCTTCTCCCGGCCCGCGGGGGAGAAGGTGCCCGAAGGGCGGAGGAGGGGCGGCCCGACCGGTCAGTGGCGCCCATCACTCCATTGGGGCGAAAGCAAATAACGAGGCATAATGTCGATATGCCTGCTGCCGCTCCCCTCCGCGCTGCCCGATCGACCGGCAGCCTCGAAGCCTGGTTTGCGCCGTTCCGGGCGCAGGTGATCGGCCACGACCTGCACGACCCGCAGGTCCGGGGCGACGGCCGGGTGGTGTACGCCGACTGGACCGCCAGCGGCCGCCTGTACCGGCCGATCGAGGACTACCTCGCCGATGTCCTCGGCCCGTACGTCGCCAACACCCACACCGAGACCACGCTCACCGGCACCCGGATGACCCACGCCTACCACCAGGCGCAGGCGATCATCAAACGCCACTGCAACGCCGGCCCGAACGACGTGCTGATCGCGCAGGGCTCGGGCATGACCGGCGTGGTCAACAAGTTCCAGCGCATCCTCGGCCTGCGCATCCCGGAGCAGCTCGCCGGCCGCGTGGCGCTCCGCGACGAGGAGAAGCCGCTGGTCGTGCTCACCCACATGGAGCACCACTCGAACCAGACCAGCTGGGAGGAGTGCGCGGTCCACGTGGAGATCCTGCCGCGCGCCGCCTGCGGGCGGCCGGACATCGACGCGCTGCCGCGGATCCTCGAACGCCATGCGCACCGGCCGCTGAAGATCGGCGCGTTCTCGGCCTGCTCCAACGTCACCGGCATCGTCACCCCGTACCACGCGATGGCGGCGATCATGCATGCGCACGGCGGCCTGTGCTTCGTCGATTTCGCGGCGTCCGCGCCGTACGTCGAGATCGACATGCATCCGGCCGACCTGGCGCAGAAGCTCGACGCGGTGTATTTCTCGCCGCACAAGTTCCTCGGCGGCCCGGGGTCGAGCGGCGTGCTGCTGTTCGACGCCTCGCTGTACCGGCTGAAGGTGCCCGACGCGCCCGGCGGCGGCACCGTGGCCTGGACCAACCCGTGGGGCGGCCACCGTTTCGTCGACGGCATCGAGGCACGCGAGGACGGCGGCACGCCGGGTTTCCTGCAGACCATCCGCGCGGCGCTGGCGGTGCAGGTCAAGGACGCGATGGGCGTCGCCAACATCGAGGCCCGCGAGCGCGAGCTGCGCGAGCTGTTCCTGGCCGAGCTGCGCAAGGAGCCGGGCATCCAGCTGCTGGAACCGGAGCAGTGCGAACGCCTGTGCATCTTCTCGTTCTATTCGCTGGAGAAGCACCACAACCTGATCGTGCGCCTGCTCAACGACCGCTTCGGCGTACAGGTGCGCGGCGGGTGTTCCTGCGCGGGCACCTACGGCCACATCCTGCTCAACGTCAGCGAGGAGATCTCGCAGCAGATCACCTGCCAGATCGACGCCGGCGACCTGAGCAACAAGCCCGGCTGGGTGCGCGTGTCGCTGCATCCGACCATGACCGACGAGGAAGTCGTCTACGTCGCCCGCGCCATCCACGAGGTGATGCGGCACTACGACGCCTGGAAGAACGACTACGCCTTCGATCCGGCCTCGGGCGAGTTCCATCCGCGCGCCGGCACGCCGCCGCAACCCGGGCTCGAGACGTTCGTCGCACTCCCGCACGCCGGCGCGCGCTGAGTCCGATTCTGCAACCGCAGTCGCGGCAAATCGTCATGCGCGCTGCCTAGAGTGCGCGCATCCCCGCCGCGTTCCTCCCCCGCCATGCGCCGTTTCCGTTCGTCCTGTCTCCTCGCCGCGCTCGTGGCCGGCCTGTCTTCCCCCGTGTTCGCCGGCGACGACGGCCCCTGGGCCGAAGTCCGCGTCGGCGGCCAGTCCGATCAAGGACAGGCGCAGTACGACGTGATGCTGGTGGCAATCGACGGCTCGATGGATTTCGATGATCGCGCGCTCTACAAGCTGGCGCCGGGCATGCACGGGCTGCGGCTGGCCAGTTTCAAGCGCGGCAAGAGCGGCGAGATGACCGCGCAGACGCTGTCGCTCGAACTGCAGCCGTGCATGCGCTACGCCCTCGCCGCCGATCACGCCCATCCCGAGCCCAACCGCAGCTGGCAGCCGCGGGTGGCGGGCTCCGAGCCGATCAAGGGCTGCATGAAGAAGTACGGCAACCGCCTGCAGACCGTCGCGCCGGTCGCCAGCGCCGCACCCTGAATCATCTTCCTCGCGGTGCCGTCGATGGCCGCGGCGGTGATCGCGGTCTCACCGGTTCAGACAAGGCCTCGCCAGACTGCAGGCGTTCCGCAATGACGCGGAGCCCGGCACGCCCGCGCGCGACGCGCGTCCGCGACGGGTCCGATGCCGGCCACGACACGCAAGGAGACCTTCCATGCAGCGCATCGCCCTCGTCGCCGCCGTCCTGGCGGCCGCCGCCCTCGTCCCGCATGCCGCCCGCGCACAGTCCGCCCCGGTGACCCTCGATTGCAGCCTGGCCAGCAATTTCTGCGCGGTCTCGGTGGACAGCCCGTCGTCGCCGACCCCGCTGAAGATCTGGTGGACCTTCGATACCAACGGCACCGACGCCATCTTCCCGCGCGATTGCACGCACCACGACACCTGCAGCTTCTGGTGCCCGCGCTACGAAGGCACGATCGCCGCCTCGGTGCAGGTCCGCGACGCCAACAACGTCCTGATCGGCAGCGACGCCACCTCGGCGGTCTGCACGCAGCAGGACATCGTGCTGCCCTGAGGCCGTCGGGATGGCCGTGGTCGGGCGGAATGCCGTCCGGCCCCGGCCCCGTTCGCAAGATGAACGATCGTCGCGGCGGCGGATGAGCGGCCGCAGCCCGCAGGTATCCTGTCGCGATGCCGAACGCCCCCCGACCCGTCCTCGTCGCCCCGCTCCTGCTGTGCTGCGGCGTCGTGCAGGCGGCGACGGTCGGCAAGGTCGAGGTCGTCGGCCTCGACGAGGCGATGACCGCGAACGTCCGCGCCGCGCTGTCGCTGGACGACGCCCGCGGCAAGCCGCTGTCGGACGCGCGCCTGGCCTACCTGCTGCGGGTGGCCGAAGACGAGACCCGCGAGGCGCTGGAGCCGTTCGGCCGCTACACGCCCGATATCGCCATCTCGACCGTGCCCGCGACGATCGACGGCCTCGCCGCCGACGCGCCGGTGGACGTGCGCATCGCCGTGTCGCCCGGCGACCCGGTGCGGGTGCGCAGCGAGACCGTGGCGATCGAGGGCGAGGGCGCCGACGACCGCTACCTGAAAGAGGAGCTGGACGCGTTCGCGCCGAAGGTCGGCGACGTGTTCGACCATCCGACCTACGAAAAGAGCAAGGCGTTCATCACCCGGCGCCTGGCCGAGCGCGGCTACTTCGACGCCGACTTCGTCGCGCGGCGGGTGGAAGTGACCCGCGCCGAACGGGCCGCGGACGTCGACCTGCGCTGGAACAGCGGCGATCGCTATGCGATGGGCGAGATCACCTTCGACCAGGGCGAGAAGCCGGCGGTGCGCGAGTCGCTGCTGCGCGAGTTCGTCTACTGGAAACAGGGCGACTACTACCACCAGGGTCGCCTCGATCGTCTGCGCAAGTCGCTGGACGGGCTCGACTACTTCAGCCGCGTCGACATCGAGCCGCGGCCCGAGGACGCCGTCGGCGGCGAAGTGCCGGTGACGGTGCGGCTCACGCCCGCGAAGCGCAGCATCTACAGCCTCGGCGCCAGCTACGGCACCGAAAGCGGCGCCGGCGTGTCCATGGGCGTGGAGCGACGCTATCTCAA
Organism: Pseudomonadota bacterium; assembly: GCA_023392975.1. Lineage (GTDB taxonomy): Bacteria > Pseudomonadota > Gammaproteobacteria > Xanthomonadales > Xanthomonadaceae > Lysobacter_I. The sequence goes on along the minus strand of JAEWNA010000341.1, from coordinate 2,382 downwards.
CTCCCGCGGGCACAAGGCGCTCGCCCAGCTCGACTACGCCGAGAAGCGCAAGACGCTCACCCTGCAATACCGCGTGCCGGCGTTCGCCTGGCGCGACGGCTGGTACACCGGCAGCCTGCAGTTCGCCGACGAACAGACCGACTACATCGACTCGCGGCGCAGCGAACTGGTCTTCAGCCGCAACGGCCAATACGACCGCCACCTCAACCTGATCGCCTCCGCGCACGTACTGCGCGAACGCTGGGCCTATCCGGCGCTCGCCCGCGGCAGCGGCCTGCCGTACGTGGACTATCGCTACGCCACGTTCACCTTCCCGTCGCTGGTCGCCGAATACGTGGACGTCGACGACCGCATCGCGCCGCGGCGCGGCTACGGCGGTGCGCTCACCGTGCGCGGCGGCGTCGAGGGCGCGGGCTCGGACGCGAATTTCCTGCAGCTGCACCTGCGCGGATCGTGGTACCGCGGCCTCGGTCCGAACGATCGGCTGATCCTGCGCGGCGAACTCGGCCACACCTTCACCAACGCGCTGGTCGACATCCCGCCGAGCCTGCGTTTCTACGCCGGCGGCGATCGCAGCGTTCGCGGCTACGGCTATCGCGAGATCGGTCCGCGCATCCGCACGAGCAGCGGCCTGTATTCGGTCGGCGCGAAGAACGTGCTGGTCGCGAGCGCCGAGTACGAGCGCTACTTCACGCCGACCTGGGGCGCGGCTGCGTTCGTCGACGCCGGCGATGCCTTCGATGGCGGCTTCGACCGCCTGCGTCGCGGCGTCGGCATCGGCCTGCGCTGGAAATCCCCGGTCGGGCCGCTGCGGATCGACATCGGCCACGGGCTGGACGACCCCGACGCGCGGTTCACCCTGCACCTCAACCTCGGCGCGGACCTCTGAGCGATGGGCATCGACGACTCCGCGCTGCCGACGCCGCCTGCCGACGCGCCACGCCCGCAGGCGGAGCGCGAGGCGCGCATCGCCGAACTGCGCGACCGCCGCCGCGCGCGCCTGCGCTGGCTGGCGATCCGCGGCCTGCTGTCGCTGGCCGCGCTCACCGTCGGCGGCGGGCTGCTGCTGTACTGGCTGTTCAACACGCTGGGCGGTCGCGACCTGTTGCTCGGGCAGATCGCCGCGCGCCTGCCCGAAGGCGATGCGCTGACCTGGTCGCGCGCCGAAGGCCCCGCGGCCGGGCCGATGACGCTGCACGACGTGCGCTACGTCCATCGCGGCTGCCCCGACCGCGACGGCAAGCCGGTGGCGTATCCCGACTGCGCCGCGCCGCTGGAGACCGTATTCACCGCCCGCGAACTGATGCTCGACCCCGCGCTGCAGCCGCTGCTCGGTCGCCGCCTGCGGCTGGACGCGCTGGCGGTGCGCGAGGCGACGCTGTCGCTGCCGAAGGACGACACGCCGTTCGAGCTGCCGCGCTGGCCCGGCTCGCTGCCGAAGATCGCGCCGCCGCTGGCGCTGCAGGCTGACGCCATCGCCATCGACGGTTTGACCGTGTCGCGCGCCGGCGAACACCTCGTCGCGCTGGGTCGCGTGCGCGGCGGGCTGGAAGCGGAGGACGGCCGGCTGCACGTCGAGCATCTCCAGGCCGACACCGATCGCGGCCGGTTCACGCTGCACGGCGACTACGCGCCGGCGAAGCGTTACCGCATGGACCTCGTCGCCACCGCGCGCCTGCCCGCGGCGACGGGCCGCACGCCGGCCGCGCTCGGGCTGGTGGCGCGCGGCGATCTGCGCGCGCTCGATGTCGCCCTGTCCGGGCGCGCGCCGGGCCCGGTGTCGGCGCGCGTGCACCTGGTCGGCGAGGACCGCCCGCGCTGGACGTTCACGGCGAAGGGCGACGCGCTCACCCTCGCCGCGCTGACCGGCAGCGACGACGATGCGCCGCCCTATGCCTTCGATCTGCGCGGCGACGGGCTCGGCGGCAGGCTGAACCTGCAGGGCCGGGTCGCGCAGGGCGATCTCGTCGTCGCGGTGCGGCCATCGACGCTGACCGTCGAACGGCAGACGCTGCTGCTCGCGCCGCTGGCGATCGACACGCTCGGCGGCACGCTGCGCGCCGACGGTCGCGCCGATTTCACGACGCCCGAAGACGCCCGCTTCGACGGCACGCTGCAGGCGCGCGGTCTGCGCTGGCAGGGCGAAGAGAAGGGCGCGGTGGCGATCGTCGGCGACGGCGACTTCAAGCTGTCCGGGCACCTGCGCGCGTGGACCGCCGAGGGCACCGCCACGCTCGTGCGCGCGGACGAACGCGCGCAGCTCGCGCTGCAGGCGCAGGGCAATGCGCAGGGCGCACGCCTCCGCACGCTGCGCGCGACGATGCCCAGCGGCCGCCTCGACGGCAGCGGCGAAGTGGCCTGGGCGCCGGCGCTGCGCTGGAC
>JAEWNA010000122.1 GCA_023392975.1 Pseudomonadota bacterium | reverse complement strand
TCGATCAGCGGCAGCGCCGCCGCGGGGCCCTGCGCCTGCGCGATCGCCACGGCGCGGTTGAGTTCGACCACCGGCGACGGCGAGGTGCGCGCCAGCGCGCCGTACAGCGCGGCGATGCGCGCCCAGTCGGTATCTGCGGCGCGCAGCGCGCGCGCATGGCAGGCGGCGATCGCGGCCTGCAGCGTGTACGGGCCGGGCGTGGTGCCGGTGGCGACGGCCAGGCGCTGCGCGCGGTCCAGCGCCGCCAGGCCGCGCTGGATCTGCAGCCGGTCCCAGCGGCTGCGGTCCTGCTCGGGCAGCAGGATCGGGCGTCCGTTCGCGGCGACCCGCGCTCTCGCGCGCGAGGCCTGCAGCTCCATCAGCGCGAGCAGGCCCTGCGCTTCGTCCGCGGCGGGCATCAGCCCGGCCAGCACGCGGCCGAGACGCAGCGCTTCCTCGCACAGCGCCGGGCGCATCCAGTCCTCGCCGGCGCTGGCGGCGTAGCCTTCGTTGAACACCAGGTAGACCACTTCGAGCACGGCGTCGAGGCGCTCGGGCAATTCCGCGCGCGGCGGCACCTCGAACGGCACCTGCTTCTCCGACAGCGTGCGCTTGGCGCGGACGATGCGCTGGGCGACGGTGGGCTCGGGCTGCAGGAACGCACGCGCGATCTCCGCGGTGGTCAGGCCGCCGAGCAGGCGCAGGGTGAGTGCGACCCGCGACTCGCGCGGCAGCGCCGGGTGGCAGGCCACGAACATCAGCCGCAGCAGGTCGTCGCCGATCGGGTCGTCGGCATCGCGGGCGGCATGGTCCTGCTGCATGTCGTCTCCGAACGTCTCCAGGTCGGCGCCGTACTCGGCCTGTCGCTGCGCGTGCAGCGTCCTCTGGCGGAGGTGGTCGATCGCGCGGCGCTTGGCGGCGGTGGTGAGCCAGGCGCCGGGGTTCTCGGGCAGGCCGTCCGCGGGCCAGCGCTCCAGTGCGGCGACGTGCACGTCCTGGGCGAGGTCCTCGGCGATGCCGACGTCGCCGACCATGCGTGCGATCCGCGCGACCAGCCGCGGCGCCTCCATGCGCCACAGCGTGGCCAGCGAGCGATGGAAGCGATCGTCGGTCATCGCCGGGATGACAGCATCGCCGTCGCCGCGGCGCAAGCCGGCGCGCGGCCCGGACGCACCGGGCGAGCGCGCCATTCACATCCGCGCATCGCTCACATCTGCACGATGGGCTTGAAGCCGCCCCAGAACATCCGCTTGCCGTCGAAGGGCATGTCCGTTGGCGTCATGCCGGCGAAGAACGGGTCGGCCATCACTTTCGCGTTGACCTTGTCGCGGTGCGCGCGGGATCGGTAGCGGATCCACGAGAACACCACCACCTCGTCGTCCTTCAGCTTCACCGCCTGCGGGAACGAGGTGTGCTTGCCCGGCTTCACGTCGTCGCCGACGCATTCGACGACTTCCAGCGCGCCGTGCGACAGCCAGACCTTGCCCGCCCTGCGGGCCAGCCGGCGATAGGCATCGAGCTTCGTCTTCTTCACGGGAACCACGTAACCATCGACATAGGCCATGTGCGTTGTCCTCTCGGGCGTCGTTTCTGGAAACCGGCGGGCCTGCATCAGCTGCCGGCGGGGTGCCGCGCGCGCAGCGCAGCGTGGAGACGGTCCAGGTTCTGCTCGTTCGACGGCACGCACACCGCGCGCAGCGCCTCGGCCACCGCGGGATCGTGGAAATCCTGGTGCCAGTGCACGTCGGTGCCGCCTTCCGCTTCGCCCAGGGTCAAGGTGAGCGTGAACAGCGGCGCGTTCACGTGTTCGATCACGACGCGACGGCCCGGATCAAGCGCCGCGAACACGCTGCGGTTCGGATAGTCGCGGCCGTCGGGACCGTGCATCGTGTAGTCCCAGCGGCCGCCGGGCGTGAATTCGAACGCGTGGAAGGTGTTGGTGAAGCCGTCCGGCCCCCACCACGCCGCGAGGCAGGCGGGATCGGCGAAGGCGGCGTACACCGTGTCGGCCGGGAAGGGCAGGTGCCGGCGGGTCTCGAGCGCGGCGGAAGCGTCTGTCATGGTCGTGATTCCTCGCAGCGGTGGCGCTCAGGCGCCGTCCGGGATCTCGGGTTCGACCAGCTGCGCGAGCAGGGTCAGCGATTCCTGCCAGCCGAGGTAGCACATCTCGGTGGGGATCATCGCCGGGATGCCCGACTGCTCGATGCTCAACTCGGTGCCGCAGGATACCGGCCGCAGTGCGACCTCCACCCGCATCTCGCCGGGCAGGTTCGGGTCGTCGAAGCGGTCGGTGTAGACGAGGCGTTCGTTGGGCACCAGTTCGACGTAGGTGCCGCCGAAACTGTGGCTGCCGCCGGTGCCGAAGTTGGTGAACGTCATGCGGTAGCCGCCGCCGACGCGGGCGTCGAGGTGGTGCACCTGGCCGGTGAAGCCGTGCGGCGGCAGCCACTTTTCCTTGGCGCGCGGGTCGAGGAAGGCGCGGTAGACGCGCTCGGGCGGCGCGCGCAGCACGCGGTGGAAGCGGACGGTGCCGGTATCGGATGGCATGGCGGGAATCTCCGTGTCGTGAAAGGGGCGGCGCGTCAGGCGCCGGAGGGCGGGGAGGCGGCGTCGTTCGTCCAGGCCTCGTTCGTCCAGAACACGCCCCACAGGTGGCCGTCGAGGTCCTCGAAGCCGTGGTCGTACATGAAGCCGTGGTCCTCGGCGGCGTTCGGAGTCGAACCGCCGGCGGCCACCGCCTTCGCCACCAGCGCATCGACTTCCTCGCGCGACTCGCAGGACAGCGCGAGCAGCATCTGCGCCGACGCATGCGCATCGGCCACCGGTCGGCCGGCGAGGCCGGCGAAGAACGGCCGCACGGCGAGCATGACCCGGCTGTGTTCCGAGATCAGCAGGCAGGCGCCGTTCGCGTTGGTGAAGGCGGGGTCGAACGCGAAGCCCAGCGCGGAGAAGAACGCGATCGAACGCTCCAGATCGGCGACGGGCAGGGTGATGAACAGGGCGCGGGACATGGTCTTGTGTTCCTTCGCGATCGGCGCGGTCGAGGCCGTCATTCCGGCGTCTTCATGCAGTTGACCATCCACGGCTTGCCGAACCGGTCGGTGAACGCGCCCCAGCGATGCGCCCAGAAGGTTTCCTGCAGCGGCATCTGCACCGTGCCGCCTTCGGACAGCGCGGCGTAGACGCGTTCGGCCTGCTCGATGGTGTCGGTCATCAGGTTGACGCAGGTGCCGGCGTGACGGTCGTGCGGCGGCGGGCCGTCGGCGCCCATGATCTCCGCGCCGTCGGCGACGAGGTGGCAGTGCATGACGCGGTCGCGCGTCTCCGGCGGCATCTCGTCGCACATCGGCGATTCGCCGTAGGTCGAGGAGATGACGATCTCGCCGCCGAGCGCGTCGCGGTAGAAGGCGAAGGCTTCGGCGCACTGGCCGTCGAAGTTGAGGTAGGGAATGGCTTGCATGGCGGGTCTCCGGTCGGGTGGCGGGCAGGGAGGGATGGGAGAGGCGGGCGGCGGATCAGGGCCGTGCGTCGAGGCGTGCGCGCAGCTGTTCCTCGCGTTCGCGCACTTCGGGCGGGAGGGCCTCGCCGAAATCCTCGGCCTCGTACAGCGGCCGCAGTTCGATCTCGCAGGGGCCGGCGTGCGGGTTGGGGCAGCGGCGGGCCCACTCGATCGCTTCCTCCATCGAGCGCACCTGCCACAGCCAGAACCCGGCGACGAGTTCCTTCGTCTCGGCGAACGGGCCGTCGATCACCCGCCGCTGCGGGCCGTCGTACTGCACGCGGACGCCCTGCGCGCTGGGCTTCAGGCCTTCGCCGGCCAGCAGCACGCCGGCATCGGCCAGGGCGTGGTTGAAGCGGTCCATGGCCTCGAACAGGGACGGGTCGGGCATGCGCCCGGCCTCCGAATCGGCCGTGGCCTTCACGAGCGCCATCACTTTCATGTCGTTGTTCCTCTCTGGCGGGTGCTTACCGGGTACGACGAACCGGCGCGACCGGAATCGACACGCCGGTCGAAAAAATCTTCCGGGCCGTTCCGGCACGGGTCCCGGCCGGGCGCTTGGGGCATCATGCAACCCTGCCGAGGCCGCCGACAGGACCTGCCCGATGCGCTACCTGCTGCTGATCCACACCGACCCCGACCTGATGGCGACGCTGCCGCCGGACGAGTTCGACCGCCTGATGCACGGCTGCATCACCCACGCCGATGCGCTGGAGTCCGAAGGCCGCCTGATCGGCTCGCAGCAGTTGGAGGACGCCTCGACCGCGCGCACCCTGCGCGTGCGCGACGGCGCGCTGCGGGTGACGGACGGCCCGTTCGCGGAGACGAAGGAGTTCCTGGCCGGCTACAGCCTGATCGAGGCCGACAGCATGGAAGAGGCCGTGCGCATGGCCGAAGCCTGGCCGTGGAGCCGCTACGGCGCAGTCGAAGTGCGCCCGGTGCGCGATTTCGACGCCGTCCGCCGCCGCGTCGGCGCCTGAGACGATCCGCGCGGCGCGACGCTTGTCGGCCCCGGGGCGGCTTGACATCATCGGCGCATGTCCCTCGAAGACGACCCGGTCGGCGACCCCGACGCCGGACACGTTCCGCCGCTGACCGGCCCGCGGGACCCGCCCGTCTTCACCTTCGTGCCCGGTGCCTCGGCCCGCGCCCTCCTGCTGTGCGACCACGCCTCCGCCGCGGTGCCCGCCGCGCTAGACGGCCTGGGGCTGCCCGAGGCCGCGTTCGCGCGTCACATCGCGATCGACCTGCACGCGGCCGACGTCACCCGCGGGCTGGCCGCGAAGCTCGGCGTGCCGGCGTTCCTGCACGGCTGCTCGCGGCTGGTCATCGACGCCAACCGCGCCTGGGACGACGCCACGCTCTGCCCCGCGGTCAGCGACGGCACCACGGTGCCCGGCAACATCGCCTTGTCGGAAAGCGCGCGCCGCTGCCGCTGGGAAGAACTGCACCAGCCCTACCACCGTGCCATCGACGCCTGGCTGGACGCGCGCCTGCGCGCCGGCGACCGCCCCGCGCTGGTGTCGATCCACAGCTTCACGCCCGAACTCGGCGGCGAGAAGCGGCGCTGGCCGGTGGCGGCGCTGTGGAATCGCGACGGGCGCATGGCGCAGCCCTTCCTGCGCGCACTGCGCGAGCTGGACGGTCTCGATGCCGGCGACAACGTGCCCTACTCCGGACGCGTCGGCTTCGGCTACACCATGGCGATGCACGCCGAGCCGCACGGCCTGCCCCACCTGCTGATCGAGCTGCGCCAGGACGTGCTCGCCGCGCCCGCGCAGCGCGAGGCGTGGATCGACCTGCTGGCGCGGCGGCTGACGCCGCTGCTGGACGATCCCGCGCTGTCCCGCCCGTTCGACGCATCGCAAGACGACCGACACCGCCGCCACGCGCGCAGGGGGCGGGCGCTCCGGCGTTCCTTCATCGCCTGATGTTGGCGGAAGAACCGGGGCGTCCTTCCAGTCCGCTGGGATCCGCGGTCAACAATTCTTCGTGCAGCATGAAGACGTCATCGCCATCGACGCCAGGATCGCCGATGGCATACAGCGTGGCGAAGACGGCGTTGTAGGCCGCATCCCGCATGAGCAGGCAGATGTCTTCCGGGTTGGCGCCGAGCGCGATCAATCGCTCGAGCGCAGGGCCGCTGTCGGCGAAGGGATCGTTCGGTCGCGATCTTGCGCGGGCCATCGCTTCGGACAGTCCCTCCGGACGCAGGTTGGCGTTGATCGCGTTCGTCCAGAGGTGCTCCAGGAGGGCAGGGCGATCGGGCATGGGCATCATCCAGTGAAGGGCCGGAATGGCCGCGTATTCAGGCGCATGCAGATTGCATTGGAAAGCGGATGCCAGTCATCACGGCAACAGCATGCTGCTGAGGGAAAAGGAGTCGACGCTCACGTTCGCCTCAAGGCGGGCGTCCACGATCACATCCACGTCGTCGCCGCCACCGCCTTCGAAGTACACGTCATGCGGCGCGGAGACGGCTTGCCCGTGTGCACGGAACGCGACCCGGATCGCGGACTCGCCCGCCGGATAGATCCGGGCATGCGCCGTTTCGCCCGGCACGACATCGCCCAGCGAGGCCTCGAATCCGGCACCGGAGATCGTCACGCCCTGCAGCAAGACACCGGATCGATTCTCGAAGCGGACCGGCGTCGAGCCATCCAGCGTCCAATGCAGGAATGCGAACGCGAGCATCCCGGCGACGGCGCCGCCGGAGAGGAACGCAAGCGACAGTCGTCGCTTCATGGCTGGGTGCCCGGAGCACGCCGGGCCGCGAAGCGGCTTCGGCTTGTTTGTGCAGAACGAACTTGGTCGCAATGTCGAGCGTGACTTGATGAGCCATGCCCCCCCCTGGTTTTAAGCGGTTAACCGGCAGACATGAGGTACCGCCTATCGGCGGATGGATTGGGGCGCAACTTAGCTGCCAATGAACCTACGCAGATGCAAGACATAGTTGAGAAGCACCATGAATAAAACGTAGGGCGCCAAGATTGTGAAAAGCCCATATTTGAAACTGAGCAGCGCCAAAGAGTTTACGACCGGCCGTGCACTCTGGGGGGCACCCACAATTGAGGCGAGAGCTCTGTGACGGTAACCAACATGCCGACATAAACAGGGAAGTGGACCAAGACAAAACCTTCTCGCTGGACGCTGGATAGATTGAATTGAGTGGCGAGTTCCTCAAAGCGGTTGGTGGCGCGCCTAAGCAGCCACTCACGGCCACGAAGAACCGGCCAAGCAACGACCGTGACGGCCAAAATGACAATGACGATACCAATGATGCTGGTGCCAATGTCTCCTAGCGTTCCACTATCCATGATCTGTTGTCCCTCAACGTTTGAGTTAAGCCGCCACGACATGGGTCGGCTTGAATGAATTGTTAGATTTCACACCGACTAGCTGAACGAGAAATCTCCCTGCATGATCATGTCGGAGCCAAGGACGTTACCGCCAGCCTTGGAAAACGGCGCATCAAGTGATTCTTCTGCGAAGGAAATAACCGCGGCCATAAAGTAGAAAGCGTCGGTTAGGTTTGCAATATGCTCGCCAGCCTTGAGTTGAACGTAACCCACCGGGAATACTACGTTGCCGCTAGGCATCGGTAGCTTCTGTGTAGTGGTGTCAATGCTGCCAGGAACAAGCAAGCAAGACCGCCCAGTAGATGACTCACGATCCTTGACCGCGACCCAGCTCAGAACGCCAAGTGCGGTTCCCGACTTTGAGAGTATGTAATCCACGCGCTGAGCCAAGTGATCAGCAACGTTTCTCACATTGCGTACGTCGCGCAGCCGTTCCTCTACAGTAGCAGGTGAAAATTCTGCTTGGATTGAATCGGAATTTGGTTGAAGTTTCCAAAGCGCCCGAAATCGATCGATAGAGTCCACGGTAGTCCATGCATCCAAGAAGGCGCTCGTTATAGATTGCTCGGGTATCGATTCATCGCGAAAAGCCAGTTTTAGCAAGTTGTCCGTCAGGCGCGAGTACGAAAGCATCGTGATCTCGGCCGCATGTCGAATACCATCTAAGAACAACACTTGCCTTTTTGCAAGATTCGCGGGAATTCGTTTTAAGGGTGAGTCGCTGGAAAGCATAAGTGAAATCTAATCCCTGAATTAAGCCGAGCCGAGAAGCAGCGTCGGCTTGAATGAATTGTCAGGCCTACGACATGCCGGTAGCGAGCGAACCCAGTACGCATTGGCCCCGTACCAGAGCATAGCCCCAAGAGAACGGCTTGCCGCCAGGGCACCATCGCTGCTCGTACGCCCGGATCTGGTCTCCTGGCCGGTACATGGCCTTGAGCAGGAGCCAATCGTCGTGGCCATAAGCCCATGTGACTTGCGGCGCCGCAGGATTCGTCCTGGCGCGAGCCAATCCAATCCGCTCCAACTCGGCCAGGGACAGGTTCGGTCCAGGCAGGCGAATCGTTTCATCGATTGGATCGCAATGAGGCTTCTCGACAGCGAAGGCCTGCGGTGCCACGGCGATCAGTGTCAGAAGCGCTGCAACTCTCGACATGGGCCTACCACCTGCGTTAAGCCGCGTCACGAGCGGCGTTGGCCTGGACGAATGGTCAGGCTTCATCCTCACCCCGGGCGCAAGCTGTCGGCGAGCCCGGATAGCACAAGCACCAGGAACACCGAGGCGGCAAGGTACAGGCGTGTCCGGGTGCGTTCCCCCAAGTGAGACAGCTCCGGGTCATTGAGCTGCAAGTAGCGCCGCTGAGTGATGAACCGAACAAAAGGTGAAGACAAGCTGGGCTCGGCATGTGGATTGGGGGCGATCTCGGCCCAGAGGCTGGCGTGGGACGTTCGCAGCCGTTGCGCGACTTTGCGCTCGGCATGGATCGCCGCCGAGAATGCGGGGATCACGCCCACAAGGGAAGTGAGGAAAACGATCTGTAGCAATGTGTCCATGAGGACTGCTGCCTGAGTCATGCCGAGCCGCGATGCGACGTCGGTTCGGAAGAATTGTTAGGCAGCAAGGCACTGTTGCCAGAAGGACATGTCCTTGGATGACTTGAACGCCTGAACCAGGCTCCCAGGATGCCATCCGGGCAATGAGTGCACGCATAGCCCATGTACAGCCGGCTAGGCTCAGGACTGAACACTGCTCGAAGTTCAGAGGCATTTGAAGGTGTCACCTCTTCCGGATCAGTAGATGACGTTATGTGCAGTGTGATGTAGCCGTCCGGTCCGTACTCCCAGCGGCCGAACGAATCGGCCGCTTGTGAGTATGCGCAATACGTACCATCCGCCTTGAATATCTCCTGTGAATCTTCCCCATCCCATGCGCCCACTATAGTCTGGCGATCAGCGGGCGGAGGCAACCTGCCACTCCCGGATGCGCAGCCGGTGAGAACAATAACTAAGACAATACTTTTCATGCTGCCTAGTTTCTGAGTAGATCCGTCCCGCGAGAGGGGGCGGCGATGGTTCAGTCATCTCCAGCGCCGAGGCTGCGAAGCAGGCTCGGCTCGAATGAATTGTTATGTCTCACTCTTTGGTCTACCCGCCCCAAACAGAAAGGGGCGAATTTCTTCAATGATTGAAGCCTTGATGTCTTCAGCGCTCGCGCCGCGAGGCACTTCAATTGCTACCACATCATCAACTAAGTCCGCGGTATTTTCCACGTACTTTTTTGCACGTGTGAATGCCTTCTTTCTCCTTGCATCGGCACCCTTAGGCAACACAAACACAACCAGAAGGTTGTCAACGCGACGGCGAGTCCCGTCGCTTAGATCAACGAAGATTCCCGTCCAGATCGTTGTGAGGAAGGCTTTTCCGAGAGGGTTAGCTTTGACCTGTGATGTGGCATCCTCAGATTGAATTACGACGCCAAACATCAGGTTTGTGGTCTGAGCGGGTTCCTTGCCGTCGCCGCCATTGACAGGTCGCCACGCAACAAGAGTTCCGTCTGACTCCATTACCTTCATCCATCTGTACTTGCCTGATGTGTACAGCGGTGTGTAGAGGGAGTTGCTTGATGCCTTCATGCATCTGATTGCTTCACTCTCGTCAATTGACAAGACTGCTTGGCGTAGCCGTGTCGTAAACCGAGTCCCCACGACACCCCCTGCGAGAAATAACGCCAGAATTAAGCTGAGCCGCGAAGCGGCTTCGGCTTGAATGAATTGTTATGGCGCTGCTACTGACTAGTGAGGTCTTTATACATTGCCGTCTCGTCGTCGCTGAATATCATCTTACTTGGCGATGCGACATTGCGGACAGATCCATCCATGTATTGAATTTTTACGGCGCGAATTTTCGCAGTGCTAGGCATGTCGCTCATCCAGACGTAGTCAAAGCTGTATGAGCCAGATGTATCAGGTTCAATCGGGCCGACTAGCTTGACAGTTCTTGGAGGGCCAGCAGGATCGCCAACTGGGTTTAAGACGGCGACAGTGATCCATATGTATTTGATTGTTTTTCTGGTCGGATTCAGTATTTCGAATTTTAGTCCGGTGCCTTCAGTATATTCACTTTCGTCGGTCAGGCCCCAGTCGGCGATAATTGCGCCATTAGGTTTCATGGATTCAACGACAGCGAGAAATTTCTCGGCTTTTGTCTTTTGCCAAAGGAGCGATACGTACTTTCCATTACTTTGAAGCGAGGCCCAATCTGCTTCAGAGAGTGCGGCCATCTTCGCTTTATTCTCATCGGTCAGGAATATTTTATCTTCTTCCAGATAGTAGGTTTCACCTTTCCAGGAAAACTCTAGAAATGTTCTGTTTGTAGAGTACTTTGAGCAAGACTGTTTCCCCGTGATGAATATTGTTTCGTCCGCTTTAAAGTATTTTGCCCCTGATGTGTAGCAAAGATCGCTTACCGATGTTCCCGCCACAGCTCCTGACTCAATTTTGCCCAACAGGAACTTGATTTCCTCCTCCGCCATTGCGTCGCTTGCCGTTAGCATGAGAGCCATAACGCAAAAGCCTGCAAGAAGTGTTTTTTTCACTATCTTTCCCCGTGTTCGGTAAGCAATGAAGTCTGTGTGCCCTAACTACAAGTAGACCCCAAAGTGGGGTGTAACGCAGAGGTTGACATGGCGTCTCGTAGCGGTCAATCGCGAAAAGTCGATGAGAATCAACGCAGTGGACATGGGGCGTATGGCGCGTTCGCGCTTCGACTCGCCGGATATGCGGCGAACCCACTCCGGTATTCGATATCGGGGCACACAGGCCCCGATATCGAAGGTCGATGACACTGGATGCGGGATCATCGATGCCGTTGATACGTCTGGAAATTCGACGAGCTTCGCCGGGATATCCGAGGCGAACCTGATCGGCCCTGCGACGAATTTGACGCGGCGAGCGCCATGCCCCTCACCTCGCGGTATACCCCCCGTCGATCACCAGTTCGCTGCCGGTGACGAACTTGGATTCGTCGGACACCAGGTAGACCACGCCCCAGGCGATGTCGTCGGGTTCGCCCATGTGGCCGAGCGGATGCAGTTTGCCGACGTCGTCGCGGGCGGCGTCGAGGTCGGTGGCGCCACTGGCGCGCAGGTGGTGTTCGACCATCGGCGTCCAGATATAGCCGGGGTGAATCGAATTCACCCGGATGCGATCGGCGGCGTAGATCATCGCGTCGGTCTTGCTCATCAGCCGCACCGCGCCCTTCGAGGCGTGGTACGCGGGCACGTCGGCGGCGCCGACGAGGCCGTAGATCGACGAGAGGTTGACGATGCTGCCACCGCCCGCGGCCTTCAGGTGCGGGATCGCGTGCTTGGTGCAGAAGAACACGCCCTTCACGTTGACCGCCTGCACCTGGTCCCACTCGGCTTCGGTGAGTTCATGGGTGAGTTTGGTCGAACCGGAAATGCCGGCGTTGTTGACCAGTCCGTGCAACGCGCCGAAATGCGTGACGACGCCTTCGACCGCCGTGCGGACGCTGTCTTCCGACGCGACATCGACGTGCCAGTAGCGGGCGGCGATCCCGCGGGCGTTCAATTCGGCGGCGAGCGCTTCGCCTTCGGCATCGAGCCGGTCGAACAGGGCGATCTTCGCGCCCTGTTCGCCGAGACGGACGGCGCAGGCGCGGCCGATCCCGAGTGCGGCGCCGGTGACGATGCAGACCTTGTCTTGCGTGCGGGACATGGCGATCTCCGATGGATGACGTGCTTCCATGACACCACGCGAGCGCGGCTGGCGCGTTGATGTGGGGCAAAAAAACGCCTTCGTTATTCGATGCGGTGCAGCATGCGAAGCGCGCTGCGCGTCCCCGCGCCCGCCGCGCTTTGCGCGGCGACCTCTCCCGCAAGGGGTGAGGTGATCCATCACGCGTGCGGAAACCAGTCGCTCAACACAGGCGCCAACCTCGCGCATGCTTCATGCGCGTACCGACGCCCGCCTGCTGCATTGCACGATCGACGGCCGACGCAACGGCTCGCCTGCCGATTTGACGACAATCAATGCGCTTTCCCGGAAATTGCGCTCTAATCGGATTCCCTGAGCCCTCGCGAGGTGCAGCATGTTCAAGGACATCCTGATTCCGTACGTGAACGAGGACAGCCTCGAGGCGCCGCTCCGGGCCGGGGTCGCGCTCGCCGAGGCGGGCGGCGGCCATCTGGCGGTGCTGGTGACCGTCGACGTGCCGACGCCGATGCCCAGCGACTGGGGCGCAATGGCCTACGACGTCTATGCCCGCCTGCACGAGGAGGCGAGCAAGCGCGCGCATGCGCGGGCGGAGGCGGTGCGCACGCGCTTCGCGCATGCGGTGCCGTCGTTCGAAGTGCGGACCGCCGAAGCGGTGTCGCTGTATCCGCAGAGCACCGCGGCGATGCATGCCCGTTACGCCGACGTCACCGTGCTGCCCGGCATGCGACGGGACCGCGACGATCTCGCCCTGCACGACCACTTCCACGACGTGCTGCGCCAGTCCGGCCGGCCGGTGCTGGTGGTGCCCGAGGGCGCCAGCCTGTCGGTGCCGCCGAAGCGCGCGGTGGTCGCCTGGAAGCCCACCCGCGAAGCCGCGCGCGCGGTCGCCGACGCGATGCCGCTGCTGCGGCGCGCCGGCAGCGTCGACGTGGTCGTGATCGACCCCGCGGTCGGCGAATCGGCGCACGGCGGCGAGCCAGGCGCCGACATCGCCGCGCACCTGGCGCGCCACGGCCTGCGGGTCGAAGTGACGGTGCGGCCGAGCATGAACTTCTCGGTCGCCTACGCGCTGCTCGACCACGCCCGCACGGTCGGCGCCGACCTGCTGGTCGCCGGCGGCTACGGCCACTCGCGGCTGCGCGAGGCGGTGCTCGGCGGCAGCACGCGCGAACTGCTGGAGACCGCGCACCTGCCGGTGCTGTTCTCGCACTGATCCGCGCCGCCGCCGCGTTGCTATGCTGCGGCGATGACCACGCCCGGTACCGACGAACTCCTCGGCTATTGCGTCGCCTTCGCGGTCGGCCTGCTGATCGGGGTCGAGCGCGAGCGCGACAAGGGCGACGGCCCCGGCCGCGCCGCCGCCGGTGTGCGCACCTTCCTGCTGGTGGCGCTGTCCGGCGCCATCGCGCAGCGGTTCGGCGCCGTCGGCTTCGCGGTCGCGGGCGGCTTCGTCGCGCTGGCGGCGCTGGCGAGCTATCGCGGCAGCCGCGAGACCGACCCCGGCCTCACCACCGAGGTCGCGATGCTCGTGACCTTCCTGCTCGGCGCGCTGGCGATGACCGAGCTGACGCTGGCCGCCGGCCTCGGCGCGGTGGTGGCGATCGTGCTGGCCGGCAAGTCGTCGCTGCACCGCTTCGTGCGCGATGTGCTGACCGAGCGCGAGCTGCACGACGGCCTGATGCTGGTCGCGGCGGCGACCGTGGTGCTGCCGCTGCTGCCGGATCGCGCGATCGACCCGTGGCAGGCGCTCAATCCGTACAAGCTGTGGACGCTGGTGGTGCTGATCATGGCGATCAACGCTGCCGGCTACGTCGCGCTGCGTGCGCTGGGGCCGGGTGCGGGGCTGGCACTGGCCGGCTTCGTCGGCGGCTTCGTCTCCAGCACCGCGACCATCGCCGCGATGGGCGACCGCAGCCGCGCGGCGCCGGCGCTGCAGGCGCAGTGCGCGGCCGGCGCGCTGTTCTCGAACGTGGCCACGGCGGTGGTGCTGACCGCGGTCGTGGCCGCGCTGTCGCCGCCGATGCTGGCGCGGCTGGCCTGGCCGCTGGCGCTGTCGGGGGCGATGGCGCTGCTGGTGGCGATCGTGGCGCGCTGGCGCGGCTCCTACGGCGCGCTCGACGACCAGACGGTCGCCGCGGGCCGGCCGTTCGAGCCCCGGCAGGCGCTGCTGTTCGCCGGCATCGTCAGCGCCATCCTGCTGTTCTCGGCCGGCGTGCAGCGCTGGCTGGGCGATGCCGGCGTCACCGTCGCGGCCGGACTGTCGGGCTTCGCCGACCTGCACGCGGCCGCCGCCTCGGTGGCGCAGTTGAACGCCGGCGGCATGCTGCACGTGGCCGACACCGGCTGGCCGGTGTTCGTGGCGCTGGCGACGAACTCCTGCAGCAAGCTGCTGATGGCGTGGCTGCGCGGCGGGCGCGGGTTCCTGCTGCGGGTGCTGCCGGGCGTGCTGCTGATCGTGGCCGCGTTCGCGGCGGGAATGTGGCTGTCGGCCTGAGCGACGCTCAGCGCGAGCCGCCGGGGCGGCCGCCGGTCGTGTTCGCGGTCGCGAGATTGGCGTGGCAGCGGAAGAACTTCGACTGGGTCAGCCAGCGCTGGTCGGGGTAGTAGGCGAACACCAGCTGGCCGCCCTTGAGTGCGTCGATCATCGCCGGGGCGACCGCCTGGCGCACCGCGGGGCAGCCGAAGCTGCGGCCGAGGCGGCCCTGGCGCTGTGCCGTCTCCGGGTTCACGTAGTCGGCGCCGTGCATGACGATGGCGCGGTCGCGGGCGCGGTCGTTGAAGCCCGGTTCCAGCCCGTCCATCCGCAGCGACAGGCCGTTGTGGCCGGTGTAGGTCTCGGCGGTGGCGAACAGGCCGAGGCTGGACTGGTGGCTGCTGTCGGTATTGGAGAAGGCAGTCGCGAGGTTCTCGCCGCTGGCGCGGCCGTGGGCGACGTATTCGCTGTAGAGCAGCCGCGGCGACGCCAGGTCGAACACCCACAGCCGGCGCTCGGTGGACGGGCGCGAGTAGTCGATCACCGCCAGCCGCTTCGGCGGCGTGATCGAGCCCGAGGCCGAGGCGCACTGGGCCGCTTCCAGCGCCAGCGCGATCACCTGCGGATCGGCGTCGGGGGCCATCCGCTGCAGCTGGCCGAGCAGCGGTGCGCCGCCGCTCCCGGCGTTGTCGGCCGAGGCGGGCAGGGTGCAGCAGGTGAGGACGAAGGCGGTGGCGAGGGCGGCGAAGGCGGGGCGCATTCGCCGGAGGATGCCGATCGCTCCGTAGAAAAACGTGAAACCAACGGGGTTTCACGCCGACGCCGGCGCCCCGATGTTCGATGGTGTGATCGGCGTCACGGGCGGGGCCGGGGTCGGTGCGGGGGGCGGCGCTGGCGGCGCCGGTTCCGGGGCGGTCCGGCGCAGCGGGTCGTCGGTGACGATCAGGGTCGTCCCGTCGGCGAGCGCGTCGCGCAGGCGCAGGGCGAACACGGGGTCGATGCGCAGCCGGCCGCTCGCGAACAGGTCGGGGGTCTGCGCGGGCGGCGGCAGCACCGGCGGGAGGACCGTCGGCGTCGCCGTCGCGGGCTTCGGGACCTTCACCGGCTTCACCGGCGCCAGCGAGATCGCCACCTCTTCCCAG
>JAEWNA010000083.1 GCA_023392975.1 Pseudomonadota bacterium | reverse complement strand
CGGCGACCGGAACGGACCAGGCCCCGGGCGATCCCTCGATCGACGCCGCGGGCGACGCGGCCCCTCCGGCACAGGAGCCCACCCGGAAGGAGTCGAAAACCGCATGCATCGCCTGCGCAAGGTTCGTGTTTCCCTGCTCGTCGTCCTGGCGTTCGCGACCGCCTGCGGGCGCGACGCCCCCACCCCGGCATCGTCCGCCGGCACGCCGGCGGCCGCGGCGACCGGCACGCCCACCCTCAAGGTCTGCAACTGGTCCGACTACATCGGCAAGGACACGCTGCGGGACTTCGAGGCGGCCACCGGCATCGGCGTGGACTACTGCAACTACGCGAACAACGACGCCCTGCTGGAGCGGCTCGCGGCGGCGCCCCATGCCTACGACGTGGTGTTCCCGACAGCCCATCCCTACGCGAAGGACCTGGTCGCGCAGGACGCGCTGGCCACGCTCGACAAGTCGCTGCTGCCCAACCTGGGCCACATGGACCCCGCGATCATGGCCGAGCTCGCCGAGATCGATCCCGGCAACGCGCACCTGGTGCCCTACATGTGGGGCACGACCGCGCTGGGCGTGAACGTCGACCTGGTCCGGGCGGCGCTGGGCCCGCAGGCGCCGCTGGACAGTTGGGGGCTGCTGTTCGATCCGGCCAACGCCGCCCGGTTGTCGCGCTGCGGCATCGGCATCATCGAAAGCGACACGGACGCGTTTCCGCCGGCGCTGATGTGGAAGGGGATGGATGCCCGCGACTACAGCGAGCGCGCCAACGACGCGGTCCGCGCGGTGTACGGCGCGATCCGTCCCCACATCCGCAAGATCGCCAACGGCGACGAGCTGATCAAGGGCCTGGCCGAAGGCGAGTTCTGCGTGGTGCTCACCTACTCCGGCGACGTCCAGCAGGCCCGCGCAAGGGCGGGCGAACGCAGCACGCAGGCCGGGGCCAAGCCGCCGGAGATCCGCTACGTCATCCCGCGGGAAGGCGCCGTGCGCTGGATCGACGTGATCGCCATTCCCAAGGGCGCCCCGGACCTGGCTGCGGCGCACCGCTTCGTGAACTACCTGATGACGCCCAAGGTCATCGCCTCGATCAGCGATGAAGTGGCCTACGCCAACGCCAATCGCGACGCGCTGTCGCTGGTGGATCCGTCGATCGCGAACGACCCCGGCATCTATCCGCCACCCGCGGTGCAGGCCAAGCTCGTCGGCTCCGGCATGCCAGACGAGGCCGAGGCGCAGGCCCGGCGCCGCGCCTGGGACGCGATCGTCTACGGCAGCCTCTGAGCGGCGGCGCCGGCGCGGCCGGACTCAGCGTCCGTGCAGCCGCCAGGCGCGGTGGATCCGCGGATTGCGCGCGAAATCCGGCCCGATCGTCGCCGGGGTGATGTCCTCCACCTCGGCGAACGCCGCCACGGCGGCCTCGTCAAGCCGGAAGCGGCGGTAGTTGTTCGAGAAATACAGCGTGCCGCCGAACGACAGCCGTGCGATCGCCGCGCGCAGCAGGCGGACGTGGTCGCGCTGCACGTCGAAGTCCGCGGCGCGGGCGGAGTTCGAGAAGGTCGGCGGGTCGCAGAAGATCAGGTCGTATTCGCCGCGGTCGGCTTCCAGCCAGGCCAGCACATCGGCCTGCGCCAGCCGGTGGCGCGCGCCGGCCAGGCCGTTGAGGCGCAGGTTGTCCGAACACCACTGCAGGTAGGTCGCGGATAGGTCGACCGACGTCGTCTGCGCCGCACCGCCAACCGCCGCGTGCACGGTCGCCGCGCCGGTGTAGGCGAAGAGGTTGAGGAAGCGGGCGTCCTTCGCTTCGGCGGCGATGCGCAAGCGCATCGGCCGGTGATCGAGGAACAGACCAGTGTCGAGGTAGTCGAACAGGTTGACGATCAGTCGCGCGTCGCCTTCGCGCACGGTCAGCGTCTCGCCGCGCTTGAACGCCCCGCTGTCGGCGTACTTGCTGCCGCCCTTGCCCTTGGCCCGGGTCTTCACCGCCGTACGTTCGCGGGGCACGTCGCAGGCCTCGCGCGCACCCGCGAGCAGGTCGCGGAAGCGCGCGCGCGTGGTCGCCTCGGGAATCTCCGCCGGCGCCGCATATTCCTGCACATGCAGCCAGCGCTGGTCGTCCTCGGCGACGTAGACGTCGATCGCAGCGGCGTATTCGGGGATGTCGGCGTCGTAGGCGCGCCAGCAGCGCACGCCCTCACGCTCGCGCCAGGCCTTCGACGCCTTCAGCGTCTTGCGCAACCGGTTGGCGACCATGGTCGCGCCTTCCGACAGCGGCTGCGGCGCCTCGTCGGCGGGCCGCTCGCGCGCCGGCGGCATCACCGGATCGCAGACGATCAGCGCGCATTCGATCGCGCCGTTGAACACCTGGTACTTCTTCGCCGCACGCAGGCCGGTGGCGCGCGCGAGGTCGGCGTCGCCGCAGAGCAGGCTGGCCTTCCAGCCGGGCGCCGCACGCTTCAGCGCATCGCCGAGCGTGCGGTAGAGCATCGGGTCGGCCGCCAGTCGCGCGTCGTACGGCGGATTGCAGACCACCAGCCCGCGCGGCTCGGGCTGCGCAGGCAGCGCGGCGACATCACGCACGTCGAAGCCGATGGCCTCGGCGACGCCCACACGCTCGGCGTTCTCGCGCGCGGCGCGGATCGCATGCGGGTCGAGATCGCTGCCGCGGATGCAGGCGCGCAGCGCAGCGCGTCCGGCCTGCGCACGCGCTTCGGCGTCGTCGATCAGCGCACGCCACGTCACCGCATCGAACTGGCGCCAGCGCGACGGCGTCCGCAGCGCCTGCGCCTCGCGCATCAGCCCGGGCGCGACGTCGGCGGCCATCAGCGCGCCTTCGATCAGCAGCGTGCCGCTGCCGCACATCGGGTCGAGCAGCGCGCCGCCGTCGGCATGGACGCGCGGCCAATCACCGCGGAGCAGCACCGCGGCGGCGAGGGTTTCCTTCAGCGGCGCCTCGCCCTGGGTCAGGCGCCAGCCGCGGCGATGCAGCGGTCCGCCGCCGAGATCGATCGACAGCACCGCCCGACCCTTGCGCACCACGAGGTTCAGGCGCAGGTCGGGCGCGTCGAGATCGACATCGGGGCGCTCGCCG
>JAEWNA010000338.1 GCA_023392975.1 Pseudomonadota bacterium | reverse complement strand
CCGCTACGACCACGGCCCCGACCTGCGCGACGTGCGCGGTCAGGTCCGGGCGCGGCGCGCGCTCGAAATCGCCGCCGCGGGCGGCCATCACCTGCTGCTGGTCGGCCCGCCGGGCTGCGGCAAGACGTTGCTGGCCTCGCGCCTGCCCGGGCTGCTGCCGGCAGCCAGCGAAGCGGACGCGCTCGAAACCGCGGCCATCGCTTCGATCAGCGGCCGCGGCCTCGACCCGGCCCGCTGGCGGATGCGCCCGTTTCGCTCACCGCACAACACCGCCAGCGCGGTCGCGCTGGTCGGCGGCGGCGCGGAGCCGCGCCCGGGCGAGATATCGTTGGCGCACAACGGCGTCCTCTTTCTCGACGAGCTGCCCGAATGGGATCGTCGCGCGCTGGAGGTGCTGCGCGAACCGCTGGAGTCCGGCGTCGTCACGATCTCGCGCGCGGCACGGCAGAGCGAATTCCCCGCGCGCTTCCAACTGGTCGCGGCGATGAATCCCTGCCCCTGCGGCTGGGCCGGCGATCCCTCGGGCCGCTGCCGCTGCCATCCGGAAGCGATCCTGCGCTATCGCGGCAAGATCTCCGGGCCGCTGCTGGAACGCATCGACCTGCACCTCGACGTCCCGCGCCTGCCGCCGGCCGAACTGCGGCCCGACGCACCGCCCGGCGAGTCCAGCGAGACGGTTCGCGCCCGCGTCGTCCGCGCCCGCGCAGCCCAGCTGCGACGCGCGGGCCGGCTCAACGCCCACCTCGATCAGTCTCAGACGAATGCCGTGTGTCGACTCGCGCCGGACGATCAGGCGATGCTCGAAAACGCGATCGACCTGCTGCAACTCTCCGCGCGTTCGATGCATCGCATCCTCCGCGTCGCGCGCACCATCGCCGATCTCGCCGGCAGCTCCGACATCCTCGGCCCGCACGTGGCCGAGGCCATCGGTTATCGACGCGGCGATCGCGCCAGCCCGTCGCGGGCGGCCTGAGCGCACCCGATCGGGAACTGGCGCCCGCGGCGACCGCATGCGATGGTGCCGCTCTCGCGACTACGGAGCACCGACATGGCCTCATCCCGCGGCGGCTGCCTCTGCGGCGACGTGCGCTTCACCTTGGACTGGCCCAGCTTGTGGGTCGCGCACTGCCATTGCTCGATGTGCCGGCGCGCGCACGGCTCCGCGTTCGTCACCTGGTTCGGAATGGCGGAAGATCGCGCGCGCATCGACGATGCCGCCGGATCGCTGCGCTGGTACGTCTCCTCGCCCGGCGCCGAGCGCGGCTTCTGCGCGCGCTGCGGCAGTTCGCTGTTCTTCCGCTCGCAGCGCTGGCCGGGCGAGCTGCACATCGCCCTGGCCAACCTCGACGGCGATGCGGATCAGGCGCCGATGGCGCATGTGTTCTGGGACACCCACGTGGACTGGGCCGCGGTGGATCCTGCCGACGGCCTGCCGCGCAAGCCGGCGCCGGACGTCGATTGATCCGCAGATCACGCGGGGCGACGGTGCCGCCGGTCGGTCGCGAGCGATGCTGCGTCGCGCGTGTCCGGACGGTTCACGGATCGTGCGCGCGAGGAGCTCGTCCCCGAAAAGCGAAGCGGCCGGCTCGACGCCGGCCGCTCGCCGCGACGCACGTCGACTCAGCGCGAGGTGCTGATGCCGTTGCGTTCCAGGCGCTCGCGCATCTGGCGGCGCTGGCCGACGGTCATGCACTTCCGCTCCGAACGGTTGGACCCGGTCCGCTTGACGATCTCGCAGATCATCCGGTTGTCCTCGGCGCGATTCACCGCGGCGTCGACGGCTGCCAGCGCGTTCGTGAGCCGGACCTTGCCTTCCGGGCCGAGGTCGTCGATCGACGTCTTGTCCCCGAGCACGGCGAGGACGTCGTCCTGGCGCGCAAGGATCGTCTTGCGCTCCTCTTCGCTGTACTGGGCGTAGTTGCCGGACTTCCTTTCGATGGCCTGGCGAAGATCGGCCTGTTGCGCGCGGATCTGGTCGGGCGTCACCGAAAGGATGGCGGCGTCTTCGGCGAAAGCGGGCGTACAGAAGGTGGACGCGGCGAGGAGAACGAGGGAAAGCGGAATCCGCATGCGAAATCCAGACGAACGGAGGAGTACCGCATTCCAGCACACCCGACGCCATCCCCCACCCTGACGAAGGTCATGGTAGGGGGATGAAGCGTCGTTGCGTTCAGGCAGCGGCCGCCGGCCGATCGTGGAACTGCTCTTCCTCGGTCGAGCCCTTGAGCGCCACCGTCGACGACTGCCCGCCCTGGATCGTCTGGGTCACGCTGTCGAAATAGCCGGTGCCGACTTCGCGCTGGTGCTTGACCGCGGTGAAACCCTTGTCGGCGGCGGCGAACTCGGCTTCCTGCAGTTCGACGAACGCGCTCATCTGGCGACGCGCGTAGCCGTGCGCGAGGTTGAACATCGAGTAGTTCAGCGCGTGGAAGCCGGCCAGGGTGATGAACTGGAACTTGTAGCCGTAGCTGGCGATTTCCTTCTGGAACTTCGCGATGGTCGCGTCGTCGAGGTTCTTCTTCCAGTTGAAGCTCGGCGAGCAGTTGTAGGCCAGCAGCTTGCCCGGGTACTTCGCGTGGATCGCTTCGGCGAACTTGCGCGCGAACTCGAGATCCGGCTTGCCGGTCTCGCACCACACGAGGTCGGCGTAGGGCGCGTAGGCCAGGCCACGGCTGATCGCCTGGTCGAGGCCGTTCTTTGTCTTGTAGAAGCCTTCGACCGTGCGCTCGCCGGTGCAGTGCGGCTGGTCGTTCGGGTCGATGTCGCTGGTCAGCAGGTCGGCGGCCTCGGCATCGGTGCGCGCGACGATGATCGTCGGCGTGCCCATGACGTCGGCGGCAAGACGCGCGGCGACCAGCTTCTCCACCGCTTCGCGGGTCGGCACCAGCACCTTGCCGCCCATGTGGCCGCACTTCTTGACGCTGGCGAGCTGGTCCTCGAAGTGCACGCCGGAGGCGCCGGCCTCGATCATCGCCTTCATTAGTTCGAACGCGTTGAGCACGCCGCCGAAGCCGGCCTCGGCATCGGCCACGATCGGCTGCAGGAAATCGACGTCGCCGGTGCCTTCCGCGCACTGGATCTGGTCGGCGCGCAGCAGCGTGTTGTTGATGCGCTTGACCACCTGCGGCACCGAGTTCGCCGGATACAGCGACTGGTCCGGGTACATCTCGCCGGCGATGTTGGCGTCGGCCGCGACCTGCCAGCCGCTGAGGTAGATCGCCTTGAGGCCGGCTTTGACCTGCTGCATCGCCTGGTTTCCGGTGAGCGCGCCCAGCGCGTTCACGAAGTCCTCGGTCTGCAGGTACTTCCACAGCTTCTCGGCGCCGAGGCGGGCGATCGAATGGTCGACCGGGATCGTGCCGCGCAGGCGGACCACGTCCTCGGCGCTGTACGGGCGGGTCACGCCGGCCCAGCGCGGGTTGTTGGTCCAGTCCAGCTTCAGTTGTTCGGCGGTGGGGAGCGTGGTCTTCATGGGCGTGGTCTCGCGTGGGAGGTGAATGCGGCGGGTTCTTGTCGTTGTAGGAGCGACGTGAGTCGCGACCTGGGCGCTTCCGTGTCGCGACTCACGTCGCTCCTACAAAAGCGGAGCGGATCAATCGATGCGTTCGTACGCCGGCAGCGTGAGGAAGTCGGCGAGGGTGTCGCGGTGGGTGAGGTCGGACAGCAGCGCGATCGCTTCATCGACGCGCTCGGCGCCGACGACCGAGGCGTCGCCCTTCAGCTTCGACGGCAGCCCGATCAGCGCGCGTTCCAGCAGCGCGAAATCGACCGGCGTACCGTCGTCGAGATACAGCGGATCGCGGCCGTCGTCGGCGAAATGCAGCCACTGCCACAGCTGCGCGCGCGAGATCTCGGCGGTCGCGGCGTCTTCCATCATCCCGTGGATCGGCACGCAGCCGTTGCCGGCCAGCCACGCCGCGAGATAGCGCACGCAGACTTCGACGTTGCCGAAGAAGCCGGCCGTCGTGATCGTGCCCAGCGACGGGCGCAGCAGGTCCTCGGCGCCCGCGCGAACGTCCTCGCGCGCGACGTGCTGCTGGTGCAGGCCGGGCATGCGTGCGTCGAAGATGCGGCGCGCGGTCTCGACCAGCCCCGGATGCGCCACCCAGGTGCCGTCGTGGCCCGCGGTCGCCTCGCGCAGCTTGTCGGCCTCGACGCGCGCGAACGCGGCGGCGTTGGCCTCCGGGTCGCGCGGGTTCGGGATCTGCGCCGCCATGCCGCCCATCGCGTGCGCGCCGCGCTTGTGGCAGGTCCGGATCAGCAGTTCCGAATACGCCTTCAGGAACGATTGCGTCATCGTCACCTGGCCGCGCTCGGGCAGCACGCGGTCGCGGTGCCGGCGCAGCGTCTTGATGTAGCTGAAGATGTAGTCCCAGCGGCCGCAGTTGAGGCCCACGATCCGGCTGCGCAGCGCATGCAGGATCTCGTCCATCTCGAACGCCGCCGGCAGCGTCTCGATCAGCACCGTCGCCTTCATCGCGCCCTGCGGCAGGTTCAGCCGCACCTCGATCTCGTCGAGCACGGCGTTCCACAGCGCGGCTTCTTCCATGCACTGCAGCTTCGGCAGGTAGAAGTACGGGCCGCGATCCTTCGACACCAGCGCGGCGGCGTTGTGGAAGGCGAACAGCGCGAGGTCGAAGAGGCCGCCGCTCATGCGCTGGCCGTCGACCAGGACGTGCTTCTCGTCCAGGTGCCAGCCGCGCGGCCGCACGATCAGCACCGCGCGCTCCGCTTCGGGCTTCAGGCGGTACTGCTTGCCCGGCTTGCCGTCGATCGCCGGCGCGTCGAACTCGAGCGTCCCCGCCACCGCGGCACGCAGCGCGGTCTGGCCTTCGATCAGGTTCGCCCACGTCGGCGAGGTCGAATCCTCGAAGTCCGCCATGTAGCAGTTCGCGCCGGAGTTCAGCGCGTTGATCACCATCTTCGGATCGACCGGGCCGGTGATCTCCACGCGGCGGTCCAGCAGCGCGGCCGGGATTGGCGCCACCCGCCAGTCGCCCTCGCGGATCGCGCGGGTGTCCTCGCGGAAGGCCGGCAGCGCGCCGGCGTCGAACTCGGCCTGCCGGCGCTGGCGAGCGGCGAGCCGCGCCTGGCGCTCGGGCTCGAAACGGCGATGCAGGCCGGCGAGGAAGGCCAGCGCCGCGTCGGTCAGCAGGGCGTCCTGTCCCTCGGCACGCCCGGAGAGGGCGATGCCGGGCAATGCGGGCGAAGCGTCGGCCTGCGGCCTGAGGACGGCGGACATGGGCGACTCCGGAACGACGTGGGAGGCTCACCATCCGTCCGGGTACTGTATTTGACAACACAGTTTTGGCAATGTGTTTCATAAGGAATGCAAATACAACGGCTTCGACCAAGGTCGAATGCGCCGCAAGCCATTGATTTTGCAGTGCAGCAACGGCTCCAAACCCTCCGTTCGTCCGAAACCGCGAGCGCCGCCATGACCGAACAGACCGTCCCCAGCCCCCGCTTCGGCTACAAGGCCGACCGCCTGAAGCCGCTCCGCGCCTTCTGCCAGGTCGCCCGGCTGGGCTCGGTGTCGCGCGCGGCCGAGGCCCTCTACCTCAGCCAGCCGGCCATCACCCTCCAGCTGCAGGCGCTGGAGCGGGAACTGGGGGTGAAGCTGTTCGAGCGGGTCGGACGCCGGCTCGCGCTCACCCGCGAGGGCGACGCCCTGTACGCACTGGCGCGGCCGCTGGTGGAGGGCATCGATCGCCTCCCGGACGCCTTCCGCGAGCAGATCAAGGGCCTGGACGGCGGCGAGCTGCACGTGGCCGCCGGGAGTTCGACCATCCTCTACCTGCTGCCGAAGATCGTGGAGGCCTACCGCCGCGCCCATCCGGACGTGCGCCTGATCCTGCACAACGTCACCGGCGCCGGCGGCCTGGACCTGCTGCGCAGCGACGGCGTGGACCTGGCGGTCGGTTCGATGCTCGACGTCCCCGCCGACCTCGACTACGCCCCGGTCTACCGCTTCGAGCCGATGCTGATCGCCCCCCGCGGCCATCCGCTGGCGACCCAGCCCGACCTCAAGCTCGAAGACCTCTCGCCCTACGGCCTGATCCTGCCGCCGCAGCGCCTGACCACGTACCGCCTCGTCGACCTGGTGTTCCAGCAGAACCGCGTGCCCTACACCGTCGCCCTCGAAGTCGGTGGCTGGGAAGTCATCAAGCAGTACGTCGCGATGGGCCTGGGCATCAGCATCGTCACCGCCATCTGCCTCACCGACGCCGACCGCGACCGCCTCGCCATCCGCTCGCTCGCGAAGTACTTCCCGTCACGCAGCTACGGCGTGGTCGTACGCAAGGGCAAATACCTGTCGCAGCAGGCGCGGGACTTTATCGAACTGATCCGACCGCAGATGCTGGCGTCGCGGGGGTATGACGAGACGGGGCATTCGGAGCGCTGAGGGTTGCGGCATACCTGTCGGATTTGACAGGTGGAGATGAAAGAATGAAGGGTCGATATTCGTCAACCAGAAAGAAGGCTGATATCAAGTCCGAAAATGAACCTGACCCCTTTTCTTTGGAGGTTTCGTGGATCGTCGAGCATTAAAAATTCCATTCACACGAGAGAACCCGCCAGACTGGCTGTGCCCAAGCTGTGGGAAAGGCTTGCTTCGATTCGTTGAGAACAAATTTCAATCTGAAGAACGAAAAGACTCAAAGGACGCTCACAGCCATGAGGCGTGGGAGCCAGAGTGGATCGAATACATCTATTCTGGACTTCTTCAATGTAAAAATGACAATTGTGGTGAGTTCGTCGCTAGTACCGGCACAGGCACAGTAGACATTGATGTACAGATGGGCGACGACGGCGAACCCGAGCAAATCTGGAGTGACTTCTTCCGACCGAAGTACTTCGAGCCTCCGCTTCGAATGATTGACCTCCCAGAAGAATGCCCACGGTCTGTATCAGAGCCTCTGCACGAGTCTTTCCGGCTCTTCTTTAGCAGTCCTGCCGCCGCTTCAAACAACGTTAGAATTGCGCTTGAAGCCCTTCTAACAGATCTCGGTGTAAAACGATTCAATACTAAAAATGGCAAAAGGATATTCTTAAATCTTCATTCGCGAATCAGTCTGCTCCCGGCGAAGTATTCGGAACTTGGAGAACTTCTCCTAGCCATCAAGTGGCTGGGCAATGCCGGAAGCCATGCGGATAGCGTCGTCACGATAGATGACGTGATGGATGCTTACGAGCTCATAGATCATGTCCTGCAAGAGCTCTACACTCAAAAGGCTAAGAAGGCAAAGGCTCTTGCCAAACTGATTAATAAGAAAAAGGGACCAAAGGGGTGACGTATAACAATTCATTCAAGCCAAGCATGCTTCGCGGTCTCGGCGCTGGCGCTATGATTGATCCATCGCTGCGCCCGCTCAGCGGGCCGGCTCAACTCAGCAACTGTCTTCCGACCAGCGGTCAAGCAGCCATCGCCGCCTCCCGCATCAGCTCATCGCGCCGCCGCGCATTGACGATCGTCAGCAGCTTGCGCA
>JAEWNA010000025.1 GCA_023392975.1 Pseudomonadota bacterium | reverse complement strand
ATCTCCGATGGCGGGAGGCGGGGCCATGCGGCCTTCGCTGGCCGCACAGCGTAACCGGCCCGCGTCGCGCAGACTGCGACGGCGGTGGACAGGCGCGGCAGGGGTATGGTGCGCTATCGCCCCACCCCCGCCTGTCCACGGACGCCCAACGGATGCTCCCGTTCCGCCCCCGCCCCGTGATCGCCCTGCTGCTGTACGCCGCGGCACCGCTCGCGATCGCCCAGTCCCTCGGTCCCACCCCGTTCTCCGCCGGCCCGCTGGCCGGCACGGCGCCGCCCGGATGGATCGTGGAACGGCCGACGGACACCGAACACGCGACCTTCTACGACCTCGTCCTCGATGGCGCCATGCACGTGGCCCAGCCCGCGCCGGGCAAGCGCGGGCGCCCGCGGGTGGTCGCAGACCCGGGCACGATCGTGCTGCGCGGCCGCGCCGACGGCGCCACCGCGACCCTGCGCCACGGCCTGTTCGCCGATCCCAGGCAGACCCCGATCCTGCGCTGGCGCTGGCGCACCACCCATGCCCTCGACATGCCCGACCCGCCGCCGCGCAAGGCCGTCGACGACGCGGCCGCGAAGCTCTGCGTGTTCTTCGCCCGCAAGGAGGAGACGATGACGCTGAAGGAACGCGGCCTGCGCAAGTTCGAACTCGCGCGCAACGGCCGCAACGGGCCCACCGCGACGCTGTGCTACGTCTGGGACGGCAGCGCCCCGGCGGACAGCGTGCGCGAGGACCTGTCGGGGCCGTTCCTGAAGACCTACGTCGCCACCGCCGGCCACGCCGACGAGCACCGCTGGGTGTCGCCGCAGCGCGACATCGCCGTGGACTACCAGCGCGCGTTCGGCGAACCGGCGCCGCGAGTCACCGGGGTTTCGGTGACGGTCGACACCGACGCCACCGGCGAGAACGTCACCACCTGGTTCGGCGACATCCGTTTCGATCCGCGCGGCATGCGCTGATCCGGCGTCAGGGCAGTGCACTGGCCGCTTCCGGCCGATTTTTCCGGTTGAACAGACATCGTCGCCCTTCCAGGAGTCCGTTTCATGCCCGTCGCGTCCCGCCAAGCGCCCCTCGTCCTGCTGTCCCTGCTCGCCGCCGGCACCGCGTGGGCCGGGCCGAAGGAGGACATGAAGGCGATGAGCGCGAAGTTCCTCGCCCAGCGCAGCTACCACGTGCGCATGGAGAGCACCGAAAAGCGGGCCGGCATCACCGACATGGACTTCGTCGCCCCGGACCGCTACCGCATGCAGATGGCGCAGGGCACGCAGTACGTGATCGGCGACACCATGTACATGAACATCGACGGCCACAGCATGAAGGTGCCGATGCCCAAGGGCGCGATGACCCAGTGGCGCCAGAACGACCACGTCTTCCGCGAAGTCGACAAGATGCAGATCCAGGCGCTGGGCGCCGACGTCGCCGACGGCAAGCCGGCGAAGAAATACCGCATGACCTCGGCCGGCCAGGCGCCCACCAGCACGCTGATCTGGGTCGGGGTCAACGATCTGCCGATCAAGCTCGAGACCACCGGCACCTACGCCGGCCGCACGATCACGACCACGATCCACTATTCGCGGTTCAACGACCCGACGATCCGCGTCGATCCGCCGAAGTAAGCGGCGAATCGCACGACCCTCGCCTGCCGCGGCAGGCCCGGGCACAATGGGGGCATGTCCACGCCGCGCCCGCACGACAGGCCGTCCGATCTGTCGCCCTCGCCCGGCGACGAGGTGAAGCGCACGACGTGCTACATGTGCGCGTGCCGATGCGGCCTCAAGGTCTGGATCAAGGACGGCCGCATCCGCTACCTGCAGGGCGATCCCGATCATCCGGTGAACCGCGGCGTGCTCTGCGCCAAGGGATCGGCCGGGATCATGCAGCACGCCTCGCCCGCACGGCTGCGCAAGCCGCTGCTGCGGACGGGTGAGCGCGGCAGCGGCGAGTTCCGCGAGATCGAGTGGGACGAGGCGCTGTCGATCGCCGCCTCGTGGCTGAAGCCGCTCCGCGAGAGCAATCCCGATGCGCTCGCCTTCTTCACCGGCCGCGACCAGTCGCAGGCGCTCACCGGCTGGTGGGCGCAGCAGTTCGGCACCGTCAACTACGCCGCGCATGGCGGTTTCTGCTCGGTGAACATGGCCGCGGGCGGACTCTACAGCGTCGGCGGCAGCTTCTGGGAATTCGGCGAGCCCGACTGGGAGCACACGCGCTACCTGATGCTGTGGGGCGTGGCCGAGGACCACGACTCCAATCCGATCAAGCGCGGCCTCGGCCGGCTCAAGGCGCGCGGCGCGAAGATCGTCGCGATCAATCCGGTGCGCACCGGTTACGGCGCGATCGCGGACGAGTGGATCGGCATCCGCCCCGGCACCGACGGCCTGCTCGCGTTCGCGCTGATCCACGAGCTGTTGCGCAGCGACCGCATCGACCTCGACTTCCTCGTCCGCAGCACCAATGCGCACTGGCTGGTGATCCGCGATCCCGGCGGCGCGGAAGACGGGTTGTTCGCGCGCGACGAACACGGCAAGCCGCTGTGCTGGAATCGAGGCGCAGAGACACCTCCCCTTTCGCGCAGCGAAGGGGGAGGCCGGGAGGGGGTCGACTCGGTGCAAGCAGCGCGGGAGATTTCGAGCACGGAGAGTGCATCCACCCCTCCCCGACCTTCCCCTTCGCTGCGCGAAAGGGAGGGCTTGCACGCCGCAGGCGGCTTCGCCCCCGCCGACGCCATCGACATCGCGCCCGCGATCGTCGGCGAGGTCGTGCTGCCCGACGGGCGCCGTGCCGTGCCGGCGTTCCAGCTGATCGCCGAACGCTATCTCGATCCGCAGTACGCGCCCGAGGCCGTCGCCGAACGCTGCGGCGTGCCCGCCGAGACCATCCGCCGCCTCGCGCGCGAGCTGGCCGATGCCGCGTTCGACAGCGGACTCGAGCTGCCGATCGCGTGGACCGACGCCTGGGGGCGATCGCACGACACGATGATCGGCCGTCCGGTGGCGATGCACGCGATGCGCGGGATCAGCGCGCACAGCAACGGCTTCCACACCTGCCGCGCGCTCCATCTGCTGCAGATGCTGCTCGGCGCGGTCGATGCGCCTGGGAGTTTCCGCTACCAGCCGCCGTTCCCGAAACCGGTGCCGCCGGCGAACCGGCCCGGCCGCAGGCGCCGCGAGGACGGTTCGCTCGACGCCGCGCCGCTGGGTTTCGTGCACGGGCCGGAAGATCTGGTCGTCGACGCCGAGGGACGACCGCGACGCATCGACCACGCGTTCTCGTGGGCCTACCCGCTCGCCGCCCACGGCATGCTGCACACGGTGATCCGCAATGCGTGGGCGGGCGATCCGTATCGCATCGACACGCTGTTCCTGTTCATGGCGAACATGAGCTGGAACTCGGCGATGAACACCCGCGAGACGATGCACTGGCTCACCGATCGCGACGCGGACGGCGCCTATCGCATCCCGCACGTGATCTACAGCGACGCCTACGCCAGCGAAATGGTGGCCTACGCCGACCTGGTGCTGCCCGACACGACGTACCTCGAACGCTTCGACGCGATCAGCCTGCTCGATCGGCCGATCTCCGACGCCGACGGCGCGATGGACGCGCTGCGCATGCCCGTGTTCGACCCGGCGACGCAGCCCGACGCCGACGGCCGGCCGCGCGACGTGCGCGGCTTCCAGTCGGTGCTGCTCGACCTCGGCGCGCGACTCGGACTGCCGGGCATGGTCGACGAGACCGGCGCGCCGAAGTACCGCGATTACGCCAACTACATCGTCCGTCACGAGCGTGCGCCCGGCGTGGGCCTGCTCGCAGGCTGGCGCGGTGCCGACGGCACCGCGCAGGGCAAGGGCGCGCCGAACCCGGACCAGCTCGCGCGCTATGCCGAGCATGGCGGCGTCTGGCATGCAGCGATTCCCGAATCCGCGCGCTACTTCAAGACGATCAATCGCGATTACTTGCAGTGGGCGCACCGGCTCGGCTTCCTCGCCAGCGACACGCCCATCGTGCTGCAGCCCTATTCCGAGACGCTGCAGCGGTTCCGCCTCGCCGCGCAGGGCCACGGCGCGCACGTGCCGCCGCCGGAACATCGCGAACGCATCGCGACGCACTTCGACCCGTTGCCGTTCTGGCACGAACCGTTCGAGATGACGCAGGTCGACGGCGAGGCGTTCCCGCTCAGCGCGATCACCCAGCGACCGATGTTCATGTACCACGCCTGGGGGTCGCAGAACGCGTGGCTGCGCCAGATCGCGACCCGCAACCGGCTGTACCTGCACCCCGACACCGCGGCGAAGCACGGCATCGGCGACGACGACTGGATCGAGGTGTCCTCGCATCACGGCACGATCACCGTGCAGGCCGCGCTGGCGTCGAACGTGCAGCCGGACACGGTGTGGACCTGGAACGCGATCGGCAAACGCCGCGGCGCGTGGGGGCTGTCGAAGGACGCGCCGGAAGGCAGGCGCGGGTTCCTGCTCAACCATCTCATCTCCGACCGCACGCCGCGCGGCGACTACGCCAACGCCGATCCGGTCACCGGCCAGGCGGCGTGGTTCGATCTGCGCGTGTCGATCCGCCGCGCCGACACCGCCGGCATGAGCGCGCCACAGTTCGTGCCGATCGACTTGCCGCCGCGAACTCGAGGGGAAGCGTCCGCATGACTCGTCGCGTCTCCCGTTCCGCCGGCTGGGCCTGCATCGCGCTGGCGAAGGCCGGAAGCCTGTTCTGCCTCTGGCAGGTGCTGCGCACGGCCGATGTCGCGGCGACGTCCGTGCCGACGTCGCAGATGCCGGGCACGTTGCCTTTCGCGGCCGCGGTCGTGCTCGGTGCCGGCGTACTCGGGTTGCGCCTGCTGGCGCGCGGAGGCGAGGCATGACCGCCGACCTGATGATCACCCTGCTGGTGCTGGTCGGCGCGGTCGCGCTGTTCGTCAGCGAGAAGCTGCCGGTGGACGTGATCGCGATCCTGATCCTCTCCGGCTTGCTGATCTTCGGCGTCGTCACGCCGAGCGAAGCGGTCTCCGGGTTCAGCAGCGAAGCGACGCTCACCGTGGCGGGAATGTTCGTGCTCAGCGCCGGACTCAAGCGCAGCGGCGCGCTGCGGGGGCTCGGCGAACTGCTGCAGCGCGTGCGGATGCCGTGGCTGCTCAACCTGCTGATGATGCTGATGGTCGCCTTCGCCTCGGCGTTCATCAACAACACCGCGATCGTCGCGATCATGCTGCCGCTGGTCCTCACCGCCGTCGTCGCCCAGGGCCGCGCACCCTCGAAATTCCTGATCCCGCTGTCCTTCGCTTCGCAGTTCGGCGGCGTGTGCACCCTGATCGGCACCTCGACCAACCTGCTCGTCGATGCGCTGGCGCGCAAGGCCGGGCATCCGGGCTTCGGCCTGTTCGAGTTCGCGCCGCTCGGCCTGTGGTTCGTCGTCGCCGGCACCCTGTACCTGATGGTCGCGCAGCGCTTCCTGCTGCCGGATCTCGGCGTGCCCGACATCGGCGCCGACGAACATCGCGGCCGCTACCTGGTGGAACTGCACGTCTCGGAGAAATCTCCGCTGATCGGCCGCACCGGCAGCGTCGCACTGCCGGTGGAAGCGAAGGACGTGTTCCTGCTGGAGATCTTCCGCAACGGCCGCGCGGTCGAGAGCCCGCGCACCGAGACGATCGAAGCCGGCGACCGCCTGCTGATCCGCGGCGACTGGAACGAGATCCAGCGCCTGCGCCGCCAGCTGCAACTGCATCACGATCGCGTCGCCGCTGACCTGGAAGGCAATCCTGAACAGCCGCGCCTGCACGCCGAGGTGATGGTCGCCCCGGGCTCCGCGCTGATCGGACGCTCGCTGTCGCAACTGCGCTTCGGCCACGTGTACCGGGTGCGCGTCCACGGCCTGCAGCGCACGGTGGCCGCGCCGCGGCTGCCGATCGATCGCATCCCGCTGGCCGTGGGCGACATCCTGCTGGCCGATGTCGCCGCCGCCGCGCTCGAGGACCTGCGCGCGGATCCCGGCGTCGTGGTGCTCAATCGCCGCAAGCAGCCGGGCATCGACAATCGTCGCGCGCTCACCTCGCTGCTGGTGATGGTCGCCGCCATCGGCGTCGCCGCGCTGGGCTGGATGCCGATCGTCGCGTCCGCGCTGCTGGGCAGCGCGGTCCTGGTGATGCTGCGTTGCCTCGAACCCGAGGAAGCCTATGCCGCCATCGACTGGCGCGTGGTCGTGCTGCTCGCGGGCGTGCTGCCGCTGGGCATCGCCCTGCAGAATTCCGGCGGCGCCGACTGGGTGGCGAAACACGCGCTGGGCTGGATCGGCGGCTTCGGACCGGTGGCGACGCTGGCCGCGGTCTACCTGCTCACTGCGATCCTCACCGAGGTGATGAGCAACAACGCCGCGGCGGTGCTGGTGGTGCCGATCGCGATGTCGGCCGCCGAGGCGCTCGGGGTGGATGCCAAGCCCTTCCTCGTCGCGGTCGCATTCGCCGCCTCGACCAGTTTCGCCACCCCGGTCGGCTACCAGACGAACACGATGGTCTACACCGCGGGCGGCTATCGCTTCTCGGATTTCCCGAAGATCGGGCTGCCGTTGAACGTACTGTTCTGGATCATGGCGGTGATGCTGATCCCGCGGTATTTCCCGTTCTGATGCTGCCCGTTCCGAGTCGCCCGTCCTGAGCCGTCCGTTGCAATGCCGAAACGATGACCGACCTGCCGCCGCCGTCGAAGAAGAAACTCGGTCTGGTGATCGACCTCGACACCTGTGTCGGCTGTCATGCCTGCGCCGTGAGCTGCAAGCAATGGAACGCCGACGCGGCCGGGCCCGACACCGATACCTACGGCGACGCGCCGTCGGGCGTGTGGTTCAACCGGGTGCACGGCTACGACGTCGCTGCGCAGTCCCTTCCCCCCCCGGGAGAAGGTGCCCGAAGGGCGGATGAGGGTGCGGTGTCCGGTTGCCATGCGGGCGCGCCGACCCTCACCCCCTGCCCCTCTCCCGGCGGGAGAAGGGAGCCACAACCCGCGACGACCCTGCACTTCCCGCGCAGCTGCCTGCACTGCGAGACGCCGGCCTGCGTGACGGTCTGCCCCACCGGCGCGAGCTACAAGCGCGCCGAGGACGGCATCGTGCTGGTCGACGAGGACAAGTGCATCGGCTGCAAGCTGTGTTCGTGGGCGTGTCCCTACGGCGCCCGCGAATACAGCGAGACGCAGGGCACGATGAAGAAGTGCACGCTCTGCGTCGACCGCATCCACAACGAACACCTCCCCGAATCCGAGCGCGTGCCGGCCTGCGTGCAGGCCTGCCCGACCGGTGCGCGGCATTTCGGCGACCTCGGCGATCCCGATTCGGCGGTATCGCGACTGGTCGAGGAACGCGGCGGTGTCGCACTCATGCCGGAGCTCGGCTACGCGCCGGTGAACCGCTACCTGCCGCCACGACCGCGCCGCACTGGCGGGGAGGCGCCCGCCCCCGCGCAGGACGAACCGCTCGACGCGACGCAGCTGCCGCCGCTTTTGCGCTGGCTGGATCGGGTGCTGTCGCGATGAGGCCCACGTTCTCGGTCATCCTCTTCACCACGCTCTCCGGCACCGGCTTCGGGCTGTGGTGCTGGCTGGGCCTGCGCATCGCCATCGCGCGGATGCTGACCCCGTTCGAGCCCATCGGCTGGGCGATCGGGCTGATCATCGGCGCGGCGCTCGTCGTCGCCGGCGTGATCGCGTCGCTGTGGCACCTCGGCAAGCCGCTGCGCGTGTGGCGCGCGTTCTCGCAGTGGCGCTCGTCGTGGATGTCGCGCGAGGGCGTGCTCTCGGTCGCGGCGCTCGTCGCGGCGTCGGCGACCTTCGCCGGACTGATGTTCCCCGAGCATGCGCCGGCATCGCGCGTGGCGGCCGCATTGCTGGCCGTGCTGTCGCTCGCAGCGGTCCACTGCACGGCGATGATCTACGCCTCGCTGCCGCCGATCCCGGCGTGGCGGCACCGGCTCGTGGTGCCGGGCTACCTGGGATTCGCACTGGTCGGCGGGCTGTTCCCGTTCCGGATGAGCGTGCTGATGCCGGCGGCGTGGTGGCAGGTCTTCGCCGCACTGCTGGTGCTGGGGCCGCTGGCGCTGGCCGTGATGAAACGCCGCTACTGGCGCGATCTGGATCGCACGCCGCTGCCCTTCACGCGCGGCGACGCGGTCGGCCTGCCCGGACGCGACGTCTCGGTGTTCGAAGGGCCGAGCACCGACACCACCTACGTCTCGCGCGAGATGGGCTTCGCGCTGGCGCGCAAGCACGCCGCGAAGCTGCGTCGCATCTCGCTGGTCCTGTTCGCGCTGCTGCCGGCGCTGTTCGCGGCCATCGCCTGGTGCCTGCCGGCAGCGACCCTGCCGGCGCTGATCGCCGCGGCGATCGCGTTCCAGCTCGGCGCGATCGTCGAACGCTGGCTGTTCTTCGCCGAGGCGAAGCACGTGGTGTCGCTGTATTACTGAGCGATCCGCCCGAGGAGCTTCCGCATCCCCCGCCGGTCCGGTAGAGCGGCCTTCAGGCCGCTTCATCGAACCCTCTGATTGCCAAGCGGCCTGAAGGCCGCTCTACCGACGCAGCAGGGGCGCTCAACGCCCGGCGATGAACTCGCCGGCGCCCTGCTCCAGCAGCTGTTGCGCGACGAGCTGGCCGAGCGCGTCGGGGTCGTCGCCGCTGGCCTCGCTGCGCACCGCGCGACCGTCCTCGGCCGAGCCGACCTGGCCGACCAGGTGCAGGCCGCCTTCGATGTGGTGCGCGAACGCCGCAACCGGCACCTGGCAGCTGCCGTGCAGCGCGCGGTTCATCGCGCGCTCGGCCTCGACGCAGGCACGGGTCGGCGCGTGGTTGAGCGCGGCGACGAGCGCGCGGGTCGACGCGTCGTCCTCGCGGCATTCGATCGCGATCGCGCCCTGCGCCGGCGCGGGCAGCCACGCGGGTGCGTCCAGGCGCGCGCGGATGCGTGCGTCGAAACCCAACCGCTGCAGGCCCGCGCAGGCGAGCAGGATGGCGTCGTAGTCGCCGGCATCGAGTTTCGCCAGTCGGGTATTGACGTTGCCGCGCAAGTCGACGAGCTCGAGGTCGGGCCGCAGCGCACGCAGCTGCGCCTGCCGGCGCAGCGAGGAGCTGCCGACGCGCGCGCCCTGCGGCAGCGCGTCGATGCCGTCGTAGCGGTTGCTGACGAAGGCGTCGGCGTGGTCGGCGCGTTCGAGGATCGCGGGCAGCGCGAACGGGCCTTCGAGTTCCATCGGCACGTCCTTGAGCGAATGCACGGCGCAGTCGGCGTCGCCGCGCAGCATCGCCTCTTCCAGTTCCTTGAGGAACAGGCCCTTGCCGCCGACCGCCGCCAGCGAGCGGTCCAGCACCTCGTCGCCGCGGGTGGACAGCGGCACGAGTTCGATGGTGAGGTCGGAATGCAGCGCACGCAGCCGGTCGGCCACGTGTTCGGTCTGCCAGAGGGCGAGCGGGCTCTTGCGGGTCGCGATGCGGAGGGTCGTCATGGCCGGATTATCTCACGCCATCCCACATCTCCCGATGCCCGGCGTAGGGTGGCGGTGAGCGCAGCGAACCCCACCAT
>JAEWNA010000021.1 GCA_023392975.1 Pseudomonadota bacterium | reverse complement strand
CCCCCAATGCTCCAGCAGGTCCGACAGCAGGTCCGGGCTGAACTGCGCGAACGCGGCGAACGCGCCGCCGACCACGATCATGCCGCGGTTGGAGATCAGCCCGAGGCGGACGATGTCGCCGAGGCCGAGCGCGTACAGCACGTCGCCGCGCGACGGGACGGTCGCGGTCTCCGCATCGGCCAGCGCCTCGCCGCGGCGGCGGCGCACCAGTGCCTCCAGCGCCATCGCGTCGGACAGTTTCAGCACCCGCATCTCGGCTTCGGGCTTGATCCCGCCAGCCGACTCCAGCCGCACCTCCGCGACCCCGAAGATCCGGTGCAGCAGGGTCTGGTGCAGGGCGACGTTCTGGATCCGCGCGAACGGGATCTCGCGCAGGCTGCGTTCGAGCATGCCGCTGCGGATCTGCAGGCTGTCGGTGCCGATGCGGAAGCGGTAGGTGTAGTAGCGCCAGATCGACAGCGTCGCCAGCACGCAGATCACCACCACCGACCACAGGTCGTTGCGATCACCGCGGCCGAAGAACAGCAGCACCAGGATCGGGAAGATGAACTGCTTGAGGTGCGCAAGCAGCACGAACAGCCACGACAGCGGATGCAGGCGACGCTCCGGCTGCAGCGCCGGCGGCGGGGTCGGTGCGGCGGCGGCGTCAGGCGCGATCGTCATCGTCCGCCGCCTGGCGTTCGATCTCGCGGCTGAAGTGCTCGCGCAGGCGCTCGGCCACGCGTTCGTCCAGGCCCGAGACGTGCACCCCGCCCAGCCGCGTGCCGGCGGTGTGCAGCACCAGCGACGCCAGCCGCTGCATCCGCTCCAGCGGCCCGCGCTTGATGTCCAGGTGCTGCACCCGCGAGGCCGGCACCTGCGTCTCCCACAGCCACAGCCGCCCGCGGCGCACCGCGAAGCCGTCGGTGTCCAGCCGCCAGAAGGTGTAGCGGTAGCGGCGGAAGGCGATCCACAGCGCGCCGAGCACGATCAGCACCCAGCCGGCCACGATCGCCGTGACCACGTAGTGGCCGTGGTGGTAGTGGATGAACAGCCGGCGCAGGACGAGGCTGAGGATGCCGCCGGGGATCAGCGAGGACACCAGCGACGCGACCACGAACACCCCGAAGGCGCGCCGCGGCAACCGCTGCCAGCCGGTCGGGCCGTCCCAGGCCGGCGCCGTCGGCGTGGCCGCGCCCGTGCCGGCGACGACTTCGGCGACGACGTCGGGGGCGGGAACGTGTTCGGACTCGGTCATGCGCGGCCCACTTCCAGATCGCGATAGGGGTTCCCGCCCAGTTCCGGCGGCTGCAGGGTGTAGCGCTTGTACGTCCACTGGTACTGCGCCGGGTCGCGCGCGGCGATGCGCTCGACCGCGGCGTTCAGCGCCGTCGTGGCGACCATCGTATCCGGCGACGCGATCTCCGGCGGCGCCGGCTCGATGCGCAGCGCGAAGGCGAGGTCGCCGATCCGCTCGCAGTAGGCGAACAGCACCACTGCGCCGCTGCGTTCCGCCAGCCGCGGCAGCAGGGTCATGGTGTAGGCCGGCCGGCCGAAGAACGGCGCGAACGCACCGTCGCCGCCCTTGGGCTGCTGGTCCGGCAGGATGCCGACCACGCCACCGTCGCGCAGGCGCTTGAACAGCTGGCGGATGCCCGCGGCCTCGGCGCGGATCTGGGTCACGCGGTCCTCGTCGTCGGCGCGGACGATGCGCAGGAAGGCCTCGCCCAGCGCCGATTCCGGCGGCCGGTACAGGATCGCCAGCGGCGTGTGCGCGGCCAGCCACTGGTTCAGCAGTTCCCAGTTGCCGTAGTGCGGGGCGGCGACGATCACGCCCTTGCCGGCGGCGATCGCGGCGTCGAACAGCTCGACGCCCTCGGTTTCGCGGATCAGGCGCAGGTTGTCGGCGTGCGGGCGGGTCCACAGCCGCAGCGTCTCCAGCGCCTGGCGCGCGGTGGTGCGCAGGATCGCGCGCTGCAGATGCTCGCGTTCGCTCGCGGGCATGTCCGGGTGGGCGAGCTGCAGATTGCGCATCGCGACCACGCTCTCGCGCGCGCCGAGCCGCCGCCACAGCGCGGCCACGCCGTCGGCCAGGCCGCGCAGCAGCGGCCACGGCAGGCGACCGATCACGAAGGCGACGAGGTACAGGCAGCGGGCGAGGAAGGCGCTCATCCCGGAAGTCTACTTGCACCTCACGCCCGCACCTCACGCCCGCATCGCGCGCTTGCGCCGCCCACGCGTTCCCGGCGATGCTCGCCCGCCCCTCGCCCCGAGACCGCCATGCTCGCCCTGATCCAGCGCGTGACCGAAGCCCGGGTGACGGTGGCCGGCGAGACCGTCGGCGCCATCGGCCCTGGCCTGCTGGCCCTGGTCGGGGTGGAACCGGGCGACGGCGCGGCGCAGGTCGCGAAGCTCGGCGAGCGCCTGCTGCGCTATCGGGTGTTTTCCGACGCCGCCGGGAAGATGAACCTGTCCCTGTCCGACACCGGCGGGGGCCTGCTGCTGGTCAGCCAGTTCACCCTGGCCGCCGATACCCGGTCCGGGCTGCGGCCAAGCTTCAGCACCGCGGCCGCACCGGCGGAGGCCGAACGCATCTTCTCCGATCTCGTCGCGTACTGCCGCCAAAACCACCGAAATGCGGTCGAAACCGGTCGCTTCGGGGCCGACATGCAGGTCGCGCTGGTCAACGACGGCCCGGTGACGTTCCTGCTCAGGGCCTGAACCCCCGCCGCCCGGGCCCTGAACGTCGGGGCGGCCGCCGCCCCGCCGGCTTGAATGCGCCGGCCCGGCGCACCACATCGCCCGCCGGACGCCTCCTTCTCTTTCGACGGCGTCCCGCGCGGCCGCGGGGCCGCACCCCGTCCGAGCGCCGTCGGACACCCGGTCCAGCCCGGAGCCGGTTATAATTACGGGTTCACTTTCCAACGGTGGCGTCCCCATGGCCAACGAACGTCCGGCTCCCCAGTCCGACATCAAGCAGCTGATCAGCAAGGGCCTGGAGCAGGGCTACCTGACCTATGCCGAGGTCAACGATCACCTCCCCGACGACCTCGTCGACCCGGAGCAGATCGAAGACATCATCGGCATGATCAACGGCATGGGCATCGAGGTGCACGAAGTCGCGCCCGATGTCGACACGCTGCTGCTTGCCGACGGCACCACCGGCGGCCGCGAGGTCGACGACACCGCGGCCGAGGAAGCGGCGGCCACGCTGACCGCGCTCGATGGCGAAGGCGGCCGCACCACCGATCCGGTGCGCATGTACATGCGCGAGATGGGCACGGTCGAACTGCTGACCCGCGAAGGCGAGATCGCCATCGCCAAGCGCATCGAGGAAGGCCTCACCCAGATGATGTCGGCGCTGGCCAGCTTCCCGTGGTCGGTGCAGCTGCTGCTCGAAGAGTACGAACTGCACAAGGCCGGCAAGAAGCGCCTGGCCGACATCGTCGCCGGCTTCAACGACATCGAGGAACCGGCCGAAGAGATTCCGGTCGCCGAGGACGCTTCCGGGGACGACGCCTCCGCCGCCGACGCCGACGACGACAGCGACGACGACGGTGACGATAACGCGACCGAGGATAGCGCGCCGACCGGCCCGGATCCGGCCGAGGTCGCGCGCCGCATGGAGCAGCTGGCCGCGAGCTACGTCAGGTTCCAGAAGGCCTACGCCAAGCAGGGCGCCGCCCACAAGGCGGTCGCCGCCCTGCGCCAGGAGATGGCCGACCAGTTCATGACCCTCAAGCTGCCGCTGCCGCTCACCGACACCCTGGTGAAGAAGCTGCGCGACGTGCTGGGCCAGATCAAGGAGCACGAGCGCCGCATCCTCGACCTCTCCACCCGCGTCGCCCGCATGCCGCGCAAGGACTTCATCCGCGCCTGGGAAGGCAACCAGACCAACCTAGGCTGGGTCGACGAGATGCTCAAGCGCAAGCAGAAGTGGTCGTCGGGCCTGCGCGAGGTGAAGGACCAGATCATCGCCGAGCAGGAAGCGACCATCGCCACCGAGCAGGCGCTGTACCTCAACCTCTCCGACATCAAGGACATCAGTCGCGCGATGGCCTACGGCGAGGCCAAGGCGCGCAAGGCGAAGAAGGAAATGGTCGAGGCCAACCTGCGCCTCGTGATCTCGATCGCCAAGAAGTACACCAACCGCGGCCTGCAGTTCCTCGACCTCATCCAGGAAGGCAACATCGGCCTGATGAAGGCGGTGGACAAGTTCGAATACCGCCGCGGCTACAAGTTCTCGACCTACGCCACCTGGTGGATCCGCCAGGCGATCACCCGCTCGATCGCCGACCAGGCGCGCACCATCCGCATCCCGGTGCACATGATCGA
>JAEWNA010000018.1 GCA_023392975.1 Pseudomonadota bacterium | reverse complement strand
GGCTGCACCTCCGTCGCCGAAGCGCGCGGCCGCCCGCAAGCCGCGCGGGTCGAAGCGGTCCGCGACCTCCGCGGCACCTGCCGCCGCCGTGCTGCCCGCGAAGAAGGCCGCCGCGACAAGGACGAAGCGGGCTGCGAAGCCCGCACCGAAGGCGAAGACCGCCACCCGCGCCAGCGCGAAGCCGGCGAGCAAACGCGCCGCCCGTCCGGCGATCGCCGCCATCCCGATGCCCGAACCGCTGAAGCCGCTGTCGGCGAAGGCCACGAAGAAGAAGGGGCGCTGAGATGTACGCCAACCCGTTCGATCTGACGCCCGAGAAGCTGGCCGACGAAGCGCTCACCCTGCAGCAGAAGCTCGGCGCGGGCCTGACCACGCTGGGCGAGCTCGACGACGTGCACTACGGCGCCACCGACAAGGAAGAAGTCTGGCGCGACGGCAAGGTCGTGCTGTACCGCTTCAAGGGCCCGCGCGCGCCGACCGCGAAGGTGCCGATCCTGATCTGCTACGCGCTGGTGAACCGGCCGTACATGGTCGACCTGCAGGACGACCGCTCGCTGGTGAAGAACCTGCTGGCGCTGGGCGAGGACGTGTACCTGATCGACTGGGGCTACACCGACCGCGCCGACCGCTTCCTCACGCTCGAGGACTACATCGAGCGCTTCCTCGGCGGCGCCGTGGACCATCTGCGCGCCGCGCACCGGCTGGACGCGATCAACCTGCTCGGCATCTGCCAGGGCGGCGCGTTCTCGCTGAGCTACGCCGCGCTGCATCCGGGCAAGGTGAAGAACCTCATCACCATGGTGACGCCGGTGGATTTCCACACCGACGACAACATGCTGTCGAACTGGACCCGCGGCCTCGACATCGACCTGTTCGTCGACACGCTGGGCAACGTCCCGGCCGACCTGATGAACCTGTGCTACCTCACGCTCAAGCCGTGGCGGCTGTTCGTGCAGAAGTACGTGGGCATGGTCGACATCCTCGACGATCGCAAGGCGATGGAGGATTTCCTGCGCATGGAGCAGTGGATCTTCGATTCGCCCGACCAGGCCGGCGAGGCGTTCCGCCAGTTCATCAAGCAGTACTATCAGGGCAACGGCTTCGTGAATGGCGGCATCGACATCGGCGGCCGCGCGGTCGACCTCGGCTTCGTCGACATGCCGGTGCTCAACATCTACGCCGAGCAGGACCATCTCGTGCCGCCGTCGGCGTCGAAGCCGCTGGGCGGCCTGATCGGCAGCGAGGACTACACCGAGGTGTCGTTCCGTGGCGGCCACATCGGCATCTATGTGTCCGGCCGCGCACAGAAGGAAGTGCCGGGCGCGATCCACGACTGGCTGGCGAGGCGGGCGAAGTGACCGCATCCTTGCTGCGCACGATCTGCGCGATCGCGTTGCTGGCCGCCGGCGTCGCATCGGCCACGCCGGCGCCGCAGGCGCAGCGCGAGATCGATTGGCTCATCGCCGGCCTGGGCGCGTCCGGCTGCCGCTTCGAACGCAACGGCAACTGGTACGACGCGAAGAAGGCGCAGGCGCACCTGCAGCAGAAGTACGACTACCTGCGCAAGCGTGGCATGGCCGACACCGCCGAACTGTTCATCGAGCGCGCCGCCACCGAAAGCAGCATGAGCGGCAAGCCCTACCACGTGCAGTGCGCCGGCCGCGCGGTCGAGCCGTCTGCGGAATGGTTCAAGCGGCGGCTGCATACGCTGCGCACGTCGACCATCGTGCATTGATCGAGACCAT
The DNA here is from genome assembly GCA_023392975.1 of Pseudomonadota bacterium. GTDB lineage: Bacteria > Pseudomonadota > Gammaproteobacteria > Xanthomonadales > Xanthomonadaceae > Lysobacter_I. The sequence continues at coordinate 24,944 of JAEWNA010000018.1, read as the reverse complement.
CGGGAGACACCGCGCGTGAGCGAACCGCGTTCCCTGTTCCGCATCCGCGACGGTCGCGTCGTCGCCGGCGTGGTCGGCGGCATCGCCGCGCGCTTCGGCTGGAACCCGACGCTCACCCGCGTCGGTTACGTGCTGGTATCGGCGTTCTCGGCCGCGTTCCCGGGCATCCTCGTGTATCTCGTGCTGTGGCTGTTGATCCCGGAAGGCCCGGAGGCCTGAGCCTCGCCCGCGGCGCGGCGTTCGCACTCGGGGCGCTTTGGACCGCACCGAACACGCTGCTCGGGCTGGTCGCGGGGCTCGCCGGCATGCTGCTTGGCGCGCGTCCCGCCTTCGCACGACGCGACCACGCCCTGGTCTTCCATCGCTATCCGCTGGGGCCGGGCGGCGCGATGACCCTCGGCAACGTCATCCTCTGCACCGGCGAGTCGCTCGACGGCCAGTGCGACACCTACGCGCATCGCGCGGGCTGGTGCATGCAGCCGCGCACGCGGCTGGGCGACCACGAGCGCGCCCACGTACTGCAGTACATGGCGCTGGGGCCGCTGTTCCTGCCGCTGTATTTCCTGCACGGCGGCGTCAGCGTGCGCAACCGCTTCGAACGCGCGGCTGACCGCTACGCCATCTCCGGCCGCGGCTGGTGGCCGTGGCTGCAGGCGAATTCCGCAGCGGCGATCCGCGAGGAATGGGCGCGGCCGCCGGGGTGAGCGGAGCCCGCGGCCCCGCCGCGGCCTGGATCACTTCCAGATCGACAGCCGATCGCTCTCCGGCACCAGCATCGCGTTGCCGGCCTTGCAGCCGAATGCGGTGCCGAAGGCCGGCGACTGCATCGCCGGCGCGTTGGCGCGCCACTGGCCTGGCGGGTAGGGCGAGGCCGTCGCCATCGCGTTCGCGGCGGCGGGCGAGATCTGCTGGGGCCACAGCCGGGCCCAGCCGCGGAAGAAGGCCTGCTGGTCGGCGGGTTTGGCCTGCGGTTCGGCCTTCGCGTAGGCCGCCCACGCCAATTCGAGGCCGGACAGGTCGCCGACGTTGCTGGCGAGCGTGCGCGCGCCGTCGACCTTCGCCGCCGGATTGCCCGGGTAGGCGAACTTGCCGTAGTACGGCACCAGCGCCGCGCTGCGTGCCTGCCAGGCGGTGGCGGTGTCGGCGCTCCACCAGTCGCGCAGGGCCTCGCTGGCGTCGACGAGACGACCATGCGGGTCGACGGCCGAGGTCAACTCGTGGCCGACCATCGCGCCGAACGCACCGTACTGCCCTGCGGCGGTGTCCTTCATGTCCAGCACCGGCGGCTGCAGCAGCGCGGCGGTGACGAACAGCCGGTTGTGGGCGATGTCGTAGCTGATCGCCGGCGACTGCGGCAGCACGTCCCAGCGGCGTTCGGCGCTGGCGCGGCCGATGCGCTTCATTTCCTCGCGGTGGTGCCAGGTGGAGGCGATCAGGATGTTGCCGCCGAAGCTGCCGCGGCCCATCGGCTGCAGGCTGAACTCGAGGATGCTGCGCGGCGCGCCGATCTCGATCTTCACGCGGTCGACCTTGTTGCGCGCTTCCTGCTTGGTGGCGTCGTCCATCCAGGTGTTGCGGTAGATCGCCTCGCCCAGCGCCAGCTTGACGTCGCGGGCGATGGCCTCGGCCTGCGTGCGCGTGGCGTCGGGCAGGTAGCGCGCGACGTACTCGTGGGCGAGCATGTCGCCGGCCGAAGCGTTGATCGCATCCAGCACCTGGCGCCAGCGCGGCGCGGGCTCGATCTCGCCGCGCAGCAGGCGGCCGCGGAAATCGAATTCGGCATCGCGCCAGGACTTGCCCAGGTACGCGGCCATGGTGTTGCCGACCTGGAAACGCAGGTAGGCCTGCCATTCGGCCGGCTTGAGGCTGGTGACCAGTTTGTCGAGCTGGGCGAACAGCGCGGGGTCGGCCATCGACACCTGCTCGGCGCTCACGCCCTGGACCTTCAGGAAGGCCGCCAGTTGAAGGTTGCGATATTTCTTCGCGAAATCCTTGGTCGGCACCGGGTTGTAGGAGGCCTTGAGGCTGCGCAGCTGTTCGCTGGTCTTCGAGGCGCGGGCGATCCGCGTTTCGAGGTCGATGACCAGTTGCGACTCGGCGGCGGCCTTGTCCTGCGGCGTGCCGGCCAGTACCAGGATCTTCTGGACGTAGCCGTTGTAGCGGCCGAGCAGTGCGCGCGCATCGGGATCGGTGCGCGTGTAGAAGCTGGCATCGGGCAGGCCGAGGCCGCCCTGGGCGAAGTAGCCCATGTAGGTGTCGAGCTTCCGCAGGTCGATGTCGGCGGTGAAATTGAACGCCACCGGGATGCCGACCTGGTGCAGCGCCGCGATCGCGGGCGCCACGTCCTGCGGCTTCTTGATCGCGCCGATGCGCGCCAGCAGCGGTGCGATCGGGCCGGCGCCGTCGCGTTCGACGGCGGCTTCGTCCAGTCCGCTGGCCCAGAAATCGCCGAGCAGTTTCTGGATGCCGTTCTGCGGCGAGGCCATCGCGCCGTCGAGCAGGTCGCGCTGCTGCTGCACGCTGCGGGCGGCCAGTTCGCCCAGCGCGCTCACCATGCCGTCGGCGGGAACGGGATGGGCCTTCAGCCAGTCCGCGTTGGCGTACGCGTAGAGGTCGGTGCAGGCATTCGGCGCGGGCGGCGCCTTGGGCGCGGCCGCCGCCGGCTTGCGCTTCTTGGCGGCATCGGCCTGCGGCGCGGCGACGGCGAGGGTGAGGCAGAGGGCGAGGGCGGCGGGGCGCAGCAGGGAGAAGCCGTTCGGGTTCGACATCGCGGGGGCGGTCCGGGAGAGTCCGGGGAGTGTAACAAGCCGCTCCCGCCCGCCGAACGCCGCGGGCGTCACGTTTCGGCCGGGCCCGTTCAGGCAGCGGCGGTCACGCTCCGGCGACCGATCCAGCGATCGGTCCGGCGATCACGGTACGGTCGTTTTCTGCGGGACCTTGCGCAGCTTCGCGGTGTCGTAGCCCAGGTCGGCCAGCCGGGCCACCAGCGCTGCGTATTCCTCGTCGGGCAGGGTCGGCGTGCGCGCCATGATCCAGGCGTAGTCGCGGTCGCTGCGGGCGACGATCGTGCGGGTGTAGTCCGCGTCGACGTACGCGATCACGTATTCGGCCTTGATCGGCCGGACGAACTGCATCCCCCACACCGCATTGCCGGTGCCGGGGCGCACGGTGCCGACCGGATGCATCGTCTTCAGCGGCTTGTCGAAGCCGCCGCGGCGCTGGCGGTAGGTGGTCTGGATCTTGCCGTCGTCGCGCAACGCGTAGGACTCGACCGCGTCGTAGGCGTCCTTCTCGATGAAGGTCGGGATGTTGGCGATCACGTACCAGTCGCCCATGAAGCGCGGCAGGTCGACCGGGGCGGCGGTGGGAATCGTCGGCGGCTTCTCGTGGCCGATCGCGTAGACGCCGCCGGCCCCCAGCAGGACGAGCAGCGCGAGCAACTTGAGCATGGTCGGTCTCCGGGACATGGCGAGGGTCAGTCGGGGCGGGCGAAGCGGTAGTGCGCGACCAGCCATTCGCGGCCGCCGGCATAGCCGAAGAGTTCGGCGCAGGCCATCCAGAACATGCGCCAGCGCTGGAACCACAGCGGCGCGAGGTCGCCGTAGGCCTCGCGCAGGATCGGCATCACCGCGTCGCGGCGCGCGTCCTGGCGTTGCAGCCAGTGGTTCGCGGTCTTCTCGTAGTGCGTGCCATCCACCAGCCAGCGCTGCTCGATGCGCAGGTCGCGCTGGAACCACGGCAGCGTGTCCGCGGCCGGCATCAGCCCGCCGGTGAAGAAATGCCGGCCCATCCAGTTGTCCTCGCCCTCGGTCTCGAACGGGTACATCAGCGTGCGATGGGCGAAGATGTGCACGAACAGGCGGCCGCCCGGCGCCAGCCAGCCGGCGATGTTGCCCAGCAGGTGTTCGTAGTTGCGCATGTGCTCGAACATCTCGATCGACACGCAGCGGTCGAACGCGGACGCCGGCAGCTGCAGGCGGTTGACGTCGCAGGTGATCACCTCGACGTTGCCGAAGCCGCGCGCCCGGCACTGCGCCTCGATGTGCTCGCGCTGCGGTCGCGAGTTGGAGACCGCGGTGATGCGCGCGTTCGGATAACGCTCGGCCATCCACAGCGTCAGCGAGCCCCAGCCGCAGCCGAGTTCCAGGATGCGCTGGCCATCGGCGAGCTGCGCGCGTTCGCCGTACAGCGCCAGCATCGCCTCCTCGGCCTGGGCCAGCGTCTCGTCGCCGTGCGGGTAGTAGGCGCAGGAATACTTCAGTCGCGGCCCGAGGCACTCGCGGAAGAACGCCGGCGGCAGCTCATAGTGCTGGGCGTTCGCGGCGTCGGTATGGATGGCGAGCGGGCTCGCACGCAGCGCCTCGATCCGGGCGCGGAAGCGCTCGGCCTGCGCCTCCGGGCCGCCGGCGGATTCGGTGCGCAGGCGGTCGGCGCACTGGCGACGGATGCCGTAACGCAGCAGCGCATCGGGCAGCAGCCCGCGCTCGGCGAGGCCGATGAGGCCCGGGCCGGGATGATCGGTCGCCAGCGCCAGCGCCAGCGCCTGCGGCAAGGTGGTGGTCGAGGTCATCGCTCGGCTCCTTCGGAGGAAGTTCGGGAGGGTGAGGGGGAGGGAGAGGATTTCGGGAACCACGGGAACAGCATCGGTGTGGTGCGCTGGTAGTCGCGGTAGTCATCGCCGCGGCTGCGCAGCGCCTGCTGTTCGGTGAACGGGATGCCGCTGATCCAGCGCAGGAACACGAACATCACCACCGGCCCCGCGCAGGCCAGCGTGAAGCGTGGCGAGCCGACCGCGAGCGCGACATAGGCGAACCACTGCGTCCACTCGAAGAAGTAGTTCGGGTGCCGCGAGTAGCGCCACAAGCCGCGGCGCATGGTCTTGCCCTTGTTCGCGGGGTCTGCACGATGGCGTGAGAGCTGCGCGTCGGCCAGCGCCTCGCCGCCGGCGCCGAGCAGCCAGATCGCGATCGCGGCCGCCGCCCACGCCGGCGACGCCTGCGGGTTGGCCGCCACCGCCGCGAACGGCAGCGCGAACAGCACGATCAGCAGTGCCTGGAACTGGAAGAACAGCCAGAAATACAGCTGGTTGCCGTTCCAGTGCTCGCGCAGGTAGCGGTAGCGGCCGTCTTCCGGCTCGCGGCTCACCCGATGCCACAGATGCAGCGCGAGGCGCAGGCCCCACAGTCCGCCGAGCGCGCCACCGACGAGACGCGGCAGCATCGCGCCGTCGCCCAGCGCGCACAGCAGGATCGCGCTGCCGCCGACGCCGAACGACCACAGCACATCAACGATGCCGGCGTTGTCGCGCCGCTTCTGCCACCACCAGCCGAGGGTCATCATCACGGCGGCGAGCGCCCAGACCAGGGCGAGGCCGGACAGCGTACTCATGCGGCACCTCCCGCCAGCGTCGAGCGCGCGGCGGGCGAAGCGCCGGCATGTCGCGAGGCCAGCAGCGCGAGCAGTCCGAGCGCGAGGCACCAGCCCGCGGCGAGCATGATCAGCGTCATCCCGCGCGGCTCCGGGAAGGCCAGCACGCCGGACGCGCGCGCGGCGCCGAGGTACGCCAGCGGCCCGCCGATCGCGCCCAGCGACGCCGCCAGCAGCGGTCGCGCGGTCACCGAGCGCAGCGAATGGCGCAGGGTCAGCGCGAACGCTCCCCACAGCGTCAGCATCCAGAGCGGTGCACCGCCGGTGGGCAGCGCGGGCGCCGCAGGGGCGAAGACGATCGCGCCCGAGGCCGACAGCACGCCGTCGATCACCAGGCCGCAGGCGACCGCCGCGACGACCAGTACCAGATCGCGGCGCCGCTCGCCGCCGTCGCGGACGAACACGCCCAGGTGCAGCGCGAGGAACCCCAGCGCGGCGAGCGGGCCGGGCCACCACAGGCCACGGCCGGCGCCGAGGACCGTCGCGAACCAGACCAACTGGTAGGCGACGGCGTTGAGGAGGATCGCCCGGCGGCTCATGCCTGCAGCGCCTCGCGCGGCAATTCCGGCATCGGTGCCGGCGCGCGATGGCCGGGTCGCGCGAGCAGCAGCTGCGCCACGCCGATCGAACGCTCGCGGAACCCGCCCTCGCAGTAGGCGAGGTAGAACTCCCACATCCGGACGAAACGGTCGTCGTGGCCCAGCGCACGGACCTGCGGCAGCGCGGCGAGGAAGCGGGCGCGCCAGGCCTCCAGCGTGCGCGCGTACGACAGCCCGAAATCCTCCAGCTGGATCAGCGCGAGATCGCTGGCGCGGGTCTTGGCCGCGAGCATCGCCGCGATCGACGGGATGAAGCTGCCCGGGAACACGTGGCGCTTGATGAAGTCGACCGAATGCAGCGCCTGTTCGTAGCGATGGTCCTCGATGGTGATCGCCTGCACCAGGCCGAGGCCGTCCGGCTTCAGCAGCGTGGCGAGCTTGGCGAAGTAGGTCTCCATGTACGCGGCGCCGATCGCTTCGATCATCTCGATCGAGACCAGCTTGTCGTAGGTGCCGTCGAGGTCGCGATAGTCCTGCAGCAGCAGGGTCACGCGGTCCTGCAGGCCGGCGTTGGCCACGCGCTGCGCGGCGAGGGCATGCTGTTCCTTCGAGATCGTCGTGGTGGTGACGTGGCAGCCGTAGTGCGTCGCGGCATGCACGGCGAAGCCGCCCCAGCCGGTGCCGATCTCGACCACCCGGTCGCCGGGCCTGAGATCGAGCTTGCGGCAGATGCGGTCGAGCTTGCGGGTCGAGGCGGTGTCGAGGTCGTCCCCGTCGCCGGCCCAGATGCCCGAGGAATACATCAGGTCCGGCGACAGGAACGTGGAGAAGAAGTCGTTGCCGAGGTCGTAGTGCGCGGCGATGTTGCGGCGGCTGCCGTCGCGGGTGTTGCGGCGGAGCGCATGCCAGGCGCGCATCGCGATGCCGCCGAGGCGGGCGAGGCCGGTCTCCATGCCGTCGAGCAGGTCGCGGTTGCGCACCAGCAGGCGGACGAGGGCGACGAGGTCGTCGCAGCGCCAGAGGCCGTCCATGTACGCCTCGCCGGCGCCGACGCTGCCGTTGCCGGCGACGGCGCGGTAGAAGCCGGGGTCGAGGACCTCCAGCCGCACCACGAGGTCGTCGTCGCGATCGGCGGTGCCGATCGGCGTCGTCCCGAACGCGTCGCCCAGCAGCACGCGGCCGTGGCGCAGGCCGGCGAGCTGCGCGATCAGCCTGCCGCGCAGGAAACGGTCGAGCGCGCCGTAGTCCGCGGCCTGGGCGGCGCGGGCGGCGTCGATGCGGGGGGCGGCTTCGGTCATCGGGAACCTCGGAGGGACAGGGCGCGGGTGGGGTGGTCGTGGACCGGCGTGCGCTTGAGCCACAGCCGCAGCGCCTGCCAGTGGATGGCGCCGATCACCTGCGCGGTCATCAGCGGATGGCGCCACAGCAGGCGCCGCAGCGACGCGGCATCCAGCGGGCGGCGCTGCAGGTGCAGGGTGGCGTCGAATTCGCGCTGGCCGTCGTGCAGGACGTCCATGTGCACGTGGAGGTCGTCGCCGGGCACGGTGAAGCGCCACGCGTAGTCGCGCGCCATCGGCAGGAACGGCGACACGTGGAAGCGCTTGGCGAACGACCAGCCCAGCGCGCGGCCATGGCGCTCGGCGGCCTCGGCGGGCAGCACGTAGGCGTGGCGCTCCTTCCACGGCGTGTTGGTGATCTCGGCGACGATGCACTCCAGCGTCTCGCCGTCGGCGGCGTGGCAGTAGTAGAAGCTGACCGGGTTGAACACGTAGCCGAAGTAGCGCGGATGCGTGAGCAGCCGGATCGGGCCTTCGGGGCGGCGGCCCAGCACCATCCCCGCGCGCTCGCGCACCGCCTCGGCCAGCGGCACGGCCGGATCGCCGAGGTAATCGCTGCGCCGGAATTCGCCGAGGTTGCGGCGGCCCACGGACCACAGCCGGCTGCCTGCGAACACGCGATCCACTTCGTCGAGGTCCAGGTACAGCTGGGCCATGCGATAGCGGAACGCGTGCGGCTGCGGCGCGTGCCGCCGATGGCACACGCCGCCTTCGTACACGGCGCTGGCGAACGTGTCGCTCATGCCGGCACCGATTCCCGCGGCGTGGCCGACTCGGCGACGCGCATCCCGGACCAGCGCACGCCCAGCGCCGTCGCCACGTCGACGGCGCTGCGCATGCCGTCCTCGTGGAAACCCCAGCCCCAGTACGCGCCGGCGAACCAGGTGCGGCGACGCCCCTGGATCTCGGCCTTGCGTGCCTGCGCGGCGACCGAGGCATGGCTGTAGACCGGATGGTGGTAGCGCATGCGGCGGAGGATCCGGTCGGGATCGATCGCGTCGGTACCGTTGAGCGTGACCACCAGCGGCTCCGGCGCGTCGAGGCCCTGCAGCAGGTTCATGCAGTAGCTCACCGTGCAGGCGTCGCCGGGATCGCGCGGGACGAACGCGTTCCACGCCGCCCACGCCTTGCGCCGGCGCGGCAGCAGCCGGGCATCGGTGTGCAGCACGGTGTCGTTGGCCTGGTAGGGAATCGCGCCGAGGATCGCGGTCTCGTTCTCGCTCGCGTCGTTGAGCAGGCGCAGCGCCTGGTCGCTGTGGCAGGCGAGGACGACCTGGTCGAAGCGGTCCGCACCGCCGTCGGTGAAGACGGTGACGCCGTCGCCGTCGCGCAGCAGCATGCGCACGGGCGTGTCCGTGCGCACCTGCACCCGCCACCGCGCCTCCAGCGCGCGCACGTAGGCGCTGGAACCGCCGCGCACGACCCGCCACTGCGGCCGGTCGTCGACCTGCAGCATCTGGTGGTTCGCCATGAACTGCACCAGGTACTTCGCCGGGAACGCCAGGATCCGCGATGCCGGCGAGGACCACAGCGCGGACGCCATCGGCACCAGGTGGTCGTCGCGGAACATCGCGCCGTAGCCGCCGGCGTCGAGGTACTCGCCCAGCGTGGGGCCCGGGCCGGTGTCTCCGAGCAGCGCGGGCGCTTCGCGGTAGAAGCGGGTCAGGTCGCGGAGCATGCCCCAGAACCGCGGCGACACCAGGTTGCGGCGCTGGCAGAACAGCGTATCGAGCGTGGTCGCGTTGTACTCCAGCCCGCTGGCCTCGTTGCGGACCGAGAAGCTCATCGTCGTCGGCTGCGAGGCGACGCCGAGTTCGTCGAACAGCGCGGTCAGCAGTGGGTAGTGCGCCGGGTTGTGGACGATGAAGCCGGTGTCGACGGCGTAACGGCGGCCGTGCAGTTCGATGTCGTGGGTATGGGTGTGGCCGCCGAGGCGGGCCTCCGCCTCGAACAGCACGACCTCGTGCCCGCGCGCGAGCAGCCAGGCGGAGGCGAGGCCGGCGATGCCGGAGCCGACGATCGCGATGCGCATCAGCGGTCCTCCGCGCGCGCGGCGACCCAGGCCGGCACCGGCTTGAGGTCGCGGACCAGCCCCAGCAGCGCCAGCGTGCGCAGGCCGTAGTAGGTCAGGTCGATCTCCCACCAGCGGAAACCCTGGCGGGCGGAGCCGGGGAAGAAGTGGTGGTTGTTGTGCCAGCCTTCGCCGAAGGTCAGCAGCGCCAGCCACCAGTTGTTGCGGCTGTCGTCGCGGGTCGGGAAACGGCGGCGGCCGAAGCGGTGGGCGAGCGAGTTGATGGTGACGGTGGCGTGGAACAGCGCCACGGTCGAGACGAAGAAGCCCCAGACCAGCATCTGCCAGGCATCGGTGCCCAGCCCGGGCGCGACGCGTTCGAGCACGGCGCCGGTCGCGAACAGCGCCACCGCCAGCAGCACCGGGACGAGGATGTCGAAGCGGTCCAGCCAGCGCAGTTCGGGGTAGCGCGCGAGGTCGCGCACCCGGTCGAGATCGGTGCGGAAGCCGTCGAGGGTCAGGAACCAGCCGACATGGCTGCGCCAGAAGCCGTGGACCTTCGGCGAGTGCACGTCGCGCTCGGTGTCGGCGTGGCGATGGTGGTTGCGGTGGTGCGCCGCCCACCACAGTGGGCCGCGCTGCACGCAGGACGCGCCGATCAGCGCGAACGCGAACTGCACCGCGCGCGAGGTGCGGAAGGTGCGATGCGAGAAGTAGCGATGGTAGAAGCCGGTGATCGCGAACATCCGGATCGCGTACAGCGCGACCGCGGTGGCGACCGCCACCGGCGAAACGCCGACCGCGAACACGGCGAGGCAGGCGAGGTGCATGCCGAGGAAGGGCAGTGCGCGCAGCCAGTCGATGCCCTCCGCGGCGACGCCGTCGGGCGTCGCTTGGGCGGTGTCGAACCAGCGTCTCAGGGCAGCAAGCAGTCGCGTCCGGACAGGCGCCGCGCGGGAGGCAGGGGACGACGGCATCGGGTTCTCCTCGGATTCCGCAGCCTGATACGCGGGCCGCGGCGATCCGGATGCACCTGCCGGTGCGCCCGATGCGGGGTCAGAGCAGGACGATCTCGCCCTTGGCGATGATCGGGCCGGTGGCCACGCCGTTCGGCGCGCCGCCCTTGGGCTCCAGCGTGATCGCGAGCACCGCGCCCTTCGACAGGTCGGTTCGCAATGCGTCGGGCACCTTGACCGTATGCGAGCGATTGATCGACACGATGCCCAGCGACTCGGCCTTGCCGCCCGGCGGGATCAGCCAGAGTTCCGGCTCGCGGCCCTGCGCGTCGGCCGGTGCGGGCACCGGCACCATCAGCACGGTGCCGGCCCTGGTGTCGACCGAGGCCAGCCAGCCCGGCGAACCGTCGTCGTGGGCGAGGGTGGTGACCGGCTTCGGCGCGTTCGGGTCCTCGACCGGTGGCGGTACCGGTGGTGTGACCACGACCGGTACCGGCCCGGTGTCGACCGGCCGGAACAGGCCCAGCGGGCCGATCGCGATCGCGGCGATCGCGGCCGCCGCGGCCAGCCCGGCGACCGCGCGCCAGACGCCCGCGTTCTGCCACAGCCCGGGCTTCGGGGGAGCGGAATCGCCCACCGCCGTCCAGCCGAGCCGGGTGCGGATCCGCGGCCAGACATGCGCGGGCACGTCGATCCGGCCCGGGTCGGCGGCGTACAGGTCGGCCAGCAGCGGCGCGAGCCGGCGCTCCCAGTCGGCGACCAGCCGGGCGAAGCCGGGGTCGCGTTCGATGCGTTCCGCGGCCTCGCGGCGCTGCTCGGCGTCGAGCACGCCCAGCACGTATTCGCCGGCCAGCAGGTCGGCGGAGGGCGGCTCGCGGCCCTCGAAATCCTGGTCGTGGAGGTCGCGGATGTTCATGCGTCGAGGCATCCGCGCAGTTGCAGCAGGCCGCGGCGGATCCAGCTCTTGACCGAACCCAGCGGCGAGGCGATGCGTTCGGCCAGCTCCTCGTAGGTGGAGCCGTCGAAGAACGCGGCGCGGATCAGGCCGCGGCGGCGCGGTTCGAGCTGCTCCATGCACGCTTCCAGACGCGTGCGGTCGTCGGCCGCGGTGGCGGTCTGCAGCGGCGAGGCGCCACCGTCGGCGATCTCCCCCGCCACGTCGATCGACGCCAGTGCGCCGCGGGCCGGCAGCGCACGCAGGCGATCCACCGCGCGATTGCGGGCGATCGTCGCCAGCCAGGCGGCCGCGCCGGCACGCGCCGGATCGAACTGGTGTGCCTTGTTCCAGATCGCGACGAAGACTTCCTGCAGCACGTCCTCGGCCTCCGCACGATCCTGCAGCAGGCGCAGGCAGATGGCGAACAGGCGGGAGGACGCGGCACGATAGAGCGCCTCGAATGCCGCCCGGTCGCCCTCGGCCACGGACGACAGCAGGGCATCGAGCGGAGCGGTGTCCTGCGATGGTGGCGCGGTCTGGGACATCCGGGGTGTCCAGGGGAAAGACGGGGGGCTCATGTTCACGGACATCGTCCGTCGGGACAAGGCCATGCGCGGGCGTGGTGCAGGATGCACGAGCGTGCGGTGCGCGTGTACGCGCGGGAGGCGGAGGAATGGCGGGATGGTCGTCACGAGGTCCACGCCGGGGAGTACGGCGCGAGCGGTCGGACGGATGCAGCCGCAACGACCGAAGGCCCGGAGCGGGCCGGGCCTTCGTCGCATGCCGCCGGGGCCGGACGACGCGGACAGCGTCGTCCGGCCTGACGCGTCACCAGATCTGGACGCGCTTGTCGCCGTCGCGGACCATGGCGTCGCCGACCTTGCACTGGAACGCCTGCGCGAACGCCGGCATGTTCGACGGCGCGCCGATCGCGCGGAAGTTCGCCGGGGCGTGTGGATCGGTGACCAGGCGCACGTCCAGTTCCTTCGGCGTGAAGTTGCGGCGCCAGATGGTGCCGAAGTTCAGGAAGAAGCGCTGGTCGCGGGTCAGGCCGTCGATCATCGGGTCGGGCTTGCCGGCGGTGGCGTGGCGCATGGCGTCGTAGGCGATGTTGATGCCGCCGAGGTCGGCGATGTTCTCGCCCAGGGTCAGCTTGCCGTTGATGTGCTTGCCGGGGATGGCCTCGTAGGCGTCGAACTGGGCGACCAGCTTGTCGGTGAGCGCGGCGAAGCCCTTGGCGTCGGCGTCGGTCCACCAGTTCTCGAAGTTGCCGGTGGGGCCGAAGCGGCTGCCCTGGTCGTCGTAGCCGTGGGTCATCTCATGGCCGATCACCGTGCCGATGCCGCCGTAGTTCACCGCATCGTCCGCCTTGGGATCGAAGAACGGCGGCTGCAGGATCGCCGCTGGGAACACGATCTCGTTCTGCTGCGGGTTGTAGTAGGCGTTGACCGTCTGCGGGCTCATGCCCCATTCGGTCTTGTCCACCGGCTTGCCGATCTTGTCCAGTTCGAAGCGGTAGTTGAAGGCGTTGCCCGCGAGGATGTTGTCGACGTAGCTGCTGCGCGAGGTCTTCAGGCCGGAGAAATCGCGCCATTTGTCGGGATAGCCGATCTTCGGCGTGAACGCCGCCCACTTCTCCAGCGCCTTCTGCTTGGTTTCGGGGCTCATCCAGGCCAGCTGCTCGATGCGGACCTTGAGCGCGTCGCTGAGGTTGTGCACCAGCTGCTCCATGCGCACCTTGGACTCGGCGGGGAACGCCGCCTTCACGTACAGCTGGCCCAGTGCTTCACCGGCTTCGCCTTCGATCGTGCCGAGCACGCGCTTCCAGCGCGGCTTCATTTCCTTCTGGCCGCGCATGGTGCGGCTGTAGAAGTCGAAGTTCTCCGTGACGAAGGCCGAGCTGAGGAACGGCGAGGCGCCGTCCACGGTGTGGAAGCGCAGGTAGCTCTTCCAGGCCGCGACCGGGGTGTCGGCGATCATCTTGCTGACTTCCTGGTGGAAGGCGGGGATCGCCAGCGAGAACATCGTCGGCACCGCGACGCCCTGCGATTCGAAGAACTTCGTCCACGGGAAGTTGGGGGCGAGCGCGTCGGCCTGGGCCGGGGTCACTGGGTTGTAGGACAGCGCCATGTCCCGCGACAGATCCTCGCTGGACTTGGACACGCCGGCAAGGCGGGTCTCGAACGCGACCACGTCCTTCGCCTGCTTCGCGGCGTCGGCGGCCGGGATGCCCGACAGCGCTAGCACCTTGGCGACGTGCTTTTCGTAGGCCTCGAGCTTGTCCTGCTTGTCGGCGTCGAAGTAATAGGCCTTGTCGGGCAGGCCCAGGCCGCCCTGGAAGGCGTAGGCGATGTTGACGTTGGAGTCCTTGAAGTCCGGGCTCGGGCCGAAGCCGAACAGGGCGTTCTCGCCGCGGGCGGCGGTGTCGCGCAGGTACTGCGCGACCGAGGCGCCGTCGGTGAGGCCGTCGATCGCGGCCAGTCGGCTCTGCAGCGGCTTGATGCCCTGCGCCTCGATCGCCTTCTCGTCCATGCCGGTGGCCCAGAAGTCGCCGATCAGCTTCTCCACGCCGGTCGCCTTGGGATCGGCGGCGGCGCGCTCGACCAACTGGTGCTGCACGGCCAGCGAGCGCTCGGCGAGCATCTCGAACGCGCCCCAGGAGGTGCGATCGCCCGGGATCGGATTCGAGGCGAGCCACTTGCCGTTCACGTAGTCGCCGAAGTCGTTGCAGATGTTCTTCGAGGCATCGACGTCGGTCGCCTTGAACTGGTTGAACGGCGGCAGCTTGCTCTGGTCGAGCATCGGTGCGGCCGTGTTGCCGGCCTTGGCGGCGAACGCGGCATCGGCGCCCAGCAGGGCGGTGCCCGCGACGGCGACGGCCACGGCGGCGGAGAGCAGGAGCTGGCGGGGTTTGGGGGAAGCGGAAGGACGTGCGTTCACGGTGTCTCCGGCCCGGAGGGCGTGGGATGAGGGCGGGCCCCGGTCCGGGGCGTGCCGCGACTCTAGCGCCGGGCGTCGCCGCAGTCCGGTGTCGAAGGTCATGCCGACGGCGACCTGCGCTGTCCCCTCGACGATGGACTTGGCGTTGAACAGAACGGGACCGGTCGAGGCGCGCCTCGATGCGATCCGTCCATCCCTACTCCATTCCAAGGTGAATCCCGTGAAAAGACCGAATCTGCTCGTCGCCTGCCTCGCGCTTGCGCTGCCCCTCGTCGCCATCAGCCAGGACGCGCTCGCTGCCGGGACCCAGGCCCGCTCGGAGCGCGGAGAACTGGTTCGCCAGATCGTCCTCAAGTGGGGCGGCCACGTGCAGGAAGCGTATCGCGCCGACGTGCGCAACTGGGCGAACGGGATGACCCCGGTGTTCGCCAAGGCGTCGCTGGACAGCCTGCGCCGCGCCGCGGATGCGCGCACCTTCGACCAGATGAACAACGAGCTGCTCGCCAAGAGCGGAACGCCCGGCGCGGTCCCGGCCGGCGTGGCGAAGACCCTGCCGGACGCCGCGGCCAAGGTCTTCGGCGATGCCGACAAGGACCTGATCTTCGTGCCGATCACGCCGTGCCGCATCATCGACACCCGTGTCGCCGGCGGCGCGATCGCGGCGAACACCACCCGCAATTTCGACGTGACGGCGGTGTCGAGCTACAGCTTCCAGGGTGGCGATGCCAGCGACTGCGGCGGCGCCGGCAGTGCGGGCAGCTTCGCGGCCGCGGCGATCAACTTCACCGTGGTCACGCCCTCGGCCGCCGGTTACATCACGGCGTTCCCGTTCCTGACCACGCAGCCGCTGGCGGCGACGGTGAACTACACCGCCGGCGACATCCGCGGCAACTTCGCCGTGGTCAAGCTGGACCAGGGCGCGTCCGCCTCCGAACTGAGCGTCTACAGCTTCGCCCAGACCCACCTGGTGGCCGACATCGTGGGCTACTACCGCAATCCGGGCACGCTGGCGTTCGAGTGCGTGGACTCCGGCCAGACGATCAGCGACGTCACCGCCGGCTCCACGAACAACACCAATGCCCCGGCGTGCCCCACCGGCTATACCCAGACGGCCACCAATTGCCAGTCGTCGACCTGGCAGATGCCGTTCGTGTACTTCTCCGGCGGCACCTGCTCCGCGCAGAACAACTCCTCGGGCACTGCCCAGCTCCGCGCCTCGCGCACCTGCTGCCGGGCGCGCTACAACTGAGTCGGGTTCGCATCCGTTCGCACGCCACGGGCCCGCACATGCGGGCCCGTGGTTTTTCAGGCGCACGAGGATGTTCCGGGAGCGACGGGGCAGGGCGATGGCCCGGGGTGTCTGACTTCCGTCATCCGGATCAGGCACCATAGGCGGCCCTCATGCCGCCCGGGGGGTCCGGGCGGCCATCCTTCCTCCGAGGAGTTCCGCACCGTGAAGTTCCGTCCGCCTGCCGCGGCCGTCCTGGCCT
The DNA here is from genome assembly GCA_023392975.1 of Pseudomonadota bacterium. Classification (GTDB taxonomy): domain Bacteria; phylum Pseudomonadota; class Gammaproteobacteria; order Xanthomonadales; family Xanthomonadaceae; genus Lysobacter_I. The sequence goes on along the minus strand of JAEWNA010000018.1, from coordinate 9,307 downwards.
GCGTCCTTTCGTTCGTCTCCTGTCTGGCCATCCCCGGCGTTGCCGATGCCGCGGGCAAGCCGCGCACCGTGCGCGGCGAACTGGTCCACCGCATCGTCCTCAAGTGGGGCGTCCACGTGCAGCGCGTCTACGGTGCCGACGTGCACGAATGGGCCCGCGACATGGGTCCGATCTTCGCCAAGGCTTCGCTCGGCAGCCTGAGCGTCGCCGCGAACGCGCCCACGTTCCGCGCCATGAACGATGCCTTCCTGACCGACAGCCGTGGCCGGACCGCCTCCGGCAACCTGATCGCTGCCATGTCGAACGGCTCGCTGCGTCGCCCGACCAAGGCGCTGGGCGAGATCGCGAACGACCTGGTGTTCGTCCCGGTCACGCCCTGCCGCATCATCGATACCCGCGTCGCGGGCGGCACGATCCCCGCCAACGGCGAGCGCAACTTCAACGTCTCCGAAACCGCCAGCTTCGCCGCCCAGGGTGGCGATGCGAGCGACTGCGGTGTGTCCGCTGCCGGGCCGTTCGCGGCCGCCGTGATCAACTTCACCGTAGTGTCGCCGACGGCGGCCGGTTACATCACCGCGTATCCCTTCGGCGGGACCAAGCCGCTGGCGGCGACCGTGAACTACGTCGCCGGCGACATCCGCGGCAACCTGGCCATCGTCAAGCTCAACCAGGACGACGACACCCAGGACCTCAGCGTCTACACGTATGCCGGCACGCACCTGGTCGCCGATCTCGTCGGCTACTACATCCACCCGCAGGCGACGGCGCTGGATTGCACCGAGGTCAGCTCGCTGCCGGAAGCGATCAATCCCGGTGCGTTCGGCAGCGTGCTCTCGCCGACCTGCGCGGACGGCTACGTGATGACCGGCGGCGGCTGCAGCATGTCGAGCTTCGACGGCCGGATCGTGACCAGCCGGATCGTTTCCGATGCCGAGGCCTACTACTGCGCCTTCAACAACCAGGGCACCGCCGCGAACGAAGGCGTGGCCTACGGCCGCTGCTGCCGCACGCCGGGCCGTCCCTGACGTCTTCGGCTCCACCGCAGTTCGTTGCCATCGACAGCGCCCGGCCCGGTTGACCCGGTCCGGGCGTTTTTTCCGTTATGGGGGGTGATACCGGGTCGGCCCCAGGACGGCCTGGTCGACCACCAGACATCACCATCGGGGAAACATCCATGAAACGCATCCGCACCACCGTCGCGGGTCTGACGATCGCGCTGTCCGTCCTGTCCACGACGGCCTGGGGCGCCGCGCCGGTTGCGAGGTCGATGCGCGGACAACTCGTCCACGACATCGTCGCGAAGTGGGGCGTCCACGTCCAGAAGGCCCAGGGCGCCGACGTCCACGAATGGGCGAGGCGCATGGGGCCGCTGTTCGCGAACGCGTCGCTGGACACGCTCGCCAAGGCCGCGCACGCGCGCAGCTTCGAAGACATGAACAACGCCTTCCTGGTCGACCGTAGTGGCAAGGGCGTCGACGCCCGGCTCTCGATGAACAGCGCCATGCCCGTGCTCGCGACCGCGACCAAGGCACTGGGCGATGCCGCCACCGATCTCGTCTATGTCCCGGTCACGCCCTGCCGCATCATCGACACCCGCGTCGCGGGCGGCGCGATCGCGGCGAACACGACCCGCAACTTCGATGTCAGCGAGACCACCAGCTACACCAGCCAGGGCGGCGATTCCGGCAACTGCAACGGGGTGGGCGCGGCCGGCAACTTCGCTGCCGCCGTCATCAACTTCACCGTGGTCACGCCCAGCGCTGCCGGTTACATCACGGCGTTCCCGTATCTCGCGACCCAGCCGCTCGCGGCGACGGTGAACTACACCGCCGGCGACATCCGCGGCAACCTCGCGATCGTGAAACTCGACCTGGGCGCCTCCACCGCGGAGATGTCGGTCTATACCTTCGCGCAGACGCACCTGGTCGCGGACATCGTCGGCTACTACATCAACCCGCAGGCGACCAACCTCAACTGCACGAACACGACCGTGCAGACGTTCACCATCAATGCCAACACCACCAACTTCTTCAACAATCCGAGCTGTCCGACCGGCTACACCGCCGTGACGCCCTATTGCTGGACCGCCGCTTCGGGCGTCTACAGCCAGGGCAGCGGCTACAACGCCAACGCCGTCGGCAACCCCACGTTCTGCGCCTGGCAGAACACGACCGCCTCCAACCAGAGCGTCTTCGGCGGCAACGTCTGCTGCCGGGTGCCCGGCCGCTGATCGCGACGCACCGCCGTCGATCCACCGGAAGGCCCGCGCTGCGGGCCTTCTTCGTTTCGCGGCCCGCGACACGGCCCTTCCTCTCCTCTTGTCGGCGCCGGCCATCTGCGCCATCGTGTCCATCAGTTGAACGGAGACGACGCATGCGCATCACTTTCCAGGGCGCCGCCGGCGAGGTGACCGGTTCGTTGCATCTGGTCGAGGCCGCCGGCCAACGCCTGCTGCTCGACTGCGGGATGATCCAGGGCAGTCCGGAGGCCGAGGCGCGCAATGCCGACGCGTTCCCGTTCGAACCTTCGACGCTCGACGCGCTGGTCGTCAGCCACGCCCACATCGACCACATCGGCCGCCTCCCGCTGCTGGTCAAGCGCGGCTTCGACGGGCCGATCTACGCGCAGAAGGCGACGGCCGACCTGATGCCGATCATGCTGCTGGATGCCGCCGGCATCGCCGAGAGCGAGGCGGCGCGCGCCAACAAGTACCGCCATCGCGGCGAACCGGAGGCCGTGCCGCTGTACACCAAGGACGACGTGCGCGATGCCTTGCGCCAGTTGCGTCCGTTGCCCTACGACGCGCCGACCGAAGTCCTGCACGGCGTCGAGGCGACGTTCCGCGAGGCCGGGCACATCCTCGGGTCGAGCTGCGTCGAACTGCGCGCCGCCGGCCGCAAGCTCGTCTTTTCCGGCGACCTGGGGCCGAAGGGCACGCCGATCCTGCGCGACCCGGCGGTCATCACCGAAGCCGACCTGGTGATGATGGAGTCGACCTACGGCGACCGGCTGCATCGCGAACGCGCGGCCACCGTCGAGGAGATCGGCGAGATCCTCGACGATGCCTGGCGCGGCGGCGGTGCGGTGCTGATCCCCGCCTTCGCGGTCGGGCGCAGCCAGGAGCTGCTGTACTGGTTCGCGAAGTACTGGGACGAATGGAAGATGTCGCGCTGGCAGATCTTCCTCGACAGCCCGATGGCGGCGAAGGTGGTCGAGGTCTACGACCGCCACCAGGACCTCTTCGACGAGGAGGCCCGCCAGGTCTGGCGCGAGCGGCCGAACCCGTTCCGCATGCCGAACCTGCATATCACCGAATCCGTCGACGAATCGATGGCGATCAACCGCATCGAACGCGGGCTGATCGTGATCGCCGGTTCGGGCATGGCGAACGCGGGCCGCATCCTGCACCACATGCGCCACCGGCTGCACCGTCGGCAGACGCACGTGGTCTTCGTCGGCTACCAGGCGCAGGGCACGACCGGCCGCCGGATCGTGGACGGTGCGAAGTGGGTGAGGATCCACGGCCACGACGTCCGCGTCGGCGCGCACGTGCACACCGTCGGCGGCCTCTCGGCGCACACCGACCAGCACGGCCTGATGGACTGGTACGGGCGGTTTTCGCCGCCGCCGCCGCTGGCGCTGGTCCACGGCGAGGACAAGGCCCGGGAAGCGCTGGCCGGCGAAATCGGGGAGCGGTACGGCGTCACCGCCACGCTGGCCCGGCCGGGGCTCGTGCTGGAAGTCTGAACGGATCGCCGGAAACCCCGCCGGAACAGGCATCTGCTGGCGGTCGTCGCCGTTTTCGCGTAGCATCCGCCCCGTTTCGCGCACGGCGGGTCCGTTTTCCTCTCGCCGCCGCTGTCCACGGGTCGGCCTCCGGGCACCCGCCGCACAGCGCGCTCCGCACGTCTTTCGTCGCGCGAACACGACCCGCCAACCGGTGCGTCGTTTCTTCCAGCTCGCAGCGCGGTCGGAAAGCTCCGAGTGACACATCGCATCCCGTGGGGATGCTCCGGAGCCATCACATGAACTTCGAAACGCTCGGGCTCGCGCCCGCGCTCCTGCGCGCGTTGGCCGATGCCGGCTACACCGTGCCCACACCCATCCAGAGCCAGGCCGTGCCGCTGGTGCTGGCCGGCGAGGACGTCCTCGGCGGTGCCCAGACCGGCACCGGCAAGACCGCTGCGTTCGGCCTGCCGCTGCTGCAGCGCCTGACCGAAGGCAACAAGCCGGCCTCCGGCCCGCGCAAGCCGCGCGCGCTGATCCTCGTGCCGACCCGCGAACTGGCGGTGCAGGTCGCCGACAGCCTGCGCGGCTACAGCAAGTACCTGCGTCTGAACGTCACCACGATCTTCGGTGGCGCCGGCATGGGCCCGCAGATCGACAACCTGCGCCGTGGCGTCGACATCCTCGTCGCCACGCCGGGCCGCCTGATCGACCACATGCAGCAGGGCAGCGCCAAGCTCGACGCGGTCGAGATCCTGATCCTCGACGAAGCCGACCGCATGCTCGACATGGGCTTCCTGCCGGCGATGAAGCGCATCCTCTCGCGCGTGCCGACCGAGCGGCAGACGCTGCTGTTCTCGGCCACGTTCGAGCCGCGGATCAAGCAGCTCGCGCTGGAATTCATGCGCGATCCCAAGCAGGTGCAGGTCGCCGCGCAGAACACCATCGCCGCGACCATCCAGCATCGCGCGCACCCGGTCGACGGTTCGCGCAAGCGCGACCTGCTGATCGACATCCTCACCACGCGCCACACCGAACAGGTCCTGGTCTTCGGCAAGACCAAGCACGGCTGCAACCGCCTCGCCGAGCAGCTCGAAACCGCCGGCCTGCCGGCGCTGGCGATCCACGGCAACAAGAGCCAGGCCGCGCGGCAGAAGGCGCTGAACGCGTTCAAGTCCGGCAAGGCGCGCATCCTGGTCGCCACGGACGTGGCCGCGCGCGGCCTCGACATCCCGAACCTGCCGCTGGTGATCAACCACGACCTGCCGATGGTCGCCGAGGACTACATCCACCGCATCGGCCGCACCGGTCGCAACGGTGCGCAGGGCGAAGCGATCTCGCTGGTGTCGCCGGACGAGGCGCCGCTGCTGCGCCAGATCCAGCGCCTGCTGAAGGCGGACATCGCGCTCGAAGCCGTCGACGGTTTCGAGCCGAGCCGGCCGATCCGTCTCGACGCCAACGCGCCGGGCGCGCCGCGCTCGCAGGAGCAACGCCCCGGCGGCCAGCGTCCGCCGCGCAAGCCTGGGAATCGCGGCCACGGCAAGCCTGCCGATCGTGGCGCGCATGCGCATGCGCACACGGGGCAGAAGCCCGGCCAGGGCCGTGGCCCGGGGCAGGGGCGATCCGGCGGGCGTCGCGATTCGCGCGCCTGACCCGCGCGTCCTGTAGCGTCACCAGAGAAAGGGCCGGCGATCGCCGGCCCTTTCTTGTTCTTGTGGCCGTCGGGCCTCGTGGCAGCGCAGGCGTCAGCGCTTCGCCGGCGCCTCGCAGGTCTCGTCCTTGCCGAACAGCCCGCCGATCAGCCCGGGCTTTTCGCATTTCGGCTGCTTCGCCTCTTCGGCGGCGCGTTCGCGGGCGAGGCGTTCGGCTTCCGCGCGCTCGCGCGATGCGCGCAGCTGCGCGAGCTTCGCCCGGATCTGCGGGATCGCCGCCAGCGCGGCCTTCTCGCCTTCGAGGATGGCGCGATTGCGCTGCTCGAAATCGGCGGCGCCGATGTCGTTGACCTTCGGCCGGATCACCACGTCGGCCCGGGTCATTTCCTGCGCGCCGAGGCGCTGGCCCATGATCGTGATCGACTGGTTGACCACGCCGAGCATGTTCTTCGGCGTCTCGCCGGTGGTCTTGGTGGAGATGTCCACGGCGATGACGAAATCCGCGCCGAGCTGGCGCGCGGCGTCCACCGGCACCGGGCTGACCACGCCGCCGTCGACGTAGTGCACCTCGCCGATCTTCACCGGCTCGAACACGCCGGGAATGCTGCACGAGGCGCGCACGGCCTGGCCGACGTTGCCGCGCACGAACACCATGCGCTCGCCGGTCTCCAGTTTCGTCGACACCGCGGCGAAGGGCAGGGCGAGCTTCTCGAACGGGCGGTTGCCGACCATGCGGTTGACGTAGTCCTGCAGCTTCTGGCCGCGGACGAGGCCGCCGTTGAAGAGGGTGACGTCGCGGATCTCGGCCTGGTCGAGGGCGACCGCGTTCTCCTGCATCTGGAACGGGTTCATGCCGCTGGCATACAGCGCGCCGACCACGCTGCCGGCGCTGGTGCCCGACACGACCTCGGGCTTGAAGCCGTTGGCTTCGAGCATCTTGATCACGCCGATGTGGGCGAAGCCCTTGGCCGCGCCGCCACCGAGTGCCAGACCGATCCGGATCTTCACCGGCTTCGGGGGCGCGACGACCGCGGGTGCGGGAGGCGTGGGCCGGGTGGGGCCGCCGCAGGCGGCGAGCAGGACGAGGCAGCAGGCGACGAGGGTGGGGCGGAAGCGGCGCATGAAGGGGTGCATCTGAAGGCGAGCATCGTGAAAACCGCGTGCATGATCGCAGCAAATCGCGCCCGGCCGTGAATCGCGCGCAACCGTTCGCCTCAGGCCGGCCTCTTTTCGAGCGTCCCTCCGAAGATTCGATACCGGGAGTCAAGCATGCGTCGACCCCTCCTTTGCATGGCCGTGCTGGTGGCATGGGCTTCTACGGCGGGCGCCGCGACGCCCGATTGCAGCGTGCGCAGCGGCGACCGTGCCGTCCCGCTGGTCGAGCTGTACACCTCCGAAGGCTGCAGCAGCTGTCCGTCGGCCGATCGCTGGCTCTCGGGCCGCGTCGCCGACGGCGGCCACGGCGCGAACTGGCTGGCCTTCCACGTCGACTACTGGGATTCGCTGGGCTGGCCCGACCGCTTCGCGTCGCCGCGGCATACCGAACGCCAGCGCGAGCGGGTCGCCGCCACCGGCGGATCGACCGTCTACACCCCGCAGGTGATGGTCGGCCCGCAGGTGCAGGTGACCTGGCGGGCGGCGCCCATGCTGCGGCGCGCGCTGGAGGCCTCGACCGGGCCTGCGCGCGCGGGCCTCGCGCTGGCGCTGGCCCGCGGACCGGATGGCGACGTCCTCAGGCTGGGTGCGGCGCCTGTGCCGGGCACCCCGGCGTCGGAGGTCTGGCTGGCGCGGACCGTGGACGGGCGGACCAGCGCGGTCCGTGCCGGCGAGAATTCCGGCGCCACCCTCCATCACGATCGCGTGGTCGTCGACCTGTGGGGACCGTGGCGGCTGGACGGGACGGCGGTGGCGCGGACGATTGACTTGCCGGCAGGTGTCGAGGGTGATTTCACCGCGTTCGCCCAGGCCGGCGATGGCCGGATCCTGCAGTCGCTGCGGCTGGCGGGGGCCGCGTGCCGCTGAGGCCAGCGGCGTGCCTGCGCCCGCTCAGCGCGCGGCGAACAGCGCCTGCCGCACTTCCGGGGGCAGGGCGATGGCTTTCGCGAGCTGCGGCGCCTTCTCGTTGAACAGCCCGCAGGCCTCCGTCAGCGGGACCCGGGCGCCGCTGGAGAAATCGCGCATGTCCTGTTCGACCATTCCGAGGAACTGCGCCTCCAGTTGCGGCGCGAAGCTCTCCACCTTCAGCCCGGCTTCGGCGAAGATCGCCTGGGCGCGCAGCAGCTCGTCGTGGTGCGCGGCCTCGTAGGCCCGTGCGAAGGGGGTCAGATCGACGCCGCGCTGTCGGCACCAGGCGGGGCGGGCGCGCGTGTTCAGCAGATAGGCGCCGTAGAAGATGCCGGCTGCGGTCTGCGCCCGGCTGCGGGCATCGCCCCGGGCCATGGCCTCCCTGGCCTGCCGGGTGGCGACTTCCTTCATGGCGTCGCTGGCCGGCATGCCCGGGTGCGAACGTTGCGCCTCGGCCTGGAGCCGGTCGACCTCCGTCCTGATCTGGGCTTCGGTCGGTGGATGCAGGGGAGCGGGCTTGAGGCCCTGGTAGATCAGGATACCGGCCACCAGGCCGACCGCGGAGATCAGGGCGATGCCAGCACTTTTCATGGACGGGTCCGGGCGGGAAGGGGGCCAGTCTAGCAAGCGCCCGCGGCCCCGATGCCCGGGACTTCCTTCGCGGGCCCGGACTTGGTAGCCTGCCGCGTGCGATTCTGTATGGGGCGCACCCGGACCGCAGGCGCCAGGCGCCGCGGCACATCGACCGACCGAGAGGGTCCATCCGGTTCCACGTCGTCCGATCCGTCGGCGACCACAACGCGGCGTGACGTCCGGGGCCATCCGCGGCTCCGGTGGATCGCCAAAAAATTCGACCGTTGAATATCCATTGGAGATCGGTGGATGGCTGATATTCGACAGAAGGCAGTGGCCACTGCCGATGCGTACAACGCGGGGAACATCGCGTCGCTCGACGACGCGACCACCCGAAGACTGATCGCCTCGACCGTGCTGAGCGAAAGCCGCGGCGGTGATCACGACGTGGTCGACCGGCTGGGATTCGTCGGTCGCTACAAGGCCGGTGCCGCCTTTCTCGCCGCCGCCGGTTATCTCGACCAGGACAAGCTCGACCGGGCCATGAGCGGCCAGCGGTCGGAGTGGGCGTGGGCCAAGAGCGGCGGCATGGCCGAGTTCCTGCAGGATGCGTCCAACTGGAAGCAGGGCCTGGGCCTCGATGCCTACAAGGCCTCGCCCGAGCTGCAGGACCGTGCCTTCCGGATCAACGCCGAGAAGACCTACGACCGCGCCCGCGAGCAGGGCATCATCGGCGACGACGAGAAGCCGGCGCGCGTGGCCGGCTTCCTCAAGGCCGCGCACATCGTCGGCTTCAACAGCGCCCGCGAGGCGATGACCGGCGGCCGCGCCTATCGCGACCTCAACGGGGTCAGCAACTACGACCGCATCCACGACATCACCCGCAACGGCGACGGTCTCGACAAGCTGATGTCGCTCGACAAGCGCGGCCCGGCCCACGAGGGCGTGGCCGTCGCCGGCCCGGCCGGCACGCTGGCCGACCCCGCGCATCCCGAGCACGCCCGTTTCCGCGCGGCCTATGATGCGCTCGGCGCGATTCCGGGTCTGGAGGGCGACGACGCCCGCCGTCGCGCCGCGGGGTCGATGCTGGTTGCCGCCCGCGCCGGCGGACTGGAGGCGATCGACCATGTCGTCGCCGGCCCGCCCGGCACCGTGTTCGCCGTGCGCGGCGACCTGGGCGCCCCGTCGCAGCATGTCGTCCCGCTGAACCTGGCGCAGCTCACCGCCCAACCGCTGGAAACCTCCACCGCCCAGTTCGCCGCGCTGGCGCCGCAGGCCGAGCCGGCCCAGGC
>JAEWNA010000014.1 GCA_023392975.1 Pseudomonadota bacterium | reverse complement strand
ACACTGCTTCATCGACACCAACGAAAACGGCGCGGAAGTCCGCGCCGTTTTCTTTTGTCCGGCCCGAGGCCGGTCAGGCCTGCGGGCCTTCGTGGAATGGCGGTTCCGCGGGAATCGCCGGGTCCTGCGCATGGGCATGGAGCAGGTGCTCGTTGCCGGGCGCGAGGTGGCTGCGGCCGCGCGCGTACGCGAAGTACACGATCAGGCCGAGGATCGCCCACGCGCAGAAGAACTTGATCGTCGGGTTCCAGCCGAGGCTGAAGAACAGCAGCACGCAGCCGGCCATCGCGAGCGGACCGACGACCCAGACCATCGGGGTCCGGAACGGACGCGCGCGGTTCGGGTCGGTCTTGCGCAGGATCATCACGCCTGCCGCGACCATGAAGAATGCGAACAGGGTGCCAGCGTTGGAGATGTCGGCCAGGATGTCGACCGGGAACAGCGCCGCGAAGAACGCCACGAACACGCCGGTGATCCAGGTGACCACATGCGGAGTGTGGTACTTCGGATGCACCTTGGCCAGGCTCTCCGGCAGTAGGCCGTCGCGCGACATGGTGAACAGGATGCGGGTCTGGCCGAACATCATCATCAGTACGACCGAGGGCAGCGCGAGGATCGCGGCGCCGGCGACGAAGTCGCCGACCTTGGGCCAGTTGATTTCACGCAGCACGAAGGCCAGCGGTTCCTTCGATTCGGACAGCGGGCCGCCGGGCTGGGCGCCCATCGAACCGACCGCGGTGTAGGCGACCAGCAGGTAGAAGATGGTGCAGATGCCGAGCGAGCCGATCAGGCCGATCGGGATGTTGCGGTTCGGGTTCTTGGTTTCTTCGGCGGCGGTGGAGACCGCGTCGAAGCCGACGTAGGCGAAGAAGATCGAGGCGGCAGCGCCCAGCACGCCCACGCCCGACAGCGGCGTGCCCCAGCCGTTCGGCAGCATCGGCTCGAAGTTCGCCGAATCGACCGCCGGGAAGGCGAGGATGACGAAGGCGGTCAGCGCAGCGATCTTGATCAGCACCAGCACCGCGGTGACCTTGGCCGACTTCGAGGTGCCCGCCGCCAGCAGGACGGTGACCAGCAGCGCCAGCAGGAAAGCGATCAGGTTGAAGCCGCCCTTGTGCTCCACGCCGTCGACCATGTGGATCACGGCGCCGTCCTTCAGCTGCTCGACCCAGAACGGGCCGGCGGTGAGGACATCGGGCAAGCCCACGCCGTGATGCGCCAGGAATCCGTTCGCGTATCCCGACCATCCGACCGAGACTGCGCCGGCCGCGACCGCGTACTCGAGGATCAGCGCCCAGCCGACCATCCACGCGACGATTTCGCCCAGTACCGCGTAGGAATAGGTGTAGGCGGAACCGGAGACCGGCACCATCGCCGCGATCTCCGAGTAGATCAGCGCGGTCAGCGCACAGACCACGCCGGCGATCACGAACGAGTACATCATGCCCGGGCCGGCCTTGTTGGCCGCGACCGCGGTCAGCACGAAGATGCCGGTACCGATGACCGCACCGATGCCCAGCATGGTCAGGTCGAAGGCGCCCAGCTGGCGGGTCAACGACCGCTTGGCGGCGGTCTCGAGAATCAGATCGAGCGGTTTCGTGCGCTGAAACAGCATTGAGAACTCCCCGGGAAGGCTTGCGACGATCACCGGCGAACCGCCGGCGCGATAACCCGGCGACCATACCCGGCCGGCCCCCGGTGCACAAGCGGAGGCCTTGGCGGCGACTCGGTCCGCGCCGGGCGATAATGCCGGCCCGCGATGATGCGATGCACCATGAACGATCCGAACGCGATGTCCGACCGCCTGCGACGTGCCTTTGCGGCCTACGCCACCCGCTGGCCCGGGGAGGCGGAGGTCGCCGCCGACTTCGCCGCTCTGCTCGACGACCCCGGGGACCCGTTCCTCCGCGGTCGGCTCGCCGGCCACTTCACTGCGTCCGCCTGGCTGGTCGATCGCGCCGGTGAGCGCCTGCTGATGACCCATCACCGCAAGCTCGATCGCTGGCTGCAGCTCGGCGGCCATGCCGATGGCGATCGCGACCTGGCGGCGGTGGCGCTGAAGGAGGCGGAGGAGGAGTCGGGCCTGACGGAACTGGTGGTCGAACCGGCGCTGTTCGACCTCGACCGGCACTGGATCCCCGAACGCGGCGACGTGCCCGGGCACTGGCACTACGACGCACGCTACGTCGTGCGGGCGACCGGCAGCGAGGCGTTCGCGGTGAGCGACGAGTCGCATGCGCTGGCGTGGCGGCCGATCGCCGAACTGTTCGATCAAGCGGGTCTCGACCCCTCGATCCTGCGCATGGCTTCCAAGTGGCGGTCCATGTCCGTCCGGTGACGGTCACCCGCAGGGAACCCGAGCGAACCGTGTGTGGTCCTTCCGGTGCGTGGCGCCGTTGAACGATCGGCGCAGACGATTCTCATGCGCTTTCGGGCTGTCGTCGCGGGCGGTGTTCCGCGTCTGTCAGGGGAAATGGGTATGATCCGGGAGCGAAAATACGCCGCATGCGGATGACGCTGCGCGGCCGATGCATGTGTCCGGTTCCACGCGCATGCGCCATGGTCGCCGGTCTTCGAAATCCTGCATCGAAAGCGGTCGAGGACGGGAGCCGTGCCGGTCCGGTCGCCGGAAATTGATTCTGCAGAAACATACGGAGTGTGGAATGGAAGTTGTGAGGCGGCTCCTGAGCGAACTCGCCGGTCTGGACGTCAAGCTGGTCGTCGAAGACGGCAAATTGAACTGCTATGCGCCGAAGGGGGCCCTGACCCCCGAACTGGCCGATGCCATCGCGCGTTGCAAGCCCGAACTGTTGCGCGTGCTCGCCGAAGAGGCGGATGCGCAGGGCGCTGTGGGGGCGATCGCGGAGTTCCCGCTGTCCGTCGGGGAGAGCACCCACTACCTCCTGCAGCAGCTCAATCCACTGCGAAGCCATGCGGTGCCGATCTGCGTCGAGGTCCGCGCCGACATCGACCGCGGCGTGCTCGCCGACGCCTGGAACCGCCTGCTGGACCGCCATCCGATCCTCATGGCGAGGATCGTCGAACGCGAAGGCGTTCCCGTGCACCGCATCGACCCGGCCTGCCGCGCGGCCCTGCGCGAGGAAGCGCTGCCGCTGGAACACAGCGAGGACGTGGTCGCACATTTCCAGGCGCGCGTGCTCGAACCCTTCGACCTGCAGGCCGGCCCGCTGTGCCGGATTACCCTGTTCACCTGGGGCGGCGGCCGCGTCGGCCTGTTCGTGCTGGTCCATCACATCGTGTCGGACGGTTTTTCCAGCGGCGTGCTGCTGCGCGCGCTGTTCGATGCGTACCGCGATGCCGCGGCGGGGCGTCCGGCCCCGGCGCCTGCCACCGCGTGCGGCTACGAGGCGTTCGTTGCGTGGGAGCGGGCGATGCTCGACTCCGCGGACGGACGCAAGCACGCCGATTACTGGAAGGCGCAGTTGCAGGGCGATCTGTCCGGTTTCCGGCTGTTGCCGGACGCGCCGCGCCCGCTGCCGCCGGGCTACGAACCGGAGATCGTGGTCGACACGCTGCCGGACGCGGTGGCGCGCCGGATCCGCGCCTATTGCGCCGAGAAATCGTTGCTGCCATCGGCGTTCTTCCTCGCCGTGTTCCAGATGCTGCTGCACAAGTATTCCGGCCAGAAGGACATCGTCGCGGTGATGCCGGTCGTGGTCCGGCCGGAGGAGCGCTTCCGCGACGAGATCGGCTACTTCTTCAACATCGTGCCGCTGCGGGCGAACTTCGAGCAGCCGCTCACCGCCGCCGGGTTGATGCAGCAGATGCAGGGCCGGATGATCGACGCGCTGTTCCACGGCGGTTATCCGTTCCCGCTGATGATGCACCGGCAGAAAGGCAGCGATGCGCAGGATTTCCGCATCTACTACGCCTACCAGGAATTCGGCAACCTGTCCGATCCGTCCTTCGTGGCCCTGCGACGGGAGTTCGGCCTTGCCCCGTTCGAGGGCTTCCGGCAGAAGGCCGAAGGCGATTTCGACATCGCGTTCGAGGTGTTCCCGGAGGAAGGCAGCTTCCGCATCCACCTGCAGAGCGACCCGAACCTCTACCCCAATGACACCATCCGCGCGCTGATGGCGCATTTCCGGGTGCTGCTCGACGGGATCGGGCGCGATCCCGATCGTCCGGTCATGGCCTACCCGATCGCCACCGAGGAGGATCGCCGCCGGGTGCTGCAGGCGTGGAACGACACGCCGGCGGAGTACCCGCGCGATCGCTGCATCCATGCGTTCTTCCTCGACAACGTCGCCGCCATGCCCGATCGCCCGGCGGTGCTGTTCGAAGGCCGGACCGTGTCCTATCGCGAACTGGGCGAGGCGACCCATGCCCTGGCCCTGGTCCTGCAGGCGCACGGCGTCCGCCCGGACACCATCGTCGCGCTCTGCGTCGAGCGCTCGGTGGAGATGATGACCGGCATCACCGGCATCCTGCGCGCCGGCGGCGCCTACATGCCGATCGATCCGGATTATCCGGACGACCGCGTCGCCTGGATGCTCGAGGACTCGAACGCGACCGTGCTGCTCACCCAGGCGAAGCACCGCGACCGGGTCGCGGCGCTGGCCGGCGAGGGCGTGCGCGTGATCGCGCTCGACGCCGACTGGGACGCGATCCTGCGCGAGGCGGCGATGCTGGCCGCGCAGGGCCGGGTCGTGGCCGAGGACGTCGGCCCGACCAACGTCGCCTACGTGATCTTCACCTCGGGGTCCACCGGCAAGCCCAAGGGCGTCCTGGTCGAGCATCGCGCGCTGGTCAACCGCGTGCACTGGATGCAGAAGGCCTACCCGATGGACCACCGCGACATCGTGGTGCAGAAGACGCCGTATTGCTTCGACGTGTCGGTGTGGGAGTTCGTGTGGCCGCCGATGGTCGGCGCGGCGCTCGCCTTCGCGGTGCCGAACGGCCATTCCGACGCGCAATACATGGAGTCGCTGATCCGCGGCGTCGGCGTGACCACGCTGCACTTCGTGCCGTCGATGCTGCATACCTTCCTCGACAACAACCGCGAACCCTGCGACAGCGTGCGTTTCGTGTTCTGCAGCGGCGAGGCGCTCGACCGGCATTCGGTGGACCGCTACCGCAAGGCGTTCCCGAACGCCGCCCTGCACAACCTGTATGGCCCGACCGAGGCGGCGATCGACGTCACCTTCTACGACTGCACGAAGATCGAGTACCCGTTCGTGCCGATCGGCGCGCCCATCGACAACACCCGCATCTACATCGTCGACGCGCACAACAACCCGCAGCCCGTCGGCGTGCCCGGCGAGTTGCACATCGCCGGCGACAACCTCGCCCGCGGTTACCTCAACCGGCCCGAGCTGACCCGCGAGCGCTTCATCGACAATCCGTTCGAGCCCGGCGCGCGCATGTATCGGACCGGCGATCTCGCGCGCTGGCTGGACGACGGCAACATCCAGTACCTCGGACGGATCGACGACCAGGTGAAGATCGGTGGCGTCCGCATCGAGACCGGCGAGATCGAGGCGCACCTGAATCGCCATCCGGCGATCAGCGAGAGCGTGGTGATCGCGCGCGGCCCCGACGGCTACAAGCAGCTGATCGCGTTCTACCGCGCGGTCGGCTCGCGCGAGGGCGACGTGGTTGCGCTGGCGCACGGCGAATTGCGCGCGCACCTGCTGGAGACGCTGCCGGAATACATGATCCCGGCCGCCTTCGTCGCCATGCCCGCGATGCCGGTCACCTCCAACGGCAAGGCCGATCGACGCGCGCTGTCGAAGATCGAGGTCGGGCTGGAGTCGAGCCGCGAATACGTGGCGCCGCGCAGCGAGACGGAGCGTCGCCTCGCCGAGATCTGGGCCTACGTCTTCAAGGAAAAGGGCTTCGTGCTGGAGCAGGCGAAGATCGGCGTCGACGACAATTTCTTCGAGCTCGGCGGCAATTCGCTGCTCGCGACCCAACTGCTGTACCGGATCCGCTCGGCGTTCGGCGTCGAACTGCCGGTGCGCGCGCTGTTCGAGCAGGTGACGATCGCGCAGCTGGCGGAGACCATCGGGCGGATCGCCGCCGGCGATGCGCGGGCGGCTGCCGCGGGCCCGGTGGTCGCGATCCAGCCGCGCGGCACGGGGCCGGCGGTGTTCGCTCTGCCGGGCGTCGGCGGCAACGTGCTGTCCTATCGCGAGCTGAGCCGTGCGCTCGGTCCCGGACAGCCATTCCATGCCGTGGAAGCGATCGGCCTCGACGGATCGACACCGCCGCCGGACAGCGTGGAGGCCACCGCGCAGGCCAACCTGGCCGCGATCCGCGCGCTCCAGCCGCAGGGGCCGTATCGCCTGGTCGGGCATTCCTACGGGGGCGTGGTCGCCTACGAGATGGCGCGCTTGCTGCTCGCGCAGGGCGAGCGGGTCGACTACCTGGCATTGCTGGACGCGGCGACGCCGGAGGTGCTGTTCGCGGCCGACGCCGGTGCCGGCGACGAGGCCGAGGACATGCGCCGGCTCTGCGCGGAGCTCGCCGAACAGAATGGTCGCCGTTTCGACCTGTCCGCCGATGCGTTGCGCGCGATGCCCGTGGACGACGTGCTCGTGCAACTGGAACGGCTGGGCATCCCGGTCGACCGCGACCGCTATGAGGCGCTGACGACCGTGTTCCGCGCGAACCGCGAGGCCTATCGCCGGTACCGCCCGAAGCCGCTGCCGGGCCCGATCGAATGGCATCTGTTCCGCGCGACCCGGTCGATGCCGACCTCCGACGCCTGGCCCGGCGACTACGGCTGGCGTGCGGTCGCCGGCGCGGCGCCGACGCTGCATGACGTCGATGCGGACCACCACTCGATCCTGCACGGTGCCGCGGTCACGACGATCGCGGGCGCGCTGGCCGAGATGTCGAGCCGACGCACGGTCGGCGAGGCCGCGGAAACCGCGCACTGAGGGTGTCCGGGTCCCGGCGCATCAGCGCCGTGCAAGAAAAAACCGGCCGCTGCAGAGCGGCCGGTTTTTTTCGTCCGTCATCGTGCATGGCGCCGGAACGGATGCCGACGCGGGGACTCACTCCGCGCGACCGCCGAACTCGCCGGTCGTGGTGTTCACCCACACCTTCTCGCCGTTGGCGATGTATTCCGGCACCTGGATCTCGATGCCGGTGTTGAGCTTCGCCGGCTTCGGGCGCTTGGTGGCGGTGCCGCCCTTGAGTTCCGGCGGCGTCTCGACCACTTCCAGCGCCACGCTCTGCGGCAGCTGCAGGCCGACCGGCGCGTCGTCGATCACCTGCACGTAGCAGCCGGTCAGGCCGTCGGTGATGTAGCCGGCGCCGTCGCCGACGACATCGGCGTCGAGCGTGTACGGCGTGAAGTCCTCGTCGTCCATGAACACGAATGCGTCGCCGTCCTTGTACGAGAACGTGGCCTGGCGGCGGGCGAGATCGACTTCCTTGAGGTCGTCGTCGCCGCCGACGCTGATGTCCAGCTTGTTGCCGCCGGGCACGCTGTACATGGTGAAGCGGTACTTCACGTTGCCGCCGCGGCCCTGCGGCGAGCTGCGTTCGATGTCGCGGATCTGGTAGGCGCTGCCGTTGTATTCGACGACGTTGCCCTTCTTGATGTCGTAAGCCTTCATGTGGGTTTCTCTGCAGGGTGGGCCTTGGCCCACCATCGCGACCGTTCGGTCGAAGGTCGCGATGATCGGGGTGGTTTCGTTGGGTTGTCCGGAGCGACCGGATGTGTCGTGAGGGCGGGCCCGGGCCCGCCCTACGCATGCCGGATCATTTCGGAGCGAGGCGCGTGGCGCCGTCGAGGCGGATGGTCTCGCCGTTGAGGTAGACGTTGCCGAGGATGTAGGCGACGAGGTCGGCGAATTCCTCCGGCTTGCCCAGGCGCGAGGGGAACGGGATCGACGCCGACAGCGACTGCTGCACGCTCTCGGGCATGCCGTCGACCATCGGGGTCCAGAAGATGCCGGGGGCGATGGTCATCACGCGGATGCCGAAGCGGGCGAGTTCGCGCGCCATCGGCAGGGTCATGCCGACCACGCCTCCCTTCGACGCCGAGTACGCGGCCTGGCCGATCTGGCCTTCGTAGGCCGCGACCGACGCGGTGTTGACGATCACGCCGCGCTCGCCGTCGGCGTTGGCATCGTTGGCCTGCATCAGCTGTGCGGCGGCCTTGGCGACGTTGAAGCTGCCGACGAGGTTCACCAGCACCGTGGTCTGGAACTGCGACAGCGGCATCGGGCCTTCCTTGCCCAGCACGCGGCCGGCGCCGAGGATGCCGGCGCAGTTGATCGCCGCGTTGAGGCCGCCGAGGAAGTCCTTCGCCGCGGCGACGTTGGCGACGACGCCGGCTTCGTCGGTGACGTCGGTGCGGAAGTAGCGGGCGTTGGCCTCGCCC
>JAEWNA010000056.1 GCA_023392975.1 Pseudomonadota bacterium | reverse complement strand
CGCGTGCGCCCGAGCAGGCGCCCGCACCCGCGCAGGCGCAGGCCGCCGAAGCCGCGCCCGTTGCGACGGAGGCGCTGGCCGGCGTCGAGGAAGGCCTGGCCTTCCCCGACATCTACGCCCGCCAGGGCCTGGCCGAGGCCGCGTTCCCGGTCGAACGGCTGCAGAAGCTGGTCGACGGCCTGCGCACCCTGGACCCGACCACCCGCCGCGCCGCGATCACCGCGATGGACGTCGCCGACGAGACCTGGTCGATGGACCAGGTGCTGGCCGATGCCGACGCCAAGATCGACGCGCTCCGCGGCCACCAGCGCCACCTGCAGGCCGGCGCCGACGCGCTGGTGCAGCACAACCGCGAGCGCATCGCCGAACTGGAGAGCAGCCGCGACACCCGTGTCGCCGAGCTGCGCCGCCAGATCGCCGCGCTCGAGGCGCAGGTGCAGGACGCGATCGGCGCCACCGCCGCGGACGTCGCCCGCCTGCAGTCGGAATCCGAATCGAACAGGGCCGCGCTGCAGCGCGAGACCCAGCGCCTCGACACGCAGATCGCCGGCCTGCAGGACCTCGTCGCCCAGTTCCGGGCGTCGGCGGCATGACCCGGCGTCGCCCCGTTTCCCGTTTTCCCTGTTCCGCGTGCGCGTCGATCCCGCAGGGTCGCGCGCACCGCATCCCCTTCGTGTAAGGAGCCTGCCATGGCCGTCAAACTCACCCCCTTCGCCAAGCTGCTGATCGGCGCCATCGTCATCGTCGGCAGCGGGTCGGTGCTGTGGAACCTCTACAAGAACCGCCAGGCCGGCGACGACACGCCTGCCGCCGCCACCCAGGGCGCCGGCAAGACCGCCACCGCCGGCAGCTATTCCGGCAGCGGCAAGGGCGACGGTGCGCTCGGCTCGGCCGGCAATCCGCTGAAGGTCAGCATCGTCAGCTTCCACGGCTACGCCCCGGCGCTGGTCGCCAACGGCAACAGCCTGACCACCAAGGCCGGCTCGCTGTACGACAAGGAAGGCCTCAACGTCGAGTTCGTGATCCAGGACGACATCCCGGCGATCGCCACCGTGTTCGAGTCGGGCGCCGCGCAGTGCATCTGGCGCACCTCCGACTTCTGGGCCCAGGAGCAGCCGAACCTGCGCAACAGCGGCCACGACGGCCGTGCGGTGATGGTCGTCGACAACACCCGCGGCGCCGACGCGATCATCGCGAAGGACCCGTCGATCCGCACCGTCGAGGACCTCGCCGGCAAGAAGGTCGCGCTGCTGCAGTTCACGCCTTCGCACGGCATGACCATCGACGCGATCGACAACTCCTCGCTGTCGGCGCGCAGGAAGCAGAGCATCGAGTACGTGTTCATCAACGCCGACGAAGGCCTCGCCGGCGTGCGCGCCGCGCTGGAATCCGGCAACGTCGACGCCGCCGTGCTGTGGGATCCGGACCTGTCGCTGGCGCTGCGCGCGACCCGGGGCCATGTCGTGTATTCCACCCGCACGGCCTCCAACCTGATCTTCGACGTCATCGTCTGCGACAAGCGCGTGCTCGACGACGCCCAGGGCGCCGCGGCGGTGCAGAAGCTGGTCAACGGCTGGATGAAGGGCGTCGACGCGGCCAAGGCCGCTCCGGACAACGCGGTCGAGGCGCTGGTCAACACCGAGGAGTTCTTCACCCTGCTGGCCAAGGACGAGGGCAAGCCGTTCGTGAAGGGCCTGTTCGACAACCTGCTGTGGACCGGCGTCGGCGACAACGCGCGCATCCTCGGCATGAGCGGCGGCACCAACCACTACGCCCGCGTCTACCAGCGTTTCGACCAGATCTACCGCGCCGCCGGCGCGCTGGCCAATCCGAAGTCGCCGGTGATCAATCCTTCCGACAGCTTCGACACCCGCTTCATCCGCACCCTGTACGACGCCAGCACCCAGGCGCAGGCCGAGGCGCAGAAGACCGAGACCTTCACCGCCCAGGCCCGCGAGCAGGCGGTGCAGGCGGCGCCGGCCGAAGTCACCAAGCCGGTGGTCGTGAACTTCGCCAGCGGCCAGTCGGCGCTGACCAAGCGCGCCGAGAAGACCATCGACACCGACATGGTGCCGTTCATCGAGAACAACGGCAGCGCCTACTTCGAGATCAGCGGCAACACCGACAGCACCGGCAGCGCCACGGTCAACGATCGCCTGTCCGAGGCGCGGGCGCGCGCCGTGGTCGACTACCTCGTGCAGCAGTGGGAATTCCCGCGCGAGCGCTTCAAGATCGTCGGCAACGGCTCCAGCCGTCCGCTGTGCAACGAGGGCGCGCCGGAAGCCGAAGGCCTGAGCCTCGACGCCTGCCGCGAGGCCAACCGCTCCACGCGCATCGCCGTGTTCGGCGCGCGCTGAGGCACGGGCGACGCACGGCATGAACAGCGCCTGGAACCCCTACGCCGCGCTCCCCGGTGCGCAACGGCGGCGCCTCGGCATCGCCGGGGTCGCCGTCGTGGTGCTGCTGTGGGCGGCGCTGTCCGGCAGCGGCTGGATCAGCCCGAACAAGCTGCCGTCGCCGTGGGCGGTGGCGCGCGCGTTCGCCTACCTCGCGTGGCACGACGGCAGGAGCCTGCTGTTCGACGCCACGCTGTGGTCGGTCGGTCGCGTCGCGGCCGCCGGCGTGCTGGTGGTGCTGCTGGGTGTGCCGCTGGGCATCCTGATGGGCGCCTCGCCGAAGCTGAACGCGGTGCTGTCGCCGCTGATCGATCCGTTCCGCTCGGCGCCGGTGGTGGCGCTGCTGCCCATCCTGGTGATGTGGCTGGGCATCGGCGAGTCGATGAAGGTCGCGTTCCTGTTCCTCGGCGCGGTGGTCTACCTCGTGCCGATGGTGCGCGACGCGCTGCAGGCGGTGCCCCAGAGCTACTGGATCGGCGCCCGCGACCTCGGCGCCTCGCCGTGGGAATGCATCCGCCATGCGGTGGTGCCGATCGCGATGCCGCGCATCGCCGACGCGATCATCGTCAGCGTCTCGGTGATGTGGACCTACATCACCGTCGCCGAGTACGTGAACGCCAAGGTCGGCCTCGGCCAGCTGATCCAGAACGCGCGCCGCTTCAGCGCGATGGACCAGGTGTTCGCCGGCATCTTCGTGATCATCGCGCTGGCGCTGGTGACCTACCAGACGATGCGCGCGGTCAAGCGCCACCTGTATCCGTGGGAGACCCAGGCATGACCGCGACCGCCGACGCCACGCCGTCCGCGGCCACGCCGTCCGTGATCGCACTCGACCGGATCGTGCAGGAGTTCCCGCGCCCCGAGGGCGGCACCAACCGGGTCATCGACGACCTCAACCTGCGCTTCACCGGCCCCAGCATCAACATGCTGCTGGGCCCGTCCGGCTGCGGCAAGAGCACGCTGCTGTACATGATGGGCGGCGTGCGCCCGCACAACCAGATCATGCCCACCAGCGGCACGATCAGCATCGACGGCAAGCCCTGCACCGACGCGCACGACGACGCGGTGATGGTGTTCCAGCGCTACGCCAACCGGCCGGACCTCACGGTGTACGACAACGTCGCCTTCCCGTTCCGGCTGAAGCTGTGGCGCGACCGCATCCCGGCCGCGCAGCGCGACGGGCTGGTGATGCACATGCTCGAATCGGTGGGCCTGGCCGACAAGGCGAAGCTGCGACCGAGCCAGCTCTCCGGCGGCCAGAACCAGCGCATCGCCCTGGCGCGCGCGCTGATGCTCAAGCCGCGCATCCTGCTGATGGACGAGCCCTTCGGCGCGCTCGACGCGCAGACCCGCGAGGAGATGCAGAAGCTGCTGGTGAAGCTCTACCGGGAGCATCCATGCCTGATCGTGTTCGTCACCCACGACGTCACCGAGGCGCTGCTGCTGGGCGATCGCGTGGTCGTGCTGTCGACCCAGCCGGCGCGGATCGCCGACGATTTCGAGATCGCCGCCCCCCAGCCGCGCGACAGCGGCTGGCTGCGCATGCCCGAGGCCGCCGCGCTGGAGCAGCGCATCCTCAGCCGCCTGCACCAGGCGGCGGGCAAGGGCAACATGCGGGTGACGATCTGAACCGATGAATGCGTCGCCGAAGCCCGTCAGCTACCTCCGCGCCTGGCTGACCAGCCAGACCAACCTCACCACCGTGCTCGGCGGCGGGCTGGCGGCGGCCGTGGCGTCGATTCCCGCGGGCGCCGCGGGCGCGCTCGGCGCGCTGGTGGTGCTGGGCGCGGCGCAGGTGCTGGCGGCGCTGGTGGTGCCGGATCTGCCGACCTTCCGCAGCCGCATCGACCGCCAGACGCGTCGCGCCGCCATCGACCAGCGCCGTGGCCAGCTGCAGCAGGAGCTGTTCCAGGTCTACGGCGGCATGCAGCGGGTGATGGGCATGCCGATGTGGCAGAAATACCGGGTCATCGTCGAGCGCTCCGAAGTGCTGTACCGCATCGCCGGCGAGGAGGCCAGCCAGCTGTCCTACGACGATGCCGAGCGCGTCGACAAGGCCTCGGTCGATTTCCTCGCGCTGTGGCTGGCGCAGGTGACGATCCAGGAGCGCCTGCGCAGCGGCGAGGAGGCCACGCTCGACCGTCGCCTGCGCGAGGCCGAGCGCGCGCTGTCCGACGTCGAGGAAAGCGACCCGCGCTACCGCCTGCTGAAGATGGCCCGCGACGACTACGCGGCGATCAAGCTGCGCCACGACCGCCTGGTCGCGCGCCGCATGTCGATCGACGCCGCGCTGGTGTCGCTCCCCGACCAGGTCGAGGAGGTCTACCAGCTCGTCGTCGCCAGCCCCTATTCCACGACCCTCGGGTCCAAGCTCGGCGAGTCGCTGTCGCGGCTGCAGCTGGAAGAGGACATCGAGATGGAACTGTCGCAGAACGATCTCGACAGCCACTACTTCAAGACCCACGCCGCATCCGCCGCGCAGCAGGCCCAGGCGAAATCCGCCGGGCAGGCCGCGGGCGGCGCGCGCTGACCGCACCTTCTTCCCCAGGAGACCTCCATGAACCTCTTCAGCCGACTGGCCAACCTCGTGCGCGGCTTCCTCTCGCTCTTCGTCACCGGCCTGGAGCAGCAGCATCCGGAGATCGCGTACGAGAACGCGATCAACACGATGATCGAGAAGTACAACAAGCTCAAGAACGCCACCGCCGGCCTGATCCGCCTGCGCGAGGACGCCGCGGACCGCCTGCAGAAGGCGCAGCGGCAGCAGGCCGAACTGGCCGCGATGCTCGAACAGGCGATGGCGACCAACCAGGACGATCTCGCGGTCGAGCTGATCGAACGCAAGGACGCCGTCGACGCCGAGATCGCTTCGCTGCAGGGCGAACTCGAAGGCGCCCAGAAGGACGTGGAGACCGCCAAGAACGCTCTGACCGAGGTCAAGGGCGAGATCACCAAGCTCAAGGCCGAGAAGGACCGCATGCTCGCCAAGATGCAGAGCGCGCAGGCCCGCACCCGCATCAACGACCAGCTCGAAGGGCTGTCGGTGGATGCCGAGCTGCGTGCGCTGGAGAACGTCCGCACCGGCATCAAGGACACCATCGCCAAGGCCAAGCTCGGCGACGAACTGCGCGAGTCCGACCTCGACACCCGCCTCAACGCGCTGAAGGCCAGCAGCAGCAAGGCCACCGCGCGCGCCAAGCTCGAGGCGATGAAGCAGGATCGCGCCGCGCAGGGCGCGGGCGACCGCACGATCTGACCTGCGTCGAAGGGAAACCCTCCCCGCGAAGGGGAGGCGGCGAAAGACGCGCAGCTCCTCAGACGCGCAGTTCCTCACGCAGGGCCGTCGCGAACGCTCGACACGTTCGCTCGGCCGGGATCGAGACCATGACCACCCTCAACGGCACTTCGACGCAGCCCTCCGACCTCCCGCGCTGGGCCGACGAGCTCAAGCGTCGCTACCTCGCGGGCGAGGCCGGGCTGTTCCTGCTCCACGGCAACGTCCACGACGGCGTGCCGCACGAGGGCCGCCTGCTGCCGTTCGCGGACTACCTGCAGGACGTGGTGCTGGCCGCGAAGCCGCAGCGCTACGAACTCGCGCTGCGCCATGCCGGGCTCAAGCGCCGCGGCGAGGGCACCAAGCCGATCGAGCACGGCGAATCGCTGCTGTCGGACATGGCCGCGCTCGAGCTGCGCCTGCGCACGGGCGAGGGCATCGCGCTGGTGCTGCCGCATGCGGGCGACCTCGTGCCGAACGCCGACACCACGTTCCTGAGCACCGACGAACGCGGGCTGCTGGAAATCTTCCACGACTGGTCGCTGGGCGGCCTGCTGCTGCAGCGCAACCACATCGTCGTGCTGCTGTGCGCGTCGCTGGCGGAGCTGCATCCCTCGCTCAACACCAATCCGCGCATTGCGGCGATCGAAATACCGCTGCCCGACGAAGCCGCGCGCGCGCAGCTGGTCGCGCAGTCGGCGCCGCACATGCCGGCCGACCGGCAGGCGCTGGTCGCCAAGCACACCGCCGGCCTGCGTCTTCTCGAGATCGACGGCATCGTCGCCGAGCGTCCCGACGCCGGCCTGCCGGAAGCCGAACGCAAGGCGCTGGCGCTGCAGTTGCTTGGCGACGCGCCGGACGCGGCCAAGCGTGCCGAGGCCTACGCCGGCGTCACCGCCGGCAAGTCGCGCGAGGAGATCGCGTTCCTGATCCTGGGGCACGACGCGCCGCAGACCGGCGAGGATCCGGTCACCGCGATGCTCGCCGTCATCGGCCAGCGCAAGCGGGAGATCATCCAGCGCTCCTGCGGCGACCTCATCGAATTCCTCGATCCGACCTATGGCCTCGATGCGGTCGGCGGCTACGACCAGATCAAGGCCGAGCTGATGAAAATCGCGGCACTGATCCGCAGCGGCGACGGCCGGCTCGCGCCGATGGGCCTGCTCGCGGTCGGACCGATGGGCGTCGGCAAGACCTTCGTCATCAAGGCCTTCCTCAGGGAAGCGGGGCTGCCGGGCGTGGTGCTGAAGAACTTCCGATCGAAGTGGGTGGGTTCGACCGAATCCAACCTCGAACGCGTGCTCAGGATCATCCGCGCGATGAGCCCGATCGCGCTGGTCATCGACGAAGGCGACCGCAGCTTCGGCAATGGCGAAGGCGGCGAGACCGACGGCGGCACGTCGTCGCGCGTCATCGCCCGGCTCAAGGACTTCATGTCCGACACCGACAACCGCGGCCACGTGCTGACGATCCTGATGACCAATCGCCCGGACAAGCTCGACGTCGACATCAAGCGGCCGGGTCGTCTCGATCGCAAGATCCCGTTCTTCTACGCCGACACCGCGATCGACCGCCTGCGCATCGTGCAGGCGATCCTCAGGCGCAACGGCGCGGCGCTGCCGGAAGCGGACGCGACGGCATTGACCGAGGCGCTGGAAGGCCTCGACGGCTATTCCAACGCCGACCTCGAAGCCATCGCGCTGCTCGCGCTCGACAACGCCCGCAACGACGGCACGGCGTTCGCGCTGCCGCATCTGCAGCAGGCCATCGGCGATTTCATCCCGCCGCAGCACGTCGACACCATCCAGCTGATGGAACTGCTGGCGGTGCAGGAATCCTCGCGGCGGAGCCTGCTGCCGGAACGCTTCGCGAAGCTGGCGCCGGCGGAAGTCTCGACCCTGATCGCGGAGCTGAAGCGGCGCATCCGCTGATGCGCCGCTTCGCGATCCCGCGGCTTCAGCGCTGGCCGACGCGCTCGCGCATCGGCGGCGCATCCGGCCAGCCGCCGGCCAGCGCCTTGTACAGCGCCACCGCGCTGGTCGTCGTGCGCGTCCGTGCGTCCGTGAACGCGTCCTGCGCCTGCAGCCGCGTGCGCTCGGCGTCGAGCAGTTCCAGCAATCCGGTCGCGCCCGCCTGGTAGCGCTTGCGCGCGAGCGTGGCGGCGGCGGTGCTGTCCTGCGCGGCCTGCGCCAGCAGCGTGTCCTCCTCGCGTGCGCGGGCGTGGCGGACCAGCGCGTTCTCGGTGTCCTCCAGCGCCAGCAGCACGGTGCGTTCGTAGCCGGCCAGCGCGCCGGAGGCGTCGGCGTCGGCCGCCGCGATCCGCGCGCGCACCCGGCCCACGTCGAGGAACGACCAGTCGATGCCGAACGACACCAGCCGCGTCTCGCTGTCGCGCCGGAACAGCGCGTCGCTGTCGATCGCCTGGCTGCCGATCAGTCCGCCGAGCGTGAAGCGCGGGAACAGGTCGGCGGTGGCGACGCCGACGCGCGCGGTCGCGGCGTGCAGCCGGGCTTCGGCGGCGGCGATGTCGGGGCGACGGCGCAGCAGGTCGCCCGGGGTGCCGGCATCGATGCGATCCGGCAGCGACGGCAGTGCTTTCGGCGTCGACAACTCGCCGACCAGCGCGTCCGGTGCCTGGCCGCTCAGCACCGCGAGGCGATGCATCGCGATCGCGATCTGGGCTTCCAGCGCGGGAATCCGCGATGCGGTCGACGCCTGCTGCGCGCGGGCGCGGGCGGCGTCGAATTCGCTGTCGGCGCCGGCCTGGAGGCGCGCCTCGACCAGGCGCAGCGTTTCGCGCTGGGTGTCGGCGTTTTCCCGGGCGACGCGCAGGCGTTCCTGCAGGCCGCGCAGCTCGAAGTAGGTGCGTGCGACCTCGCCGACGATGGCGACCTGTGCCGCCGCGAGGTCGGCGGCACCGGCCGCGGCGTCGGCGCGACCGGCTTCCACGCCGCGACGGATGCGGCCGAAGACATCGAGTTCCCACGCCGCGTTCGCCGATGCCGCGTACGACTCGACGTCGCGATCCTTGCGCGAAACGCCCGGCAGCTGGTCGGCGCTGCTGCGGCTGTCGCTGGCGGACGCGCTGCCGGTGATCGTCGGCAGGCGGTCGAACTTCGCGCTGCGCAGCAGCGCGTTGGCGCGGTCGTACTGCGCCAGCGCGATGCGCAGGTCGTGGTTGGCGGCCAGCGTCCGGTCGATCAGCGCATCGAGCTGCGGGTCGCCGAAGTCGCGCCAGAACGCGGCGTCGACCGCGGGCAGCGGCGCGTCGGTGCTAGACACCGGCGTCGCTTCGACGAAGCGTTCCGGCACCGCCACCGCGGGCCGGACATGGTTCGGGCCGACCGCGCAGGCGCTGAGCGCGAGCGTCAGCGCGGCGGTCGTGAACAGCGCGGGGGTGGTCGCGCGCGACGGATGTGGCATGAGGGTTCTCCGGAAGGAAGTGGAAACGCCGGCGCCGTGGGTCCTTACCAGCGCAGCGCTTCTCCGAGATGGGTGAAGCTGCCGGTGGGGCCGTCCGCGTCGAGCAGGGCCATCTCGACGCTGCTCTTCGCGCCGGTCTTGATGTCGAGGTCGCCGTTGGCGTTCATGTCGGTCTTCACCGAACCCGGATGGATCGCGTTGACCTTGATCGGCGTGCCGCGCAGCTCGTGCGCCAGGTGCACCGTCCACGCGTTCAGCGCGGTCTTGGACACGTTGTAGGCGGGCACCTTGTATTCGTAGATCGCGGAGGCGGGATCCTGATGCTCGGCGATCGAGCCGAGCAGGCTGGAGACGTTGACGATGCGGCCGGCGTCGGAGGCCTGGAGCAGCGGCAGGAAAGCCTGGGTGGTCGCGATGACGCCGAACAGGTTGGTGTCGAAGGTGTCGCGCCATGCCGACAGCGATTGCTCGGACGGCGTGCGATCGAACGCGTCGCGGAACACGCCGGCGTTGTTGACGAGGATGTCGAGGTGACCGTGGCGCTCGCGCACCTGGTTGGCGGCGAGCAGGACGCTGTCGGCGTCGGTGACGTCGAGCGCGATCGCCTCCACCGGCAGGCCGTCGGCCTGCAGTTTCAGCGCGGCCTCGACGGCCTTGCCGCGATCGCGACCGGCGAGCAGGGTGTGCACGCCGGCGGCGGCGAGCTGGCGCACGGTTTCGAGGCCGATGCCGCGGGTGGCGCCGGTGACGAGGGCGATCTTGGGTGTGGTGGACATGGCGGGACTCCGGTGAGAGGGGAAAGACGAGGTGAGGAAGGGCGACGCCCGCGGCATGGCCGTGGCGGTCGGATGCCCGTCGGCGTCGGCCGTACGGGCGTGACAGGGTGGAAGGAGCCGCCGCGGCGCGCTATCCGATGCTTGCGATGCGCGCCGCGATGGCGACCGGTGTCGTGCGGATCAGACCTGCGTCGCGTGCGGCGTGTCGTGGCCGGTGTGCACGGCGCCGTCATGGGCGGCGTCGCCGTGCGAGACCAGCGGACGATTCGCGAGCTTGCGCAGCGCCACGTAGAACACCGGGGTGAGGAACAGGCCGAACAGGGTGACGCCGAGCATGCCGGCAAACACGGTGATGCCGGTGACCGAGCGGACCTCGGCGCCCGCGCCGTGCGAGAATACCAGCGGCACGGTGCCGGCGATGAACGCGACCGACGTCATCACGATCGGACGCAGGCGCAGGCGGCACGCTTCCAGCGCCGATTCGACGATGCCCTTGCCGTGCAGTTCGAGCTCGCGCGCGAATTCGACGATCAGGATCGCGTTCTTGCACGCCAGGCCCATCAGCACGACCAGGCCGACCTGCACGAACACGTTGTTGTCGCCGCCGGTGAGCTTCACGCCCAGCAGCGCGGACAGCAGCGTCATCGGCACGATCAGGATCACCGCCAGCGGCAGGGTCCAGCTTTCGTACAGCGCGGCCAGCACCAGGAAGGCGAGCAGCACCGCCAGCGGGAACACCACCAGCGCGGCCTTGCCCTGGGTCGCTTCCTGGTAGCTGAGGTCGCTCCAGTCGATGCCCATGCCGTTCGGCAGCACCTTGCCGGCCAGTTCGGTGACCTTGGCCATCGCCTGCGCCGACGACAGCAGGTTCGGATCGGCCTCGCCGAGCAGGTCGGCCGCCGGATAGCCGTTGAAGCGGATCACCGGGTCGGGGCCGTAGCTGCGCTTGATCGTCACCATCGAACCGATCGGCACCATCTCTCCCGTGGCATTGCGCGTGCGCAGGTTGGCGATGTCCTCGACGTTGTCGCGATACGGGCCGTCGGCCTGCGCGATCACTTGCCAGGTGCGGCCGAACAGGTTGAAGTCGTTGACGTAGGACGAGCCGAGGTAGGTCTGCAGCGTGCCGAACAGTTCGGTCAGCGGCACGCCCTGCGCCTTGGCCTTCACGCGGTCGACTTCGGCATCGAGCTGCGGCACGTTGGCCTGGTAGCTGCTGATCGGGAAGCCCATGCCCGGCGTCTGCGAGGCTGCGCCCTGGAAGGCCTGCACCGCGCTCTGCAGCGCGCCGTAGCCGAGGTTGGCGCGGTCCTCGACGAACAGCGAGTAGCCCGAACCGTTGCCGAGGCCCTGGATCGGCGGCGGCATCAGCGCGAAGGTGAAACCTTCCTGGATGCCGGCGATCTTCTGGTTCAGCTCGTCGTTGATCTCCTTCGCGGTGCGATGGCGCTGGTCGAAGGGTTCGAGGGTGAGGAACATCACGCCGCTGTTCGGGGTGTTGGTGAACTGCAGCGGGTTGAGGCCCGGGAACGACACTTCGTAGCCGACCTGGTTCACGCCCTCGATGCCCTTGGCGATCGTCGCGATCTTCTTCAGCACCGCGTCGGTGCGTTCGATCGACGCGCCTTCCGGCATCTTCACGCCGGCGATCAGGTAGAGCTTGTCCTGCAGCGGGATGAAACCGCGCGGTACCCACTGGAACACCAGCCCGGCCGCGACCAGCAGCACCGCGTACACCGCGAACACCGCGCCGCGGCGGCCGAGGGTGCGCGACACCGCGCCCTGGTAGCGGTCGGAGTTGCGCTTGAAGAAGCGGTTGAACGGACGGAAGACCCAGCCGAACAGGCGATCGATCAGGCGCGAGGGGCGATCCTTCGGTGCATCGTGCGGCTTGAGCAGCTTGGCGGCGAGCGCCGGCGAGAGGGTCAGCGAGTTGATCGCGGAGATCACGGTCGAGATCGCGATGGTGACCGC
Organism: Pseudomonadota bacterium; assembly: GCA_023392975.1. Taxonomy (GTDB): domain Bacteria; phylum Pseudomonadota; class Gammaproteobacteria; order Xanthomonadales; family Xanthomonadaceae; genus Lysobacter_I. The sequence continues at coordinate 3,078 of JAEWNA010000056.1, read as the reverse complement.
GAACTGCTTGTAGAACTGGCCGGTGACGCCGTTGAGGAAGGCCATCGGCACGAACACAGCGCACAGCACCAGCGCGATCGCGATGATCGGCCCGGAGACCTCGGTCATCGCCTTGTGGGCGGCGGCGAGCGGGGTCAGCCCTTCCTCGATGTTGCGCTCCACGTTCTCGACGACCACGCTCGCGTCGTCGACCACGATGCCGATCGCCAGCACCAGCCCGAACAGGGTCAGCGTGTTGATCGAGAAGCCGAGCAGGTACAGCGCGGCGAACGTGCCGACCACCGACACCGGCACCGCGATCAGCGGGATGATCGACGCGCGCCAGGTCTGCAGGAACAGGATCACCACCAGCACCACCAGCAGGATCGCCTCGAACAGGGTCGAGACCACCGCCTTGATCGAATCGCGCACGAAGACCGTGGTGTCGTAGATCGACTTGTACTCGACGCCAGGCGGGAACTGCTTCGACAGCTCGTCCATCGTCTGGATCACCGCGTCGCGGATCTCCAGCGCGTTCGCGCCCGGCGCCTGGAAGACGCCGATCGCCGCCGCGTCCTTGCCGTCGAGGCGGGAGCGCAGCGTGTAGTCGCCGGCACCGAGCTCGATGCGGGCGACGTCGGCCAGCCGCACCACCTCGCCGTCGGCACCGGTCTTGATCACGATGTCGCCGAACTCCTGCGTGGTTTGCAGCCGGCCCTTGGCGTTGATCGGCAGCAGGAAATCGCTGCCGTTGGGCATGGGCTCGGCGCCGAGCTGGCCGGCGGACACCTGCACGTTCTGCTCGCGCACGGCGTTGAGCACGTCGCCTGCGGTGAGGCCGCGCGAGGCGACCTTGTCCGGGTCCAGCCACAGCCGCATCGCGTAATCGCCGCCGCCGAACTGCTGCGCGTCGCCCACGCCGCGGATGCGCGAGAGCGCATCCTTCACGTGCAGCCGCATGTAGTTGCGCAGGTACAGCGTGTCGTACTTGCCGTCGGTGGAGACCAGGTGCACCACCATCAGGAACACCGGCGACTGCTTCTGCGTGGTCACGCCCTGGCGCCGCACGTCCTCGGGCAGTCGCGCCAGCGCCTGGCTGACCCGGTTCTGTACGCGCACCGCGGCGTCGTCGGCGTCGGTACCGGCCTCGAACGTGACGGTCATCTGCAGCACGCCGTCGGAGCCGGCGACCGACTTGACGTAGAGCATGCCCTCGACGCCGTTGATCGCTTCCTCCAGCGGGGTCGCGACGGTTTCGGCGATCACCTTGGGATTGGCGCCGGGATAGACGGTGCGCACCACCACGGAGGGCGGCACCACCTCGGGATATTCGCTGACCGGCAGCAGCGGGATCGCGATCAGGCCGGCGGCGAAGATCACGATCGACAGCACCGCGGCGAAGATCGGTCGGTCGATGAAGAAACGGGAGAAATCCATGGGAGGTCCTCGGCAGTCCTCGGGAATGGCGGGTCCGCGCGCAGGCCGGGCCTGCGTTCGGGCGGAACGTGAAGCGACGAAAGGCAATGCGACGGCCGCCGCCCCTCCGCGGTCGGGGGAGGGGAGAAACGAAGGGGCGGCGCCGTCAAACCGATGCGGTATGCGTCATGGCGTCTGGGCCACGGCCGGTGCGGGGGCGGCGCCCATCGCCACCGTCTTCGGCGCGACCGGCATCCCGGGGAAGAACACCTTCTGCACGCCGTTGACGATCACGCGATCCTGCGCGGTCAGACCGGAGGTCACGATGCGCAGGCCGTCGGCGGTGCCGCCGAGGACCACGTCCTTGCGCAGCGCCTGGTTGCCCGGGCCGACCACGTAGACGTACTTGCGATCCTGGTCGGTGAGCACCGCCTTGTCGTCGATCAGCAGCGCGGAAACGTCGGTGCTGCCTTCGAGCTGCACGCGCGCGAACAGGCCGGGCGTGAACACGCGATCGGGATTGGGCAGCACCGCACGGGCGCGGATGGTCCCGGTGGCGGGGTCGACCTGGTTGTCGACGAAATCGACGGTACCGGCGTGCGGATAGCCGTCTTCGTCGGCGAGGCCCACGCGCACCGGGTTGCGGGTGCTGGCGCGCTGGCCGTCGCGGGCGAGCTTGCCGTAGCGCAGGAAGGCCTGCTCGTCGCTGTCGAAATAGACGTACATCGGGTCGAGCGACACCACCGAGGTCAGCACCGTGGCGTCGGCCTGGGCGAGGTTGCCGGTGGTGACCAGCGCACGGCCGGCGCGGCCGTCGATCGGCGAACGCACTTCGGTGAACTGCAGGTCCAGGCGCGCGGTCGTGACCGCCGCTTCGGCCGCGCGCACCATGGCGTCGCTCTGCGCGGTTGCGGCCTTGCGGGTGTCGAATTCCTCGCGCGAGATCGCCTGCGCCGCGATCAGCGACTGCGCGCGTGCGTTCTGGGAATGGGCGAGCCGCGATTCGCTGCGGGCGCGCTCGAGGTCCGCCTGGGCACGCGCGAGCGCGGCGCGGTAGGGGCGCTGGTCGATCACGAACAGCAGCTGGCCCTTGCGCACGTCGTCGCCCTCGCGGTACGCGACGCGTTCGATGTAGCCGCTCACGCGCGGACGCAGGTCGACCGTTTCCACCGCGGCCACGCGGCCGGTGAAGGCGTCCCACTGGCTGACCTGCTTGCTCAGCACCTTGGCGACGCTGACTTCGGGCGGCGGTGGCGCTGCGGCGGTGGGTTCGGCCTGGCTGCTGCAGGCGGCGATGGTCATCGCGGCGGCGAGGGCGAGCACCAGGGCGCTGAACGACGGCAGCGTTCGCGAATCGAGGGAGAGGCGGGTGTGCATGGCGGTGGGGATCCTGGAGGTGATGTCGGGACGGTTCCGGCGGGCGACGACGGGCCCGGACGAGGGTAAGGTGCGGGTCTGCGCATTCATGGCAGCAGGGTGTTGTCGGCGCGCAGCAGCGGGACGGCGGCGATGTCGCGGAGCAGCCTGCGCGCGGCGTCCCGGTCGCGGTCGCCGACGGGCGTCGGTGGCGTCGATCGTTGATCGCTCGCATCGATGTCGTCCGAGCGCAGCACGTCCGGGCGCAGCGCCGGCGGCGCGGGGGTTCCGGCGTAGCGCACCACGGCATCGCGCGGTGCGGTGTCG
>JAEWNA010000298.1 GCA_023392975.1 Pseudomonadota bacterium | reverse complement strand
GCGTAATAGGGATCGAGGTCGGCGCGCGTGATCGGCCAGCCCGGGAAACCCTCGCGGGCCTCGAAGTCGACCGCGTCGAGCGGCCGCGACTGGCCGCCCCAATGCGTCGACGTCCCGCCGAAATAGCGTTCGCGCTCGGACGGCGACTGGCCCTGGTAGAACGGGCTGGTGAGGAAATCGCGCTCGTTGGTGGCGAACAGGCCGGCCTCCTCGCCGGCATACAGGAGCTGCTTGTCGGGCCAGCTGTCCTGCAGCGTCGGCCGCTCTCGACTGCCTTCGATCAGCACCACGCGGATCCCGGCACGCTGCAGGCACCAGGCGGCCGTGATCCCCGCCTGGCCCGATCCGACGATGCACACCTGGGTCCTGATCGTCGTGCCGCTGGCGATGTCCTTGCCGTTCCTGAGCATGCGCGTGCCCTCCGATGGCGCAGGACCACGGTATGCCCCGGGGGCGACCGTCGATACTGTCAGATGTGACAGCGGAGGCACGCAACGGCCCTGCGGGCCCCGAAAAGCATCGACCCGGCATGCGCCGGGTCGATGTCGTAGCGGAACAGCCGGACGGATCGATCAGAACCGGTAATCGGCGCTGACGTACCAGAAGGCACCCGGCAGGTCGTACGTACCAGCATCGTAGCCGTTCAGCGAACAGGTCACGCAGATCGGCGGTTCCTTGCCGAACACGTTGTTGCCGCCGACCGACAGCTTCAGGCCTTCGATGAGCGCGTTCTTCCACGAGAACTGCATGTCGTGGTAGGTCACCGCACCGAGGGTGTTGTAACCGCGGGCGTTGAGGCAGCCCGGCACGTCGCTGATCGTCGCGTTGGCGCAGTTCTCTTCGACGGCGTCGATGTAGCGGAGGCCATACGTCAGGCCGAAATCGCCCTTGCTCCAGCCCAGCTGCACGTTGGTCTGCCACTCCGGGATCGCGCTGTCGGAGACTTCGATCCCGACGCGGCGCGCATTGACGTTGCCGTCACCGTCGACCGCCTTGTACTCGCGCACCCAGGTCGTCTGCAGCGAAGCGCTCAGCTCGCCGAACGCCCAGTCCGGGCTCAGCCAGTTGATCTTCAGGTCCGCACCGCTGGTCTTCACCGTGCCGAAGTTCTGCAGGAAGTTGTTCGGCGGGTTCAGGTTGCCGTTGGTCTGGCGCGTGAACGGGGCGCATGCCGGGGAGTCGGCGGACGTACCGCCGGCCAGCAGGCAGGTGGCGAGCAGCGTCTGCAGGTCCTGGGCCTGGATCGCGCCGTCGATCTTGTGGTCGTAGTAGCCGATCTCGAAGTCGAGCTTGCGCGACCAGGAGGCGTCTTCCGCCCAGCCCGGGCTGTAGACCGCGCCGACGGTCCAACTGTCGGACGTTTCCGCATCCAGGTTCGGGTTGCCGCCGGTGAAGGTCGTGATCTGCGTGTTCGCCTGCTCGAACGTCGGCGACGCGCCCTGGGCGGCGCAACCGGCGGCGTATTCGGGCTTGGCCGGACCGGGGTTGCCGGTCGAACCGCACAGGTCGGTCAGCGTCGCGCCGAACTGCGTCAGGCCGTACAGCTCGCCGAGGTTCGGCGCACGGAAGCCCTGCGAGTAGGTGCCGCGCAGCACCAGGTCCTCGACCGGCTGCCAGCGGAAACCGACCTTGCCGGTGGTGGCGCTGCCGAAGGTCGAGTAGTCGGACCAGCGCAGGGCCGCGGTCAGGTCGAAGGTCGCCGCGATCGGGAAGTTGAACTCGCTGTACACCTCCTTCACGTTGTAGCTGGCGGACACCGGAGAGGCGAAGGAGTCCTGCGACTCGCCGGTCTGGCGCAGCGGATCGGGATTGAAGTCGCCCTTGTACTTGCGGTATTCGACGCCGGCGGCGAAGCCGGCGTTGCGATCGCCGATCGCGAACAGGTCGCCGGTGATGTTGAACGACAACGAGTCGAGCACCTGGGTGCTGGCGTCGCGCTGGTCGGTGATGATCCAGTCGATCATCGCCTGGGTGAACGGACGGCCCTGGCCGCCGAACAGGTCGAGCGGCGTGCAACCGGCGATGGCGGCGCAAACGGCCGGGTCGCCCAGCGCGTCGCGGATGTGGCCGACGTTGTAGCCGTTGGTGAAGCGCTGCGTGGCGGAGTTGCGGCTGTGGACGAAGTTCGCATCCCAGCCGAAGTTGCGGCTGCCGATGTCGAACAGGCCGTCGAGGCCGGCGTTGAAGTACCAGGTGTCGACGTTCTGCTTGAAGATGCGCGGCCCGACTTCCACCGGGCGACGGGTCACCCAGCCGAAGTTGCTGGACGGATCGAGATCGATGCCGAACGGGTTGTACGGGTTCAGGCGGGAAATGACGATGCCGTCGGCGATGCCGCCGGTGCCCGCGAACGGGCCGACGAAGATCGGTTCGGGCGCCGCCTGGTTGGCCGACTGGCGGTTGTTGAACAGCGCCTTGACGTGCAGGCGGGTGTTCTCGCTCAGGTCGATGGTCGCGGTGGCGAACAGGGCCTTGCGCTCGCTCGGCGTCAGCAGCAGGTTGTAGGGCGCGAAGTTGAAACGGTCGGCGCCGCTGAAGTCGTGGTAGCTGCCCGCCGAGGGATTGGCCGGATCCCAGACCGGCGTCGTCGTGCCGTTGTTGAGCGTCACGTCATACCAGAAGTCGCCTGCGGGATCGCAGTAACCGTAGCTGCCGGACGGACGGGACGGATCGCAGAAGGTGAAGCGCCCCTGCGGCGTGCCCGAGCTGCCAGCGGACAGCCCCGCACCCGGTTCCGGGTACGCCGACTGGTCCCAGTCGCCCGAGCTGATGCGATCCTGCTTGTAGTAGCTGGCCGCGAACACGGCGTTCCAGCGGTCGCCGCCGGTGCCGATGGTGAAGGAAGCATCCTTGGTCTCGCCGCCGCGGCTGTACTCGCCGTAGTACGTGTGCAGTTCGGCGCCCTTGAAGTCCTTGCGGGTGATGATGTTGACCACGCCGGCGATGGCGTCGGAACCGTAGATCGCCGAGGCGCCGTCTTCGAGTACTTCGACGCGCTCGATGATCGCCAGCGGGATGGTGTTGAGGTCGGCGCTGCCGCTGACGCCGGAGGCCGAGGATTCGTTGACCCAGCGGATGCCGTCGACGAGGACCAGCACGCGCTGCGAGCCGAGGTTGCGCAGGTCGACCTGCGCCGAGCCGGCGCCGATGCCGCCGCCGTCCGACGGATAGCCGAAGTTGCCCGAGGAGTTGAACTTGGCGTTCAGGGCCTTGCCGCTGGCGGTCAGCTGCTGGAGCAGCTCGCCGACGCTGGCGACGCCGGTCTCTTCGATCTTGGCGCGGTCCATGATGTAGACCGGCTGGGCGGTGACCGCATTGGTCTGCTTGATGCGGGAACCGGTGACGCTGATGGTGTCGAGGGTGCTCTGGTCGCCCTTCGCGTCCTGCGCCGCGGCGAGGCCGGGCAGCGCGAGGAGCAGCGTCAGGTGGACCGCGGCCGTCAGGCGATTGCGGCGCAGCTTGCTCATGGGTTCTCTCCGTTGAATTTGTAATTAATGTGATATCGCGCACAGCCACCGCCGCGGGCCCCCTCCCGCTGCGGTACCCGGACTTTGTAAACAAAATGTGAAGGCGGGGCAAGATGCACGGTGGCCGGGAGACTTCCGGCAGGGTCCGCCGCGAATCGGCGCCGGAGGGGCCTCGCGCCGCCGGGGATTCATCCGCCTTCGCTATAGTTCCGTGATGCGCATCCCCCGATTCGGTCCTGTCGCGGCCCTGCTGGTCGCCCTCTCCCCCGCCGCCTGCCACGCGCAGATCGACACCCCTGCCATCGCCCGGGCCCGGGCGGCCATGGACGCCGCCGAGCGCGGCCAGGCCCCGGCCTCGCCGCTGCCGCCGGGACACGCGCTGGCCGGCTGGGTCGAGTACGCCAGCCTGCGCCGCGGCCTGGACACCCTGCCGGC
>JAEWNA010000250.1 GCA_023392975.1 Pseudomonadota bacterium | reverse complement strand
GAGATCCTCGGCGTGGTCGGCGGCTCGGGCAGCGGCAAGTCGGTGCTGATGCGCTCGATCATCGGCCTGCGCGAGCCCGACGCCGGCAGCATCGAGGTGCTGGGCGTGGACGGCCGCTCGCGCGAGGACGCCGCTCGCCAGCACATCGAGCGCAACACCGGCGTGCTGTTCCAGGACGGCGCGCTGTTCTCGTCGCTGACCGTCGGCGAGAACGTGCAGGTGCCGCTCAAGGAACACCATCCCGACCTGCCCGAGACGCTGCTGTACGAACTCGCGCTGCTGAAGGTGAAGCTGTCGGGCCTGCCGCCGGATGCACTGGACAAGCTGCCGTCGCAGCTGTCCGGCGGCATGCGCAAGCGCGCCGGCCTGGCGCGAGCACTCGCGCTCGATCCGCCGCTGCTGTTCCTGGACGAACCCACCGCCGGCCTCGACCCGATCGGCGCGGACGCGTTCGACCGGCTCACCCGCACGCTGCAGCAGGCGCTGGGCCTGACCGTGTTCCTGATCACCCACGATCTGGATACCCTGTACGCGATCTGCGACCGGGTGGCGGTGCTGGCCGAGAAGCGGGTGATCGCGGTGGGGCCGATCGACGAGATCGAACGCCTCGACCATCCGTGGGTCCAGGAATACTTCAATGGCCCGCGCGGGCGCGCCGCGCGCGAAGCCCGCGAACGCGACGCCGACCGTGTCGCGGCAGCGCGCCCATGACCGAGGGAGCATGAGATGGAAACCCGCGCCAACTACGTGCTGATCGGCGCCTTCACCCTGGCGACGGCCGCCTTCCTGCTGCTGTTCGGGCTGTGGGCGGCGAAATATTCCTCGGACAAGGACTGGCGCTACTACGACGTGATCTTCGACGAAGCCGTCACCGGCCTGACCGAAGGCGGCAGCGTGCAGTACAACGGCATCAGCGTCGGCACCGTCGCCGACCTCACCCTCGCGCCGGACGATCCGCGCAAGGTCGTCGCCCACGTCAAGCTGCGCGCGAACACGCCGGTGAAGGTCGACACCCGCGCCAAACTGTCGTTCACCGGGCTCACCGGCACCGCCTTCATCCAGCTCACCGGCGGCACGCCCGATGCGCCGCCGCTGGTGTCGAAGGATCCCGACCACGCGCCGGTGATCCTCACCGAAGCCTCGGCGCTGCAGAACATCGCCGAGACCGCGAACCGCCTCGTCGCGCGCCTCGACGAAGTGCTCAGCGACGAGAACATCGCCAACATCCACAAGACGCTGGCGCACCTGGAGAAGACCTCGAAGGCGCTGGGCGACCACGGCGAGGACATCGGCGCATTGCTCGCCAACGCCCGCACGTCGAGCGAGAAACTCTCAGCGACGCTCGACACCACCAACGCCGCGATCGCCGATGTCGACCGCGAACTCGTCCAGAAGCTGCCGGCGCTGATCGCCAAGCTCGACAGCACCCTCGCCCGCCTCGACGCCACCGCGGGGAATGCCAACGCGCTGATCGCCGAGAACCGCGGCGCGATCCGCGGCTTCACCCGCGATGGCCTCGCCGAGGTCGGGCCCACGCTCGACGAACTGCGCGCGCTGATCCGGGACCTGCGCAGGATCAGTGCCCGCCTCGACGAGAACCCGGCCGGCTACGTGCTGGGCCGCCAGAATCCGAAGGAGTTCGAGCCGAAATGACCCCTCCCTCCCTACCGCTGCGCACGCTCGCGCTCGGCGTGGTGCTGCTGTCGCTGGCCGGCTGCGGTCTGCTGCCCAAACGCGAGCCGATCGCGCTGTACCGGCCCGAGGCCATCGTCGCGACCGATCCGGCCTGGCCGCAGGCGAACTGGCAGCTGCGCATCGCGCGGCCGTACGCGGACGACGCGCACGACAGTGCGCGTATCCTCGTGCGCCCGCAGCTGGGCGAGCTGCAGGTCTACAAGGGCGCGGCGTGGACGCAGCCGGCGCCGGACCTCGTACTCGACACGCTGCTGCGCGCGTTCGGCGACAGCGGCCGCATCGCCGGCGTCGGCCGCCGCGGCGAAGGCGTGGGCGCCGACTACGAACTGCTGCTCGACCTGCGCCGGTTCGAGGCCGACTACGCCGACGGCGCCACGCCGACCGCACGCATCGCGCTCGGTGCGCGGCTGGTGCGCAACGACGACGATCGCGTCGTCGCCAGCCGCGTGTTCGAGGCCGACGCGCCTGCCGACGGCACCGCCGTGACCGCGGTCGATCGCGCCTTCGCGCAGGGCCTCGGCACGGTGACGACGCAGCTCATCGGCTGGACGCTGGACGAAGGCCGCCGCGACGCCGCGACGAAGCGCTGACGAAGCACCGTTCCGGAGGAGCGCTCCGGAACGGCAAGAGGCAGGCCGGGACCTCATTCCATCGGCGGCGGGCTGCGCCCCGGGCGCAGCTTGCGCCAGCGGCGCAGCCCGTAGACGACCAGCGCGATCGCCAGCCACAGCGGCCACGCCGCGGTCACCGCGACCACCACGTCGAGCACCGCGTACCAGCCGGCGCGGATCGCTTCGAACATCCGCGAGAAGAAGCCCGGCGCATGGTCGCGGAACACCGCTTCGGTGTCGGTCATCTCGGTCTGGCGGATCCTCGGCAGCTGGTACAGCGACAGCGTGATCGTGCTGAAGTCGACGCGATCTTCGTACTGCTTCTGCTCGATCAGCGCCTCGTCGCGCTGCTGGCGCGCGCCGCTGCGGGCCTGGATCACGTCGGCCTTGCGGTCGAGTCGGTCGCCGCCGCGGATCGCGTCGCCGAGTTCGCGCTGCGCGTCCTGCTCGCGCTGCCAGGCGAGCTGCCGGCGCAGCAGGTCGAACTGCGCGTCGGCGGCCTGGAAGGCGCGCTGGTCGAGGAATTCCATCTGCTTCGCGATCGCGCGCAGGAAGTCCTGGGTGTGGTCGCTGGGCACGCGGACGGTGAGGCTGCCGCGCACCTGGTATTCGACGAGTTCGATCAGCTTGCCGTCGCCGGCGGGACGGCGCTGACTGCTCAGGGTCTGCGCCGAGAGATTGTTGTCGACGACGAAGCCGCCCTGCTGCGCGGCGACGTCCTCAATCGCCAGCGCCGAATCGTAGACGTCCTTGACCCGGAACTGCGCCTGCGCGGTGCGGATGAACTTGCGCGTGCCGTCCTTGTAGGTGGCGGCGCTGGAACTGAGCTGGCTGCCGTCGACCGCGGTCTGCGTTTCGACGACGTCGTCGGACTCGCGCCGGGCGACCTTCTCCTCGGCGATGCCGTTCGCGGCCGCGTCGGAGACGGCGGCCATGTCCGCGGCGACCTCCATCGGCGGGGCGGCGGGCGCGGACGCCGGCATCGCACCGCCGGCCATGGCCTTGTCGGCGGCCTGGCGCGTCGCGTAGTCGGCGCTGGCGCTCTCCTGCTTGCTGCAGGCGACGAGGGAGAAGGAGAGCGCTGCGGTCAGGCCGCAGACCAGCAGGTTCGAGACGATGCGACGCATGGAGATTCCCCGTTGACGATCCGTTGAGGGCGGGCCGGCGGCGCGATGCCGTCGGAGCGTGCCGTCGGGAAACGTATCGGATCGCGCAACGGGGTTGGACGAAACCGGCCACGGGCGACCGTCACTGGTGTCACCGGGACGACGCGATCTCCCGGGCCGGCAGCACCGGCAGCGACGAGAGGAAGGCCGCGCCGCAACCCGCGAAACGGGCGAATGCGGCGTCGATGCGGCGTCGATGCGGCGCACGCGCAAGGTCTGCAACCCATACGCCAAGAGCAGCAGCAAGACGATCAGCACGATGGACCAGACTGCCATGTCGCTGCCATGCAGCGCGAGGAGCACCGCACTCGTCCAGATCGGCACCAGCGCGATCCAGCGCAGGCGTTCCATTCGTCGGTGTCGCGTGCAGAGTCCGTAGGTCAGCCGCGAGGATCTTCGGAACAGGACATTGGCGAGAAGCCAGCACAGCAGCACGATGCCGAAAGCGCTTCCGGCCAGCGGCGAGGCGAGCAACAGCAGATGCACCCAGGCGGGTGTCCACCAGAACCGTCGCGACCGCATGCCGTCAGCGGCATGAGCATTGCATTTCACGCAGCGAGGCGGCAGCGGACGATGTCGCGCGACGATCAACGCATGGCCGTCGCGCCAGCAGGAAATCTCGCCGTCGTCGAGCTGGTGCGCCGGAGTTTCGACCCGCGCCGACGGTGCGCGGTACGGGTCGTCGTCCGTCATGGGCGACCGACTCAGCGCTCCAGGATCGCCACCACGCCCATGCCGCCTGCGGTGCAGATCGAGATCAGGCAGCGGCCGCCGCCGCGTTCCTTCAGCTCCTTCGCGGCGGTGGCGACGATGCGCGCGCCGGTGGCGGCGAAGGGATGGCCGGCGGCCAGCGAGGAACCGACCGGGTTGATCTTCGCCGGGTCGATGCTGCCCAGCGGCGCATCGAGGCCGAGGCGGTCGCGGCAGTACTCCGGACTTTCCCACGCGCGCAGCGTGCACAGCACCTGGGCGGCGAAGGCTTCGTGGATCTCGTAGATGTCGAAATCCTGCAGCGTGAGGCCGTTGCGCTTGAGCATCTCGGCGACGGCCACGGTCGGCGCCATCAGCAGGCCTTCGCCGTGGACGAAGTCGACCGCGGCGACGTGCGCGTCGCGGATCCGGCACAGCACCTCGTGGCCGTGCTGCGCGGCCCAGTCCTCGGAGGCGATCAGGCAGGCCGATGCGCCATCGGTGAGCGGCGTCGAGTTGCCGGCGGTCAGCGTGCCGCGGCCGGAGGTCTTGTCGAACGCCGGCTTCAGCGAGGCCAGCTTCTCCAGCGTGGTGTCGCCGCGCAGGATGTTGTCGCGGGCCACGCCGCGGAACGGCACGACGAGGTCGTCGAAGAAGCCGCGCTCGTAGGCGGCAGCGAGTTTCTTGTGCGACGACAGCGCCCACTCGTCCTGCTCGGCGCGGCCGATGTTCCACTCCTTGGCCATGTCCTCGCAGTGCTGGCCCATCGACTTGCCGGTGCGCGGTTCGCCGACGCCCGGGAATTCCGGCTTGAGTTCGCTGAAGGAGAAGCCGCTGGTGAGCCGCGCGATGCGATCCATCGTGGTCTTCGCCGCGGCGGCCGACAGCAGCCGGCGTCGCATCTTCGGATTCACCGCGATCGGCACGTCGGACGTGGTGTCGGAGCCGCCGCCGATGCCGGCCTCGATCTGCCCGGCGGCGATCTTGTTGGCGATGGTGACGATGGTGTCGAGTGAGGTGCCGCAGGCACGCTGCATGGTCAGGCCCGGGGTCAGCGGCGACAGCCCGGAGGACAGTGCGGCTTCGCGGCCGAGGTTCCAGTCGCTGCTGTGCTTGAGCACCGCGCCCATCGCCACTTCGCCCAGCACCTGGCCCTGCAGGCCGAACTTCTCGACCACCGCGCCCAGCGTGCGCACGCTCATTCCGAGGTTGCCGACGTCGGCGTAGGCCGTGTTCTGGCGGCAGAAGGGAATGCGGGCGCCGCCCAGGACGGCGACGGGACGACCATGCAGCATCGGGCACCTCGGAGGGATGGCCGCGACGGCCGCGGCAGGGCTTCTGATTGAACCCGCAATCCGTCGAGCTTCGCCTCTAGAACGCGGCGAACGCCGACGGAGGCGGACGAACGGCGGATAATGCGCGAGTGTACCCCCGCCCGCCGCCTCGGCCAACGAGACCATGTCCGCAGAACCCGCTTCCGTCCCTTCTTCCGCGCCACGCATGGTGGTCCGCGGCGCACTCGCGCTCGAACTGGTGCCGGGCACGCAGCCCGGACGCGCCGCGCTGCACCAGGCCGAGGCCGGCGCGCTGGCCGGACTCGTCGGGCGCGGCCTGGCGTCGCTCAGCGCCGACGCCGCGTCGATGGATCTCGTCCTCGCCGGCGCGCACTACGACCCCGCGGAGATGCTGCGTCCCGGCTGGCCGCTGCACCGGCGGCTGGAAGAACTGCACGCGCGCGCCCCGCAGGGCGACGACGGCCCGCGGGTGATCGCGTTCGGCGCCGACGCGGACGGCACCGTGCCGGCCCCGCTGCGCGCGGAACTGGAGCTGCACGGCGGCCCGCTGCGGGTGGTGCCGTTCCTGCTGGTGGGCCCGACGCCGGTGGCGACCGCGGTCGCCGAGGCGTACGAGCACGCGCTGCTCGAACGGGGCATGGCCGACGCCGAGACCGCGCTCGCCGCGCAGGACGCCTTCGACGCGCGGATCGAACATGCCCGCTACCTCACCGCCTTCGATCTCGCGGCGATGATGGCGCTGCAGTACCGCCACGTCGGCCTCGGCGGGCTGTGGCCCCTGATCGAGACCGCGCTGCTGGCGCCGGGTGAGGAGGCGTGGCTCGACGCCCCGCCCGAACCGCTGCTGCGCTATGCCGACGGCCATGTCGACATCGCCGACTTCGATCGCGACGCCTGGCGCCGCCGCTATGCCGGCGAAGAATGCGACGACGCCCGTCTCGAGCGCCGTTTCGACGTGTTCCGCGCGCGGCAGCGGCAGCTCGTCGCGATCCTCCGGGTGCACGGCCTCGACGTGCGCGCGGTGCCCTGCGCCGGCGCGCAGGATCCGCGCGCCGCGCTGGGCTGAGCGCGACGCACGTCGTCACATCGGCGTCGTCACATCCCGACGTCGATCACCCCGCATCCGACGCGGGCACCGGCGTTGCCGCTGGGCTGGCTGTGGTAGTCGTCGGGACTGGCGTGAACGACGATCGCGCGGCCGAGGACATCGTTGGCGGCGCCGCTGCCGAGGGTGACGCCCATCAGCCGGATGTCGACATGGGCGACGCCATTGGCGTTGGCATGCAGGTTGTTCATGTCGCCGAGGTGGTGCGGGCCTTCGCCGGCCTGGCCATGCGGCATGCCGGCCGGGTTGAAGTGGCCGCCGGCGCTGCTGGCGTCGGCCGCGGAGCAGTCGCCGCGTTCGTGGACGTGGATGGCGTGGATGCCGCTAGGGGCGAGGCCGCCGAGGTCGCCCTCGATGCGCACGCCGCCGTCGATCGCGGTGATCGCCAACCGGCCGCTGACGAGGCTGGCCGAGGCCGGGCCGATGTTCGCCATCGCATGCTGGAGACGATGCTGCGGCACGGGCGCGGGTTTCGGCGGCGGCGCGCTGGCGCAGGCGGCGAGCGCGCCCGAGAGCGCGGCGAGCGTGAGCAAGCGGGTCGTGGGATTCATGCGCGACACTCCGAATGCGGGGGAATCGACAGGATAGACCCTGTCCCGCGCCCCGGGTTCTGCACGATACGTTCTGCACGACACGTTCCGCACGATGGTTCTGCACGATCCGCGCGCGCGGCGTCTCAGCTGCGGCGCGTGCGACGCCCCGGCCCGAGCTTGCGCGTGAGCGTGTTGCGTCCGACGCCGAGCCGGGTCGCGGCATCCGTGCGGTGGCCGCCGGTATGCGCCAGCGCGGCATCGAGCAGGGCGCGGTCGAAGCGCTCGCGCGCCTCGGCGTGGAGATCGGTGCTGCCGGCGTCCAGCCGGGCGCGGGCCCAGGCCGCGAGCGCGGCTTCCCAGTCGTGCTCGTCCCTGCGTCCGCCGCGCGCAGCCGGCGGCGCCGCCACGGCCAGCGACGCCGCCTCGAGATCAGCCACCCGGATGGCGTCGCCCGGGGCCAGCGCGGCGAGCCGCCAGCACAGGTTTTCCAGCTCGCGCACGTTGCCCGGCCACGCGTGCGCCTGCAGCCGCGACAGCGCGGCCGGCGCGAAACGCTTGGCCGGGGCGTCGAACTTCGACGCCGCCGCGCGCAGGAACCGTGCAGCGAGCTTCGGGATGTCCTCGCGTCGCTCGCGCAGCGGCGGCAGGCGCAGGCGGACCACGTCGAGCCGGTGCAGCAGGTCGGCGCGGAACCGGCCTTCGGCGGCCAGCGCGTCGAGGTCCTGGTGGGTCGCCGCGATCACCCGCACGTCGACCCGGATCAGCTCGCGCCCGCCGACGCGGAAGAATTCGCCTTCGGCCAGCACGCGCAGCAGCCGCGTCTGCAGCGGCAGCGGCATGTCGCCGATCTCGTCGAGGAACAGCGTGCCGCCATCGGCCTGCTCGAAACGCCCGATGTGCCGCTTCGCCGCGCCGGTGAAAGCGCCGGCCTCGTGGCCGAACAGCTCGCTTTCCAGCAGTTCCGCCGGGATCGCCGCGGTGTTGAGCGCGACGAACGGCCGTCGCGCGCGCGGCGACTCGTGGTGCAGCGCGCGCGCCACCAGCTCCTTGCCTGTGCCGGTCTCGCCGGTGATCAGCACGCCCAGCGGTGCCTGCGCGAGCCGGCCGATCGCGCGGAACAACGCCTGCATCGCGGGCGTGTCGCCGACCAGCGC
>JAEWNA010000228.1 GCA_023392975.1 Pseudomonadota bacterium | reverse complement strand
CACCGAAGACGCCTTCAACGACTCGAATTCATGCTCCATGAATTCATCGCCGCTGCGGTGACGCTTGGCATGGTAGGCAAGCCCCGTGCCCGCCGGAATCAAGCGCCCGACGATCACGTTCTCCTTGAGGCCGCGCAGCGTGTCGCGGGTGCCGCGGACGGCCGCCTCGGTGAGCACGCGGGTGGTCTCCTGGAACGAGGCCGCCGAGATGAACGACTCGGTCGCCAGCGAGGCCTTGGTGATGCCGAGCAGGACCGGGTCGTAGCCCGCCACGATCTCGCCCTTGGCGGCGAGACGGGCGTTCTCCTCGATCATGCGCTGGCGTTCGACCTGTTCGCCGTTCAGGAACTTGCTGTCGCCCTGGTCGGTGATCTCGACCTTGCGCAGCATCTGGCGAACGATCACCTCGATGTGCTTGTCGTTGATCTTCACGCCCTGCAGGCGGTAGACGTCCTGGATTTCCTTGGTCAGGTACGAGGCCAGCGGCTCGACGCCGAGCAGGCGCAGGATGTCCTGCGGGCTGGGCTCGCCGTCGACGATGGTTTCGCCCTTCTGGACGTGCTCGCCTTCGAACACGATGACCTGGCGGTACTTCGGGATCAGTTCCTCGTGCTCGTTGCCGTCGGTGTCCTTGATGATCAGGCGCTGCTTGCCCTTGGTGTCCTTGCCGAACGAGACGATGCCCGAACGCTCGGCCAGGACCGCGGGGTCCTTCGGCTTGCGCGCTTCGAACAGGTCGGCCACGCGCGGGAGACCACCGGTGATGTCTCGGGTCTTCGACGCTTCCTGCGGGATCTTGGCGACCACGTCGCCCACACCCACCGGGGCGCCGTCCTGCAGGTTGACGATCGACTTCGGCGGCAGCAGGTACTGGGCCGGCAGGTCGGTGCCCGGGATGGTCAGGTCCTTGCCGTTGGCATCGACGATGCGCAGCAGCGGACGCAGGTCCTTGCCCTGCGAGCCACGACGCTTCGGATCGGTGATCTCGCGCGACGACAGGCCGGTCTGGTCGTCCATCTTCTCGACCACGGTCACGCCGTCGACGAAGTCGATGAAGCGCACGAAGCCGGCGACTTCCGACATGATCGGATGGCTGTGCGGATCCCAGTTCGCGACGGTCTGACCAGCCTTGACCTCACCGCCGTCCTGCACCTGGATGGTGGCGCCGTACGGCAGCTTGTAGCGCTCGCGTTCGCGGCCGTGGGCGTCGAGCACCGAGACGGCGCCCGAACGCGAGACCGCGACCAGGTGGCCGGTGGCGTGCTCGACGTGCTTGAGGTTGTTGAACTTGATCGTACCGGTGGTCTTGACCGTGACGTTGTCGATCGCGGCCGCACCCGACACCGTACCGCCGATGTGGAAGGTACGCATGGTCAGCTGGGTACCCGGCTCGCCGATCGACTGCGCGGCGATGACGCCGACCGCTTCGCCGATGTTGACGACGTGGCCACGGGCCAGATCGCGGCCATAGCACAGGCCGCACACGCCGAACGCCGATTCGCAGGTGATGGTCGAACGCACCTTGATCGACTGGACGCCGGCATCCTCGAGCTTCTGCACCCAGGCTTCATCGAGCAGCGTGTTGCGGGTGACGAACGGATCCTCGTCGTTGCCCGGCAGGAACACGTCTTCGGCCACGATGCGGCCGAGCACGCGGTCGCGCAGCGGTTCGACGACGTCGCCACCTTCGACGATCGGGGTCATGGTCAGACCCTCGACCGTGCCGCAGTCGACTTCGGTGATCACGACGTCCTGGGCCACGTCGACGAGGCGACGGGTCAGGTAACCGGAGTTCGCTGTCTTCAGCGCGGTATCCGCGAGGCCCTTTCGGGCGCCGTGGGTCGAGATGAAGTACTGCAGGACGTTCAGGCCTTCGCGGAAGTTCGCCGTGATCGGCGTTTCGATGATCGAGCCGTCCGGCTTGGCCATCAGGCCGCGCATGCCGGCCAACTGGCGGATCTGCGCCTGCGAACCACGCGCGCCGGAGTCGGCCATGATGTAGATCGAGTTCATCGACTTCTGATTGATGGTCTCGCCCTTGGCGTTCGTCACCTTCTCGGTGCCGATCGCGTCCATCATCGCCTTCGCGACGCGTTCGTTGGTGCGCGACCAGATGTCGACCACCTTGTTGTAGCGCTCGCCCGCGGTGACCAGGCCGCCCTGGTACTGCTGCTGGATTTCCAGCACCTCGGCTTCGGCCTCGGCCAGGATCGCCTTCTTCTCGGCCGGGATGGTCATGTCGTCGATGCCGACCGACACGCCGGCGCGGGTCGCGAACCCGAAGCCGGTGTACATCAGCTTGTCGGCGAACACGACGGTGTCCTTCAGGCCCAGCTGGCGGTAGCAGCTGTTGATCAGGCGGCTGATGTTCTTCTTGGTCAGCTCGGTGTTGACCAGCGCGAACGGCAGGCCGTCCGGCAGGATTTCCTGCAGGAGGGCGCGGCCGACGGTGGTCTCGACGATCGCGGTCTTGCGCTCGCGGGTGCGCTCGCCGGTCGCCTCGTCCTCGGTGATCACGGTCTCGGTGATGCGGACCTTGACCTTGGCGTGCAGTTCGACCACGCGGTTGTCGTAGGCGCGCTTCACTTCGGCGATGTTGGCGAACACCATGCCCTCGCCCGCCTTGTTCTCCAGGGCGCGGGTCATGTAGTACAGGCCGAGCACGACGTCCTGCGACGGCACGATGATCGGTTCACCATTCGCCGGCGAGAGGATGTTGTTCGACGACATCATCAGCGCGCGCGCTTCGAGCTGGGCTTCCAGCGAGAGCGGCACGTGGACGGCCATCTGGTCACCGTCGAAGTCCGCGTTGAACGCGGTGCAGACCAGCGGGTGCAGCTGGATGGCCTTGCCTTCGATCAGCACCGGCTCGAACGCCTGGATGCCGAGGCGGTGCAGGGTCGGGGCGCGGTTCAGCAGCACCGGATGCTCGCGGATCACCTCTTCGAGGATGTCCCACACGATCGGCTCTTCGCGCTCGACCAGCTTCTTCGCCGCCTTGATGGTGGTGGCGAGGCCGCGACGCTGCAGCTTGGCGAAGATGAAGGGCTTGAACAGTTCCAGCGCCATCTTCTTCGGCAGGCCGCACTCGTGCAGGCGCAGGGTCGGGCCGACCACGATGACCGAACGGCCGGAGTAATCGACGCGCTTGCCGAGCAGGTTCTGGCGGAAGCGGCCCTGCTTGCCCTTGATCATGTCGGCGAGCGACTTCAGGGGACGCTTGTTGGTGCCGGTGATGGCGCGGCCGCGACGGCCGTTGTCCATCAGCGCGTCCACCGACTCCTGCAGCATGCGCTTCTCGTTGCGCACGATGATGTCGGGCGCGTTGAGTTCCAACAACCGCTTCAGACGGTTGTTGCGGTTGATGACGCGGCGGTACAGGTCGTTGAGGTCGGAGGTCGCGAAGCGGCCGCCGTCCAGCGGCACCAGCGGACGCAGGTCCGGCGGCAGCACCGGCAGCACGGTCATGACCATCCACTCCGGACGGTTGCCGGATTCGAGGAAGGCCTCGACCAGCTTGATGCGCTTGGTGAGGCGCTTGAGCTTGGTCTCGGAACCGGTGCTGGCGATCTCCTCGCGCAGGGTCACCATCTCCGACTGCAGGTCGATCGTGCGCAGCAGGTCGTAGACGGCCTCGGCGCCCATCGCGGCCTCGAAGTCGTCACCGTGCTCCTGGCGCGCGGTCATGTACTGCTCTTCGGTCAGCAGCGAGCCGCGCTCGAGCGGGGTCAGGCCCGGCTCGGTCACGACGAACGCTTCGAAGTACAGAATGCGCTCGATGTCGCGCAGGGTCATGTCGAGCATCAGGCCGATACGCGACGGCAGCGACTTCAGGAACCAGATGTGCGCGACCGGCGAAGCCAGGTCGATGTGGCCCATGCGCTCGCGACGCACGCGCGCCAGCGTCACTTCGGTGCCGCACTTCTCGCAGACCACGCCGCGGTGCTTCATGCGCTTGTACTTGCCGCACAGGCACTCGTAGTCCTTGATCGGGCCGAAGATGGCGGCGCAGAACAGGCCGTCGCGTTCCGGCTTGAAGGTCCGGTAGTTGATGGTTTCCGGCTTCTTGACTTCGCCGAAGGACCAGCTGCGGATCATGTCCGGCGACGCCAGCGCGATCTTGATCGCGTCGAAGTCGAGGGTCTGGCGCTGCTGGTTGAAGAGGTTGAGCAAATCTTTCATTTGATTTCTCCGGGAATCTGGAAGAGGGGTGCGGGCGGCGGGCCGTCATCCGGCCCGCGGGTCGCTCAGTTCTCTTCCAGTTCCATGTTGATGGCCAGCGAACGGATTTCCTTCACCAGGACGTTGAAGGATTCCGGCATGCCGGCGACCATCTCGTACTCGCCGTCGACGATGTTCTTGTACATCTGGTTGCGGCCCTGCACGTCGTCGGACTTCACCGTCAGCATTTCCTGCAGGGTGTAGGCCGCGCCGTAGGCTTCCAGCGCCCAGACTTCC
>JAEWNA010000216.1 GCA_023392975.1 Pseudomonadota bacterium | reverse complement strand
CCGATCGTTCAGTTTCACGTGCCGGATCGGTAAAGTTCCACGACCCGGATGCCCACCGCGTCCCATTCCGCGCCCGCTTCCCCGCAGGCGGTCACGGTTCCCTCCTTTTTCCTTTCTCGACGCCGCCCCGATGCCCGACCTCGCCTTCGACCCCGCCGCCCTCGCCCTGATCGAACGCGGCGCCGACGAAATCCTCAAGCGCGAGGAACTGGAGGCCCGGCTCGCCGCATCGATGAAAAGCGGGGGCCGCCCGCTGCGGATCAAGGCCGGCTTCGACCCGACCGCGCCGGACCTGCACCTGGGCCACACGGTGCTGCTCAACAAGATGCGGCAGTTCCAGGACCTCGGCCACCAGGTGATCTTCCTGATCGGCGACTTCACCGGGATGATCGGCGACCCGACCGGCAAGAACGTCACCCGCAAGCCGCTGACCCGCGAGGACGTGCTGGCCAACGCCGAGACCTACGCCGAGCAGGTGTTCAAGGTCCTCGACCGCGAGCGCACCGAGGTCCGCTTCAACAGCGAGTGGTTCGGGAAGATGACCGCCGCCGACATGATCAAGCTCGCCGCGCAGCACACGGTGGCGCGCATGCTGGAGCGCGACGACTTCGCCAAGCGCTACGCCGGGCAGCAGCCGATCGCGATCCACGAATTCCTCTATCCGCTGGTGCAGGGCTACGACTCGGTGGCGCTGGAGGCCGACGTCGAGCTCGGCGGCACCGACCAGAAGTTCAACCTGCTGATGGGCCGCGGCCTGCAGGAAGCGCACGGCCAGAAGCCGCAGATCGTGCTGACCATGCCGCTGCTGGAAGGGCTGGACGGCGTGAACAAGATGTCGAAGTCGCTGGGCAACTACATCGGCATCGCCGAGCCGGCGATCGACATCGTCAACAAGACCATGAAGATCGGCGACGACCTGATGTGGCGCTGGATCGACCTGCTGAGCTTCGAGATCGGCATCGCGGAGGCGACGCGGCTGAAGGCGGACGTCGCCGGCGGCGCGCTGAACCCGCGCGACGTGAAACTGCGCCTCGCCCGCGAGCTGGCGACGCGGTTCCACGATGCCGCCGCTGCCGAGACCGCCATCGCCGGTTGGCACGTCGCCGTGACCGGGCAGGGCGACACCTCGCTGTTGCCGCTGCACGAGGTGCGCATCCCCGCCGAGGGCCTGCGCATCGCCGCGCTCCTGACCGCCGCCGGCATCACTCCGAGCAACGCCGAGGCCGGCCGCAAGCTCAAGGAGCGCGCGGTGAAGGTCGACGGCGCCGTGGTCGAGGATCCAGCGACGACCTTCGTCCCTGGCTTCGAGGGCGTGCTGCAGGTCGGCAAACGCAACTTCGCGCGGGTGCGGCTGGTCGCGGGCTGACCGCGCGTCAGAGCGATCGCGCGGCGATCTTCGGCGTGTCTTCCTGGGCGAGGGACTGCGTCGGGACCGGCGCTTCCGGTGTCTGCGCCTGCGTCCGCGCTTCGAGGCGTTCGAGGCTGTGCGCGGCGGGCGGGAGTCCGCCGATCTCGATCCGCGCACGCCGGGTGTCCGGCGACGCGGGGTCCTCGCCTTGGACCAGGATCAGGCCGCCGCTGTCGCGGCTGAGCACGACGTGGTCGATGCGATCCATCCGCTGCTCCGCCGCGGAGAGCGCGATCGCGGCCACGGCATCGCCATGGCGCCCCGTGGAGGACAGCGCGGGGACGGGCCCGAGCCGGTCCAGGCTTTCGCTCGCACTGCGCAGCAGCGGGTGTTCGGGTTCGGGGAAAGGCTGCGGCGGCAGTGGCCCCGGGCCCGTCCACTCCGGCCGCCGCGGGTCGGGCGGCAGGCCGAGGCTTTCGAGCGCGCGGGCGCGTGGAACGACGAAGTCGGGGTGGTCCTCCTGGAAGGGGTTCCTCCGCAACGGGGACCGGTCGGTCACCGTGATCATGCCGTCGGCCGGGTAGTCCAGCAGCGCACGGTTGGCGCCCAGGGCGTCGAAGTCGACGTGATAGGCGCCGATGACCTTGGGCGCCGGCACGGGGGGCTGGGTGCCATCCTCGACGGGAATCCCGGTCGATGGTGGCTGTCCACCGCCGTGCTGCAAGGCCGGCGCGCTTTCGGGGACCGCTGTCTGCGGTGATGACGCATGCAACCCTTCGAGATAGCGGGCCTGCTCGGCGCCATGGATCGAGTTCAACGCGTTGAGGATCGCGTTGTGCCTGTAATCGAGGAGTCCGTTGGGGCCGAGCGAGGCAGGAAGCTGGTCCGCGTAGTGGGTCCGCATCGCATCCACGTTGCCGGGCGAAAACGCGAGGCTGCCGTCCGCCTCGCGGGTCAATCCGCGCCACGACAAGCCTTCGGCGTCGCCGGCCGCACCCGAGAGGAAATGCTTCGACGCCCAGGGCATCGTGCGGGCGATGTCTTCCGCTTCGACGGCCATGCCGGACTGGCGCATGGCCGAGACCACCGCGTTGAAGCCGCCGATCTCGGCGCGCGCCTCGTTCAGCCGCGAGTCCTCGATCGCGGCACGCATCGGTTCGGTGTAGTCGTGCGGCCGCTCCGCCGAACGGCTGATGGCGTCGACCGCAGGGAGGAAGGTCTGCTCGATTGCGGCTTCGCCGGAAACGCAGCGATCCTCCCCGGGGACCGCCACGTCGGTCGTCAACGCGAAGCCCGCGGCGTTCCGGCCAACCCGCCGGCGCCGCCGCGTGGCGTCAGTGGCTCGGAACGTGCGGCTTGTCCGGCCCCGGCTGCGCCTGGGACGGCACGGCGACGCCGACCTGCTGCTGCAGCGTGTCGACCGGAATCGGCGGCGCGGCCTTCGGCGCCGGTCCGTCCTGATGGGCGACCAGCGCCGGTTCGCCGTGCCCGCCGGTGGCCCGTTCGATCCGCGAGATGGCGGTGAGCCCCGCGCCGTTCGCCTGCGAGGCGATCTCCCGCGCCGCCAGCGCGTGCTGCTCGTCCGTCGCGAGTTTCAAGCCGTCGCGGTGCGGCGCCAGCGCCGCCTTCGCCTGCTCGTAGAGGCTGGGCGGCTGCGCGGACGGCACGGGCACGGAGGATGCGGGCAACGAGGGCATCGACGACGAAGCGTGCGGCGTGGACAGCGCAGGCGAGGGCGTCAATGCAGCGGTCCGGCCCGTGACCGTGAACTCGAAGTCGCGATGGTCGCGCGTGACGAGGCCGATGTGCTTGCCGTCCGCGCTGATCTTGACGGCGTCGATGCCGTCCGCGCCGGTCTTCGCGACCTGTTCGGCGATCGAGCGCGCGATCGGGCTGGCGGACAGGCCGTAGCGCTTGCTGTCGCGGAGCGGCTTGGCGATGGCGTTGAAGAGCGCCTCGTCGCCGGAGGGCCTGGCGGGCGACGCATCGCTCGCCGAGGGCAGTCCCGAGGGCGGCATGCCCGACGAGGACGCGAGCACGGGCGCCTGCGGCGCGTAGCGCGCGAAGGCGGTATGGGCCTGGGTCGCGCCATCGCGGACCGCGCTCTCGACGTCCGCCGGGCCGAGATAGCCGGTCGATCCCTTGAAGCCGCCGTGTTCGACCGCCTTGTCGAGGCGCTTCGCCATGCCTTCCGAAGCGCCTTCCAGGGTCGTGTTGGTGTAGCCGGCGAGGTACAGCGCCTTGTTGTCGTCGCGCTTGCCGTAGAAGCCGCCGTCGGCCACGGTGCAGCCGTTGTCGACATGGCGATGGACGACGCGCGGGTCCACCAGCCCGCTGCGCACCAGGTGGTCCTCGATCATGCCCTGCAGGTGGGTGCCGTGCTTCTGCGACACCGGGTTGCCGTTGTGCATGATGTGCAGTTCGGCGATGTCGGCCTTCGCGCCGACCGAGGCGACGAACGTGCCGATCTGCTCCTTGTACGCGTCGAAACGGTCGATCGCGTCGCTGTAGACGTGGGTCAGCGCCAGCCGGTCGCGGGTGCGGATGCCGACCGCGACGCAGCCGGACAGGCCGTCGGTCATCAGTTCCACGCCCTTGTCGCGGTTCACGACCGCCCATTCGTCGAGGCTGACCTTGACCGTGGTCTCGGCCGCGGAAGGCGCGGGGGATCGGGGGAGTTCCGCTGCCATGGGCGATGTTCCCGGGTGGTGTCGGATGCATGGCGCATCCGGGAAGGGGGCGCGGCGGGCGGCGATCCCGCGCCGCGCAGGGCGGGCGGGATCGGGTCCGCTCGCGCCGGACGTGTCACATGTGGTGGTGCTGCGCCTGGGCCTGCGGGTCCTGCGCCTGGTGCTGGGCGGCCTGCGGCTGCTGGACGAACCCGGTGGCGTCGACCGGCTGGGTGTAGCGCAGGCCCTGCTGCGGATCCAGCTGGGAGGCGACCACCGCGTTGCGGCCCTCGTGCTCGACCACGGTCACGGCGTCGATCGCGGTCAGGCCGTTGCCGCGGGCCTGCGACGCGATCCGTTCGGCGCCGACGACCAGCGCCTCCGGGTCCTGCACCGCACCGCCCAGCGCCGACAGCTGCTGGTGCGCCTGCGCGTACAGCGTGGGCGCGCGCTGCCCGTTCTGCGCGAACAGGTTCGCATCGAGCGTGTGCAGCGAGTCGCGCATCGGCGCGCGCAGGGCGTCGTCGATGTCGACCGTGGCATGGCGGACGAGGTTGCCGTGGGTGTCGCGCCGGTCGGCGATCACCAGCGCGTTGCGGTCGCGATCGAAGGTGATGTCGCCGATGCGGTCCATGCCCGCATCCTTCGCCGCCAGCGCCACCGCCGCGGAGAGGCGTCCCGCGGCGGAATCGCCGACGGACAGGATCGAGTGCCGCACCTCCGATTCGGCCGCCGCGCCGCGCAGGATCTCCGCCGCGTTCGGGTTGGTCTTCTCGTCCATCATCGACGCGATCCGGGTGGAGCTCTCCAGCAGCAGCTTGGTCGGGTCGATCTGGCGCTGCGTCGATTCCAGCGCGTACGTCGCGTCGTGCGGTTTCGGCGTGTGCGCGTCGTTGGCGCGCGCATCCATGCGCGATTCGACGCCGGACGGCGCAGGCCGGAAATTGTCGTCGACCGAGCCCCCGGGATGCGTGTGCACCGAATCCAGTGCCGGCATGGCCTTGCCGGTGATGTTCGGATCGACGCCGCTGCGGACGTGCTGGCCCTGCTGCACGGTGTTGCCGTCCTCGGTGCGGTCGGCGTACCAGTACTGGGTCTGGGCGTAGCCCAGGCGCTGGAACATCTTGGTGTTCGAGTCGTGGACGACGTACTGCTCCGGATCGGGCGTCACCTTCTTGCAGATCTCGTGCCCGACGACCTTGTTGAGGTAGTCGCCCATCAGGTTGGCGTTGATCTGCGCCAGGCCCTTGCCCGCGTCGTAGCCGCCGCCGATGTCCGAATGGCAGCCGGCGACCTGGAGGTTGGCGAACCGGTCCGGATCCGAGCGCGCGATGTCGTCGGTCACGATCCGGTTCACGGGGAACAGCACCCGGTGCTCGTCGCGTGCGGTCAGCTGCAGGGCCGAGGTGATGTTGCCGGGCAGCGAGCGGTCGTGCTGCTCGGCGATGCCGGTCGCGACCGGGTCGTACAGCCCGGCGACGATCGGCACCTTGCCCGGCGCGACCAGTTCGCCGCTGAGTTCGCGGAACTGGCGGATGTCCGGAAGGTCGCCCATCATCGGGTCGCGGATGTCGTGGCGATGGTCGTCGTTTTCCTGGGTCCGGTAGCCGACCTCGGCGTGGATGCCGTACTTGCCGACCACCGACGCGAACTCCGCCGCCTCGACCGCGCCGCGGCTGAAGCCGAACGTGATCACGCTGATTTCCGCGTCCGGGTTTTCCTGCTTCCACTGCCGGGTCTTGTCGCCGAGGTCCTTGTACATCTCCCAGACCCGGTCCTCGACCGAGTTGCCGCGGGCGTTGTCGAGGGTGTTGCCCCAGGTGTTCTGGGTACCCGGGCCCTCGATGTAGCGGGCGTGCATGCGGCTGAACCCGGGGTTGTTCGGGCCGTCGCCGTGGATGAAGCGGTCGAAGTCGTCGTAGAGGGCGTGGACGTTGGTCGATTCGGTCAGCGTCCGGGTCGCGTCGTTGCCGGTGCCGTCGAACGCGGCGACGAAGACGTAGCGGTTGGGATTGCGGGTGATGTCGAACTCCGGCAGGTCGACCCGCATGCCGGACAGGTGGGTCGCCGCATCGTGGTAGGTCTGCAGGTCCTGCGGTGTGGCGTAGTAGGCGTTCTGCATGCCGGGAACGGGCTCCCGGCCATCGGAGGCTTGGTACGGCATCGTTCGGTCCTTGATCTTGAGTGGAAGCGGCGCGGGACGCGGCTGTCCGCGCGAATGTCGATCGGGTCGGGATCGCGCCGTCGATGGCCGATGATCGCCGCATGCGGCTGTGGCCTCGTGCGCAGGAAGGGCGCTGAGGCATGCATCGTCCGGGCCGGCGTGTCCGTGCCGCGGATGCCGGGATATCATGCCGCTCTCTCGCGCGTCAATTGCGCAGGGCGGCGTCGACGGTCGAATCCCTCGATGGATGCCTGCGCGCCGCGCCTCTGTCATGCTTGACGGCCGCAACGCGGCACGCCGCCATGGCTTCACGCCCACGCCTCTTCTTCCTGCTCATGTCCCTCTCCCCGACCCTGCACGCTGCGGCATTGCCGCCACCACCCGATGCCGCGAAGATCCCTCACCAGGTCGTGGCGCCGCACGGCGCCGTCCGCCAGGACGACTACTACTGGCTGCGCGACGACAAGCGCAAGGACAAGGCCGTGCTGGCCTACCTGCACGCCGAGAACGCCTATGCCGATGCGGTGATGGCGCCGCTGAAGCCGCTGGAGGACACGCTGTACGCGGAGATCGTCGGCCGGATCAAGCAGGACGACGACTCGGTGCCGTACCGCGAGCGCGGCTGGTGGTACTCCACCCGCTACCGGACCGGGCAGGACTATCCCGTCTACCTGCGCGCGAAGGCCGCCGCCGACGGCAGCCGCAGCGACGAGGAGCAGGTGCTGCTCGACGTCGAGGCGATGGCGAAGGGCAAGGACTACTTCAAGGTCGATGCCTGGGAGATCAGCCCGGACAACCGCCTGCTGGCCTGGGCCGAGGACGACAACGGCCGCCGCCAGTACACCATCCGCATCAGGAACCTCGACACCGGCGAGGTCTATCCGGACACGATCCACGGCGCCTCCACCGACCTGGTCTGGGCCGACGACAACCGCACGCTGTTCTACATCGAGAACGACCCGGAGACGCTGCTCACCGTGCGCGTGAAGAAGCACGTGCTGGGCACGCCGGTGGAGGACGACGCGCTGGTCTACGAGGAGCACGACGACAGCTTCTACATGGGCATCGGCCGCACCCGCGACGATCGCTTCCTGTGCATCGAGCTCGAAAGCACCGTTTCCGGCGAGACCCGCTGCGCGCCCGCCGCGAATCCCGAGACCTTCTCCGTGTTCGCACCGCGGGAGCGCGACGTCGAATACGACGTCGACCACTTCGACGGCCGCTGGGTGATCCACACCAATGCGCCCGATGCGTCCGGCAAGCGCGCGCCGAACTACAAGCTGATGACCGCGTCCGACGGCGCGACCACGCGCGCCGACTGGGTCGAGTGGGTGCCGCATCGCGACGACGTGTTCCTCGACGGCTACGAACTGTTCGACGGGTTCACCGCGATCGAGGAGCGTTCCGGCGGCCTGCAGCGCATCCGCCTGCTCGCGGCCGATGGCGAGCGTTTCGTCGACGCCGACGAACCCGCGTACGCGATGGCACTGGAGGTCAATGCAGAGCCCGATACCGAGTGGCTGCGCTACGACTACACGTCGATGACCACGCCGGACACGACCTACGAGCTGAACGTGCGCACCGGCGAACGCCGGCTGCTCAAGCGCCAGCCGGTGCTCGGCTACGACCCGTCGCAGTACGCGACCGAGCGGGTGTGGGCGCCCGCCCGCGACGGCACGCGGATCCCGGTGTCGCTGGTCTACCGCAAGGGCTTCAGGCGCGACGGCACCGCCGCGCTGCTGCAGTACGGCTACGGCAGCTACGGCCTGGCGATGGACCCGGACTTCAGCGTGTCGGTGGTCAGCCTGCTCGATCGCGGCATGGTGTTCGCCATCGCCCACATCCGCGGCGGCCAGGAAATGGGCCGGCAGTGGTACGACGACGGCAAGCTCGAGCACAAGCAGAACACCTTCACCGACTTCATCGACGTCACCGACCACCTGGTGCGTGAAGGCTACGCCGCGCAGGACCGCGTCGCCGGCTACGGCGGCAGCGCCGGCGGCCTGCTGATGGGCGCGGTGGCGAACATGGCGCCGGAGAAGTACCGGGTGATGCTGTCGCAGGTGCCCTTCGTCGACGTGGTCACCACGATGCTCGACCCGAGCATCCCGCTGACCACCAACGAATACGACGAGTGGGGCAATCCCGAGGAGAAGGCGGACTACGACTACATGCTGACCTACTCGCCCTACGACAACCTGCGCGCACAGGCCTACCCGGCGATGTTCGTCGGCACCGGCCTGTGGGATTCGCAGGTGCAGTACTGGGAGCCGGCGAAATACGTCGCCCGCCTGCGCGACCTGAACACGTCGAAGGCGCCGGTGGTCTTCCGCACCAACATGGACGCCGGCCACGGCGGCAAGTCGGGCCGGTTCCGCCGCTACCGCGAGCAGGCCGAGATGTACGCCTTCCTGCTCGACCAGCTCGGCGCCACCGCGCGGGTCGAGTGACCGGCCGGCCGGTGACGCGTCCATCCGGGCAGGCGCTGTCAGCACGTCCCGCCGGACACGTTCCGTCCGGCGGCCCCGGCGGCTACACTGCGCCCATGAACCTCCGCGCCGCGTCCGTCCTGCTCGTCCTCGCCCTCACCGTCGCGCTCCCGGGCTGCGGCAACAAGGGCCCGCTGGTGCTGCCCGACGCGCCGGCTGCCGACGCCGACGCCAGCGTCGCCCCGCCTCCCGCCGATGCCGCCGCCACGCCGTCGCCCCCTGCGGACGATGCCGCGAAGACGCCGCCCCGCTGAGCCATGAGCGGGTCCGGCGCGCCCCTGCGCTTCACCAAGATGCATGGCGCCGGCAACGACTTCGTCGTGCTGGACCTGCGCCCGCAGGCCGGCCATCCGCCGCCGCCCGCGCTTGATCCCGCCCTCTGCCGGGCGCTCGCCGATCGCCACGTCGGCATCGGCTGCGACCAGATCCTGACCATCGAGCCACCGCGCAGTGCCGGGGCGGCCGCCGCCTACGGCATCCGCAACGCCGATGGCTCGACCGCCGGGCAGTGCGGCAACGGTGCGCGCTGCGTCGCCGCCTGGGTGCTGCGCGACAGCGTCGAGGTCGACCCGGAACGCTGCCTGGTCGACCATTTCAGGCTCGACAGCCCGGCCGGCACCCACGACGTGGACGTGCTCGACCTGCACCATTACCGGATCGGCATGGGCCGGCCCGAGTTCGCGCCGGCGCGCATCCCGCTGCGCGGCTTCGAGGCCGCGCGCGACGCCTACCCGCTCACGTTCGGCGGCGAGGTCGTCGAACTCGGCGCGGTCTCGATGGGCAACCCGCATGCGGTGATCGAAGTCGATGATGTCGATGCCGCGCCGGTCGCCACGTTCGGCCCCGCGGTGCAGGCGCACGACGCCTTCCCCGATTCGGTCAACGTCGGCTTCGCGCAGGTCCTCGCGCGCGATCGCATCCGCCTGCGCGTGTACGAGCGCGGCGTGGGCGAGACCCTGGCCTGCGGCAGCGGCGCCTGCGCGGCGGCGGCGGTGCTGATGCGC
>JAEWNA010000214.1 GCA_023392975.1 Pseudomonadota bacterium | reverse complement strand
TCTCGAGGTCGGTGCTCGCCTGGGTCAGGCGACGTTCGGTGTCGTGCAGCGCCCGGCTGGAGGCGGCCACTTTCTCGTCCGCGGCGCGCAGCGAGCGACTGGCCTCGCCGCGCTGGCCTTCGAGGCGCCGGCGGTCGGCGGCGACGTCCTGCAATTCGCGACGGATCGCATTCAGGCGGCGCTGCGCGTCGCGGCTGTTCTGCGGGGCGGCGTCCTTCGTCGCAGGGTCCGCAGGCAGCGCCGGCGCGGCCACGGCGAGCAGCAGCGGCAGCGCGCACCGCAACGCGAGACCGGGCCAGCGCGGGCGCCGCGTCAGGCTCATCCCGCCGCGATCAGGCTGCGCCCGCTCATCGCCGCCGGCACCGGCAGGCCGAGCAGATCGAGGATCGTGGGGGCCACGTCGCGCAGCGCGCCGCCCGCCCGCAGGTGCGCTTGCGGGCGACCTTCGGCGACCAGCACGAACGGCACCGGGCCGACGGTGTGCGCGGTGTGCGGCTGCCCCGTCTCGGGGTCGCGCATCATTTCGAGGTTGCCGTGGTCGGCGGTGACCAGCAGCGCGCCGCCGGCCGCGCGCACCGCGGCCTCGACCGCCCCGATCGCGATGTCCACCGCCTCCGCCGCGCGGATCGCCGCGGCAAGGTCACCGGTGTGGCCGACCATGTCCGGATTGGCGATATTGCAGACGACCACGTCGAAGCGGCCGGAAGCGATCGCGTCGACCAGCTTCGCGGTGACCTCGGGGCAGCTCATCTCCGGCTGCAGGTCGTAGGTCGCGACCTTCGGGCTGGGCACGAGGATGCGTTCCTCGCCGGCGTAGGGGTCTTCGCGGCCGCCGCTGAAGAAGAAGGTGACGTGCGCGTACTTCTCGGTCTCGGCGATGCGCAGTTGGGTCATGCCGTGCGCGGCCAGCACCTCGCCGAGGGTGTCGCGCAGGTCGTCCGGCGGATAGGCCACCGGTGCGGGCAGCTTCGCGTCGTATTCGCTGAGGCAGACGAAGCGCGACAGCGCCGGGCGACGCGCCGCGAAGCCGTCGAAGCCCGGATCGACGAACGCGGCCGTCAACTGGCGCGCCCGGTCGGCGCGGAAATTCATGAAGACGACGGCGTCGCCGTCCTGCATCGGCTGTGCACCGTCGAGCACCGTCGGCGCGACGAATTCGTCGTTCTCGCCGCGGGCGTACGCCCCCGCGAGTGCGGCCAGCGCATCGGGGGCGCGCACGTCGGACTGCGCCTCGACGATCGCGTCCCAGGCGCGGCGCACGCGGTCCCAGCGCTTGTCGCGGTCCATGGCGAAGTAGCGACCGCCGACGGTGGCGATGGATGCGTTGCCGAGCGCGGCGCACTTCGCTTCGAGCGCGCGCAGGCTGGGTTCGGCCGAACGCGGCGGTGTGTCGCGGCCGTCGAGGAAGGCATGCACCGCGACCCGGGCCACGCCTTCGCGCGCGGCGAGGTCGAGCATCGCGAAGATGTGCTGTTCGTGGCTGTGCACGCCTCCGGGCGAGAGCAGGCCCATCACGTGCAGCGTGCCGCCGCCGGCCTTGGCCGCAGCGCAGGCGGCACGCAGCTCGGCGTTGGCGAAGAAGCTGCCGTCCTCGATCGCTGTATCGATCCGGGTGAGGTCCTGGTAGACGATGCGGCCGGCGCCGAGGTTCATGTGGCCGACCTCGGAATTGCCCATCTGCCCGTCCGGCAGGCCGACGTGGCGGCCCTCGGTGTGGATCAGCGTGTGCGGCCGCTCCGCGAGCAGGCGCCGCCAATTCGGCAGGTCGGCCAGCGCCAGCGCGTTGTCGGCCGGGTCGTCGCGATGCCCCCAGCCGTCCAGGATCATCAGGACGACCGGCCGGAGGACCACGGGCTTCGGAGTGTCGACGGCAGCGGGCATGTGACCTTCGGGGCAGTGACTTCGGGCAGATGCGATTGTAACGAAGCGGTCGCATCCTGCCCCTGTCGCCCGAACGGGCCGCTTTCGCACGGAGACCCACCATGACCCTGTCCAGATCCCTGCTCGCCGCCGCCCTCGCCTGCGCGCTGCTTCCCTCCGCCGCCGGCGCCGCCGAAAGCATCGAGAAGGTGATGGGCAACATCACCGCCCACGCCGGCGCCGAGTACGGCAGCCTCGAGACCGTGAACGGCAACATCGACGTCGAGGCCAAGGCCAGCACCGGCGACATCGAGACGGTGAACGGCAACGTCGACCTGGCCGCCGGCGCGAAGACCGGCAACGTCGAGACCGTCAACGGCCACATCAAGGCCGACGTCGACGTCACCACCGGCTCGCTGGAAACGGTGAACGGCGGCATCCGCGTCGAGGGCCGCAACCGCGTCGGCGGCATCGAGACCGTCAACGGCGGCATCTTCGCCGGCCGCGGCAGCGACGTGGCCCACGACGTCGAAACCGTGAATGGCGCCATCGGCCTGGTCGACACCGATGTCGGCGGCAGCGTGAGCACCGTGAATGGCGATGTCACCATCGGCGTCGATTCGCACGTCCGTGGCGGGCTCACCGTCGAGAAGCCCCGCGGCGGCGGCATGGGCATCAGCTTCAAGCCGCGCACCCCGCGGATCGTCATCGGCCCCGGCGCCATCGTGGACGGCCCGCTGGTGTTCAAGCGCGAGGTCAAGCTGTACGTGCACAAGACCGCGCGCATCGGCACGGTGACGGGCGCGACCGCCATCGCGTTCGACGGCCCGGCCGCGCCGAAGGACTGATCGGCCCCGGCGTCCCGCGACCGGCGCACGCCCCGGACTTCCGGCAGGCGCCGGCCCGGCCGCCCGACCGTACACTCGGGCCTCCGCATCTCCGGAGGTCCCGATGTCCCGTCTCTTCCAGACGCCCGCCGCGCGCGGGCTGCTGCTGACGCTCGCCGCCACCGCGGCGCTGGGCGCCTGCCAGCGCGACGCCGCCGCGCCGGCCGAACCGGCCGCGTCCGCCACGCCCGCGACCGCCGCCACTGCCGCCATCGCCCACGCCTTCCGGGACGCGATCGACGCCGGCGACTTCGCCGAGCACGTGAAGGCGCTGTCCTCCGACGCCTTCGAGGGCCGCGGCCCCGGCTCGCCGGGCGAGGAAAAGACGGTCGAGTACATCAAGGCGCAGTTCGAACGCATCGGCCTGAAGCCCGGCAACGGCGACAGCTGGTTCCAGACCGTGCCGATGATGGAAACCACCGCCGACGAATCGACGGTCGCGACCCTCGACGTCAAGGGCACGCCGCACGCGCTGAAGTTCGGCGCCGACATGGTGATCGGCACCCGCACCGGCCAGCCCGAAGTCAAGGTCGCGGACAGCGACCTGGTGTTCGTCGGCTACGGCGTGGACGCGCCCGAGCAGAAGTGGAACGACTACGCCGGCGTCGACGTCAAGGGCAAGACCGTGGTCATGTTCGTCAACGACCCGGGCTTCCACGTCGACGACCCGACGCTGTTCGAAGGCAAGCGCATGACCTACTACGGGCGCTGGACCTACAAGTTCGAGGAAGCCGCGCGCAAGGGCGCCGCCGCCGCGCTGATCATCCACGACACGCCCGGCGCCTCCTACGGCTGGGACGTGGTGAAGAATTCGTGGTCGGGCGCGCAGTACGACCTGCGCGCCGCCGACGACCCGGCGCCACGCCTGCCGATCCAGGGCTGGATCACCGGCGAGCAGGCCAAGGCGCTGTTCGCCGACGCCGGCATGGACCTCGACGCGCTGCGCAAGGCGGCCAACAAGCGCGGCTTCAAGCCGGTGCCGATGCCGGCGAAGTTCAGCGTCACCCTCAAGAGCACCATCGCCGAGAAGGAATCGCGCAACGTGCTCGGCCTGCTGCCCGGCACCGAACGCCCCGACGAGGCCATCGTCTACATGGCGCACTGGGACCACCTGGGCAACCATCCGGACGAGCCGGGCGACCACATCTACAACGGCGCCATCGACAACGCCACCGGCGTCGCCGGCATCCTCGAACTGGCCGAACGCTTCGCGAAGCAGGGCAAGCCGAAACGCTCGGTGCTGTTCGTGGCGGTCACGCTGGAGGAATCCGGCCTGCTCGGGTCGAAGTACTACGTCGCGCACCCGACGATCCCGCTCGATCGCACCGTGGGCGTGATCAACATCGACGCGATGAGCGTGGCCGGCCGCTCGCACGACATGGTCGTGGTCGGCAAGGGCAATTCCGAGCTGGAGGACATCCTCGCGCCGATCGCCGCGAAGCAGGGCCGCCACCTGGTCGAGGAATCGACGCCGGCCGCCGGCCACTACTTCCGCTCCGATCATTTCAACTTCGCCAAGGCCGGCGTGCCGGCGCTGTTCGCCGACGGCGGCACCGACCTGCTCGAAGGCGGCACCGCGGCCGGCGAGGCGGCGGGCAAGGACTACAACGAGCACCGCTACCACAAGCCCGGCGACGAGTACGACGCGACGACGTGGAAGCTCGACGGCACGATGGAGGACCTCGACGCGCTGTACCAGGTCGGCGACACGCTGGCGAACGGCGAAGGCTGGCCGAACTGGTATCCCGGCAATCCCTTCCGCGCCGCCCGCGACGCGATGATGAAGGCGAACCCGCCACCCGTGGCCGGCGCGCCCGCGCACTGAGCCCGCGCGACGCGCGCACATGGGACACGCACATGAAAACGGCGCCGGAAGGCGCCGTTTTCGTTCGCAAGGTCGATTCGACCGACGCGCCCGCTCAGAGCGTCCGGTGCCCGGACAGCCGCCAGGCGGCGTTGTCCTCGAACACCTGCGCGGCGTTGCGCTGTTCCGGCTCGCGCTGCGTGCGCTGGGCCTCGGCCTGCTGCTGCTCGCGCTGCCGGTTCTCCATCGCGACCCGGTCCTGCTGCTGCGCAGGGCTCTGCTGCTGCGACTGTTCGATGTTGACGTAGCCGTTGAAGATCGGCTCCTTGCCCACCTTCTCGGCCATCATCACGTGGCCGTTGCGCACGTCCATGTACTCGGGCTTCTCCGACAGGCCCGGCGTGTGGCGCGCGGTCAGGACCACGTCGGTGGCGACCTTCTTCGCGTCGTCCTCGGTCATGCCGGCCTTGTTCTGGACCAGGTTCATCGCGCGCTCGAACAGCTGCCGCTCGGCCGGATTCATCTCCAGCTCCTGGCGTTTCTGCGGGGTCTGCAGCATCGGGCCCTGGCGTTCCAGGTCGGGGCCGGCCACGGCGTGCGCGCCGGTCGACCGCGGGGCTTCCTCGTGGCCCGCGGCGCCGGGCGTGTGTCCTGCGAAGCGTTCGCTCATGACGATTCTCCTGGAGTCGCCGGTGGACGCCCCTGTCCTGTCCGGGCCGGCGGGCCGAGCATACTGCGGAAGTCGCGGCTGCGGAACAGGCGCCGGGGCTCCGGTGCCGCGCCAGCGGCGCTTAGGCGGCCGGCGCGCGCTCCGGCCAGACCGTCTTCGCCAGCAGTTCGTCGTTCCAGTCGAACTGCAAGGCGCCGGCCTTGTCGATCATCAGCGACACGAAGTTCAGCACGTTGCGGGCGAACATGTCGCTGGCGTGCATCGCGCCGCTGCTGGCGAGGTTGAGCGGGCCGGACACGACCACGCCGTCGTGCGAGACGATCTCGCCCGGGCGGGTCAGTTCGCAGTTGCCGCCAGTCTCGGCGGCGAGGTCGACGATCACGCTGCCGGGCTTCATGCCGGCGACCATCGCCGCGCTCACGATCTTCGGCGCCGGGCGGCCCGGGACCGCGGCGGTGGAGACGATCACGTCCACGCCCTTGAGGTGGTCGGCGAGGCGCTGCTGCTGGAGCGCGCGCTCCTCGTCGGTGAGCTGGCGGGCGTAACCGCCCTCGCCCGCTGCGCTGACGCCGAGGTCGAGGAACTTGCCGCCGAGGGATTCGATCTGCTCGCGGGTCTCGGGCCGCACGTCGAAGCCTTCGACCTGCGCACCGAGGCGCTTGGCGGTGGCGATGGCCTGCAGGCCGGCGACGCCGACGCCCATGATG
>JAEWNA010000024.1 GCA_023392975.1 Pseudomonadota bacterium | reverse complement strand
AGGCGATCGTCGGCGCGAACGCGTTCGCGCACGAATCCGGCATCCACCAGCACGGCATGCTCAAGCATCGCGGCACCTACGAGATCCTGCGGCCGGAAGCGGTGGGTTGGGCGAAGTCGCAGATGATCATGGGCCGCCACAGCGGCCGCGCCGCGCTGGCCGATCGCCTGAAGGCGCTGGGCTTCGCGCTGGACGAGGCGCAGCTCAACCAGGTGTTCGCCCGGTTCAAGGCGCTGACCGAGAAGAAGCGCGAAGTGTTCGATGCCGATCTCGAAGCGCTGGCGACCGGCCTCGACAGCGGCAACAGCGTCGCGATCGGCGGCTGGCGCCTGCTGCGACTGCAGGTCAGCACCGGCGTGGGCGACGGCATCCTGCCGACGGCCAGCGTCGAGGTCTGCGCCCCGGATGGCGAGCGCCACACCGAGGCCGCGACCGGCGACGGCCCGGTGCACGCGATCTTCGCGGCGCTGGCGCGCGGTACCCGCACCCATCTGGATGTCGAGAGCTACCAGGTCTCCAGCGTCACCACCGGCGAGGACGCGCAGGGCCAGGCCAGCCTCACCGCGCGTGTCGACGGCGAGGAGATCGCCGGGTCCGGCACCAGCACCGACATCCTCGAAGCCAGCGCGCTGGCGTGGCTGGACATCGTCAACCGCCTGCATCGCCGCGACGCCGCGGCGGCGCGACGCGACGACCTCGCCGACACCGGCGAAGCCGCCATGCCCGGCGTCCCGACCCCGCGTCCGCGCGTCGCCACCGTCTGATCCCTTCCTCCGCCCTCCATCCTCGAACGCCATGCCCTCCGACCAAGCCCCGAACACTCCCAGAACGCTGTTCGACAAACTCTGGGATGCGCACGTCGTCGTCCCCGAGACCGCCGATGCGCCCGCCGTGCTCTACATCGACCTGCACCTCATCCACGAAGTCACCACGCCGCAGGCGTTCGCCGAACTGGAATCGCGCGGCCTGACCGTGCGCCGGCCCGACCTGACCAAGGGCACGCTGGACCACAGCACGCCGACCACGCCGGCCAGGGCCGACGGCACCCACGACTACTACACGCCCGATGCGGAAAAGCAGGTCGACACCCTGCGTGCGAACTGCGCGAAGCATGGCGTCGAACTGTTCGACTTCGGCAGCGACCATCGCGGCATCGTCCACGTGATCGGGCCGGAACTGGGCCTGACCCGGCCGGGTATGACCATCGTCTGCGGCGACAGCCACACCGCCACGCACGGCGCGTTCGGCGCGCTCGCGTTCGGCATCGGCACCAGCGAGGTCGGCCACGTGCTGGCGACGCAATGCCTGCTGCAGCGCAAGCCGAAGACGCTGGCGATCGAGGTCGAAGGCGCGCTGGCGCCGGGCGTCACCGCCAAGGATCTGATCCTGCACGTGATCGGGACGATCGGCGTCGCCGGCGGCACCGGCCACGTCATCGAATACCGCGGCAGCGCGATCCGGGCGCTGTCGATGGAAGAACGCATGACCGTCTGCAACATGTCGATCGAGGCCGGCGCACGCGCGGGCCTGATCGCGCCGGATGCGACCACGTTCGAGTGGCTGGCGAAGACCCCGCGCGCGCCGCGCGGCCCCGACTGGAAGGCCGCGGTCGCGCGCTGGTCGCAGTTGCGCAGCGACGACGGTGCGAGCTTCGACCGCACCGTGCGCATCGACGCCGCCGACATCGCGCCGACCGTCACCTGGGGCACGCATCCCGGGCAGGTGGTCGCGATCGACGCCGACGTGCCGGTCGCGAACGACGCCGACGCGCAGCGCGCGCTCGACTACATGAAGTTCGCAGGCGGCACACCGCTGGCCGGCCAGCCGGTCGACGTGGTGTTCGTCGGCAGCTGCACCAACGGCCGCCTGGGCGACATGCGCCAGGTCGCCGAGGTGCTGCTCGACCGCAAGGTCCATCCGCGGGTGCGGATGCTGGTGGTGCCCGGCTCGGTGCAGGTGCAGCGCGCGGCCGAGGCCGAGGGCATCGACCGCATCGTCCGCGCCGCGGGCGCGGAATGGCGCGAACCCGGCTGCTCGATGTGCATCGCGATGAACGGCGATCTCGTCGGCCCCGGCCAGTTGGCCGTCTCCACCAGCAACCGCAATTTCGAGGGCCGCCAGGGGCGCGATGCGCGCACCGTGCTGGCCTCGCCCGCGACGGCCGCCGCCTGCGCGGTGGCCGGGCGCATCGTCGATCCGCGCACGCTCTCGCGCGACGCCGTGCAGGAGCACGCCGCCCAGGAGCATGCCGCATGAGCGCCGACGCCCTGGCCCGCCTGCAGTCGCGCACCGTCTGCCTGCCGGAACGCAACATCGACACCGACCGGATCATCCCGGCGCGGTTCCTCACCACCACCACGCGCGCCGGGCTCGGCCGCCACGCCTTCAACGACTGGCGCTGGCGCGAGGACGGTTCGCCCGATCCCGACTTCCCGCTCAATCGCCCCGAGGCGCAGGGCGCGCAGATCCTCGTCGCCGGTCGCAACTTCGGCTGCGGCTCCTCGCGCGAGCACGCGCCGTGGGCGCTGCGCGACGCCGGTCTGCGCGCGGTGGTCAGCGCCGAGATCGCCGACATCTTCCGCAGCAACGCGCTGAAGAACGGCCTGCTGCCGATCGTCCTCGACGAAGCGGTCGTCGACGAACTGCTGGCGCAGCCCGGCCTGGAACTCGACATCGACGTCGCCGCGGCCACGGTCACGCTGCCCGACGGCCGCGTCTTCGGCTTCCCGATCGACGGCTTCGCGCGGACCTGCCTGCTCGAAGGCGTCGACCAGCTCGGCTACCTGCTCCGCCAACTTCCCCACATCCAACGCTTCGAAGGTGCTTCCCATGCGCGCTGACATCGTCCTCCTGCCCGGCGACGGCATCGGTCCGGAGGTCACCGCCGCCGCGGTGGCCGTGCTGCAGGCCGCCGGCCGACGCTACGGCCACGACTTCCGCTTCGAGACCCGCCTGATCGGCGGCGCGGCCATCGACGCCGAGGGCGCGCCGGTCTCCGACGCCACCCTCGACGCCTGCCGCCGCGCCGACGGGGTGCTGCTCGGCGCCGTCGGCGGCCCGAAGTGGGGCACCGGCGCGGTGCGTCCGGAACAGGGTCTGCTGCGCCTGCGCAAGGAACTCGGTCTGTACGCCAACCTGCGTCCGGTGCGCACGCATCCGGTGACGCTGTCGGCGTCGCCGATCAAGTCGCACCTGCTCGCGGGGGTCGACATGATCGTGGTGCGCGAACTCACCGGTGGCGTGTACTTCGGCGCGCGCACCCGCACCGACAGCAGCGCCAGCGACCTGTGCGAATACACGGTCGCGGAGATCGAGCGCGTCGTCCGCCGCGCCTGCACGCTGGCCCGCGGCCGCCGCAAGCACGTCGTCTCGGTCGACAAGGCCAACGTGCTGGAGACCTCGCGACTGTGGCGCGACGTCGCCACCCGCGTCGCCCGCGACGAATTCCCCGACGTGACGCTCGAGCACCAGTTGGTCGACAGCATGGCGATGCACCTGATCTCGCGGCCGCGCGACTACGACGTGATCGTCACCGAGAACATGTTCGGCGACATCCTCACCGACGAGGCCTCGATGCTGGCCGGGTCGATGGGCCTGCTGCCGTCGGCGTCGCTGGGCGAAGGCCGGCTCGGCGTGTACGAGCCGATCCACGGCTCCGCGCCGGACATCGCCGGCCGCGGCATCGCCAACCCATGCGGCGCGATCCTCAGCGCGGCACTGCTGCTGCGGCATTCGCTGGGACTGGAGGCAGAGGCCCAATGCATCGAGAAGGCGGTGGCCGCGGCCATCGACCATGGCGCCCTGACCGCGGACCTGGCCCCGGCCGGCACCGCGATCGGCACCGAATCGATGACATCCGCCATCGTGGCGCAGCTTGAAATCGACTGCACGGCGGTGGTCCTGCGCGACTGACCCGCCAGGGCGGAGCCGCCGCGAAGGCAGCCATCGCCCCGCACCCGAACCTTGGTTGACGCCCCGCCGCCCGATCGTTTACACCTGCCGCATGTCCCCTGCCGCCGCCCTCGCCGACGCCGCCTTCCGCCGCCCGTGCGGAAACGCCGCTTCGTCGATCGCGACCATCACCCTGATCCGCACGACCGGGACTCCCGGTGGTGCGGGCTGCGGCGGCGGGAAGGACTGACCCTCTCGACCCCACGCCCCGCACCCTCCAGGGGCGCGGGGAGGGTCGCCGCGCAATCTGGAACGCGGGGCCCCCACCGGAGCCCCTTCATGGACTTTCCCACCGATATGGACCTTCACCCCTCCCCTTCCGCCGCCGCGATGTCGTCGCCGCGGCAGCATGCCCACAAATTCGGCGGCAGCAGCGTGGCCGGCGCCGACCGTTACCGCGACGTCGCCGCCTTGCTGCGCGACGCCCCCGGGCCGCGCGCGGTCGTGGTCTCGGCGATGCAGGGCGTCACCGACGCGCTGACCGCGCTCGTCCACGAGGCCGCGACCGGCGTCGACTGGCAGGACGGCTGGTCGCGGCTGCGCGACCGCCATGTCGCCGAGGCGCGCACGCTCGACCCGCAGGACGCGCACGCGCTGATCGCCTGGTTCGATGCCGAATTCACCGCGCTGTCCGCGCTGCTGGGCCGTATCGCCGACGAACGTCCCGGCGACGCCCTGCCCGCACACGACCTGGCCGCCGTGCAGGGCCTGGGCGAAGTGTGGTCGGCGCGGCTGCTGCAGGTCACGCTCGGCGGCGAGGACGCCGGCTGGGGCCGGCTCGATGCCCGCGACGTGCTGGTCGTGCATCCGGGCGAACTCGGCGTCGCGGTCGACTGGCCGCAGACGCGCGCGCGTTTCGCGGACTGGCGCGCACGCCAACGGCACGCCGACACCGTGATCACCGGTTTCGTCGCCCGCGACATCGATGACCGCCCGGCGACCCTGGGCCGCAACGGCAGCGACTACTCCGGCGCGATCTTCGCGGTGCTGTTCGATGCGATCGAGCTGACCATCTGGACCGACGTCGACGGCGTGCTCAGCGCCGATCCGCGGCTGGTGCCCGACGCGGTCTGCCTGTCGGCGATGTCCTACGCGGAAGCCTGCGAACTGGCCTATTTCGGCGCCAAGGTGCTGCATCCGCAGACGATGGCGCCGGCGATGCAGGACGGCCTGCCGATCCTGATCCGCAATTCCCGCAATCCGGTGGCGCCCGGCACGCGGATCTCCGGCGAGGCGCCCGCGAGCCCGGACGCGCCGGTGAAGGGCCTGAGCGTGGTCCGCGGCATGGCCGTGCTCGAGCTCACCGGCGCCGGCCTGATCGGCGTGCCCGGCACCGCCGAGCGCATGTTCGCCGCGCTGCGCGACGCCAACGTGTCCGTCACCATGATCTCGCAGGGCTCCAGCGAGCATTCGATCTGCTGCATCGTCCCCGCGAACCAGGCCGACCGCGGGCGCGCGGCGGTCGAAGCCGCGTTCGCCGACGCCATCGCCGACCGCCTGGTCGAGGGCGTCGAGGTGACGCCGGACATCGCCGTGCTGGCTGCGGTCGGCGACGGCATGGTCGGCACCCCGGGCGTGTCGGCGCGGCTGTTCGCCGGCCTCGCCCGCGCCCGCGTGAACATCCGCGCGATCGCCCAGGGCGCCAGCGAACGCAACATCTCCGTCGCGGTGGCCGATGCCGACGCCGTGCGCGGCCTGCGCGCGGCGCACAGCGCCTTCTGGCTGTCGCCGGCGACCCTGTCGGTGGGCCTGATCGGCCCGGGCAACGTCGGTCGCGCCCTGCTCGCGCAGCTCGCCGAGGCGATGCCGCGCTTCGCCTGCGGCCCGCGTGCCGAGCACCGGCTCGACCTGCGCCTGCGCGCGGTGGCCTCGAGCCGCAGGATGGCGCTGGCCGACCGGCTCGATCCGGCGCAGGCGCATGCGGCGCTGGCGGACGCCGAGCCGCTGGACCTCGACCGTTTCGTCGCCCACGTCCGCGCCGAACACCTGCCACACGCGCTGATCGTCGACTGCAGCGGCAGCGACGAGATCGCCGCGCACTATCCCGACTGGCTGGCGGCCGGCATCCACGTGGTCACGCCGAGCAAGCATGCCGGCAGCGGCGACCGCGCCCGCTACCTCGCGATCCGCGAGGCCGAGCAGCACGGCGCGCTGTTCCGCTACGAAGCCACGGTCGGCGCCGGCCTGCCGGTGATCGCGACCCTGCGCTCGCTGCTCGACACCGGCGATGCGCTGACCGGGATCGAGGGCGTGCTCTCGGGCACGCTGGCCTGGCTGTTCAACCGCTACGACGGCAGCGTGCCGTTCTCGCAGCTGGTCGCGGAGGGCAAGGCGCTGGGCTACACCGAACCCGATCCGCGCGACGACCTCAGCGGCACCGACGTCGCACGCAAGCTGGTGATCCTCGCCCGCGAGGCCGGCGCGTCGCTGTCGCTGGCCGACATCGAGATCGAAAGCCTGGTCCCCGACGCGCTGCGCGACGTATCGCGCGAGGAGTTCATGGCCCGCCTGCACGAAATGGACGCGCCGATGCAGGCGCGACTCGACGCCGCGCGCGCCGCCGGTCGCGGCCTGCGCTACCTCGCGCAGCTCGATGCCGACGGCCGCGCCCGCGTCGGCCTTGCGATGCCCGAAGACGGGCACGCCAGCCTGCACAGCCGCCTGACCGACAACCTCATCCAGTTCCGCACCCGCCGCTACGCCGACAACCCGCTGGTGGTGCAGGGCCCGGGCGCCGGCGCCGACGTGACCGCCGCCGGCGTGTTCGGCGACATCCTCGCGATCGCGGCCACGCTGGGCGCGCGCACGGCGGGCGTCGCGGCATGAGCACCGCCATCCGCGCCTTCGCGCCCGCCAGCGTCGGCAACATCGGCGTCGGCTTCGACCTGCTCGGCCATGCCATCGACGGCCCGCGCGACATCGCGAGCGTCCGCCGCATCGACGCGCCGGAGGTGCGGATCGCCGCGATCCACGGCGACGTGCCCGGCGTCGACGCGCTGCCGCTGGCCGCGGAAGCCAACACCGCCGGCCGCGCGCTGATCGCGCTGCGCGAGGCGCTGGCGCTGCCGTTCGGATTCGAAGCGACGCTCGAGAAAGGCATTCCGCTGGGCTCGGGTCTCGGCGGCTCGGCAGCGTCGTGCGTGGCGGCGCTGGTCGCGGCGAACGCGCTGCTCGACACGCCGCTGTCGCGCGAAGCGCTGTATCCGTTCGCGCTGGCCGGCGAGGCCGTCGCCAGCGGCAGCGCGCACGGCGACAACGTCGCGCCGATGCTGCTGGGCGGCGTGGTGCTGGCGACGCTCGACCGGATGATCCCGCTGCCGGTGCCGGCCGGCCTGCACTGCGTGGTCGTGCATCCCGACCAGGTGCTGGAGACGCGCCGCGCCCGCGCCGCGCTGGCCGAGCCCTACCCGTTGCACGCCTTCGTCGAACAGAGCACGCATCTGGCGCTGTTCCTCGTCGGCCTGCAGCGCGGCGATGTCGCACTGATCCGCGACGGCCTGCGCGACGGGCTCGTCGAGCCGCGCCGCGCGCCGCTGATCCCCGGATTCGACGCGGTGAAGGCCGCGGCGCTGGCGCACGATGCGCTCGGCGCCAGCATTTCCGGCGCCGGTCCCAGCGTGTTCGCGTGGTTCGCGTCGAAGGCGCAGGCTGACGCCGCGGCGCCGGCGATGCGTCAGGCCTTCCTCGATGCCGGCTACGGATCCCGCGCCCATGTCTCGCCGGTGTGCGGGCCGCGCGCGGAGGTGCTCTCGTGAACTTCGTCAGCACCCGCGGCAACACGCCCGCTACCGCCATCGACGCCGCGCTGATCGCCGGCCTCGCCCCGGACGGCGGCCTGTACGTGCCCGAAACGATCCCGACGTTCGAAGCGGCCGTCACGCAGGCGGCCTCGCCATCGCTCGCCGCCACCGCCACCGAAGCGCTGGCGCCGTATTTCGTCGACTCGTCGCTGCGCGAGGCGCTGCCGGCGCTGTGCGCGCGGGCCTATGCCTTCGACGCGCCGCTGCGCGCGATGCGCGGCGACGGCGACCATCTGCTCGAACTGTTCCACGGCCCGACCGCCGCGTTCAAGGATTACGCCGCGCGCTTCCTCGCCGAAAGCCTGTCGGCGCTGCGGGCACCGGGCACGCCGGAGACGACCATCCTGGTCGCGACCTCCGGCGACACCGGCGCGGCGGTGGCCGGCGCGTTCCATCGCCGGCCGGGCTTCCGCGTGGTGATCCTCTATCCCGAGGGCCGCGTCTCGCCGCGCCAGGCGCACGGTCTGGAATGCTGGGGCGACAACGTGCGCACGTTCCGCGTCGCCGGCAGCTTCGACGATTGCCAGCGCATGGCGAAGGCGGCGCTGTCCGACCGCGACCTGCGCGAGCGCATGGCGCTGACCTCGGCGAACAGCATCAGCCTCGGCCGCCTGCTGCCGCAGCTGGCGTACTACGCGCACACCGCGCGCAACTTCTTCGCGGCGCAGGGCGAGGCGCTCAACCTCGTCGTGCCCACCGGCAACCTCGGCAACGCCGCCGCGGCGCTGCTGGCGAAGCGGATGGGCTTCCCGATCGGCGACATCGTACTCGCCACCAACGCCAACGACGTGCTGCCGCGGTTCTTCGCCGGCGGCGACTATGCGCCGGAGGCGACGAAGGCCACGCTCGCCAACGCGATGGACGTGGGCGCGCCCAGCAACTTCGAGCGCCTGCGCCACTGGTTCGCCGACGACGATGCGCTGCGCGCCGCGCTGCGCGCGGCCGCGGTGGACGACGCCACGATCCGCGCGACGATCGCCGCAGCGCCGGACCGCCACGGCATCGTCGCCTGCCCGCACACCGCCTGTGGCCTCCACCTGCTGGAGGGACTGCGCGACGCCGGCGACATGCGCCCGTGGGCCGTCGTCGCCACCGCGCATCCGGCGAAGTTCGACAGCATCGTCGAGCCGCTGGTCGGGCATGCGGTCGAGGTGCCGCCGGCGCTGGCTGACTGTCTGGCGCAGCCTGCGCACGGCGAAGCGCTGGCCGCGGACGACGCGGCGCTGCGCGAACGGCTGCTCGACCGCTGACGCATCCGCGAGTGGGGTTCGTGGCGAGTCGCGCTCGCTCAGGTCATGTGCCGTTCGATCCCGGCCGGCGCATCGCCGCCGGGTAGCCGGCCGAGGCTCCAGGGCATCGTCACGAACACGAAGGTCGCGATGACGACGGCGCAGGCGACCGCCATGCGCGCGAGCTGGTGCAGGAAACGAGCGA
The DNA here is from genome assembly GCA_023392975.1 of Pseudomonadota bacterium. Lineage (GTDB taxonomy): Bacteria > Pseudomonadota > Gammaproteobacteria > Xanthomonadales > Xanthomonadaceae > Lysobacter_I. Next base: position 3,701 of record JAEWNA010000024.1, on the reverse strand, counting down.
GTTCGGGATGCATGGCACGACGCCTTTCATCGGAGGATGACGGCAGCGTGCGCGCGCGGACTTAAGCGCGTCTTACGCGAAGGCGATTCGCGACCCGGGCCGCCCGCGGTAGGAGGGGGAGGGAGCCGCGGGGCGGCCCGGATGCGAAAAAAAACGTCAGGCCTTGGCGGCGCTGGCCTCGTCCGGGCGCACCCGGAACCAAGCCGCGTACAGCGCCGGCAGGAACAGCAGCGTGAGCGCGGTGGCGACGATCAGGCCACCCATGATCGCCACCGCCATCGGCCCGAAGAAGGCGCTGCGCGACAGCGGGATCATCGCCAGGATCGCGGCCAGCGCGGTCAGCACGATCGGCCGGAAGCGGCGCACGGTGGCCTCGACTATCGCCGTCCAGCGATCGTGACCGGACAGGATGTCCTGCTCGATCTGGTCGATCAGGATCACCGAGTTGCGCATGATCATGCCCGACAGCGCGATCACGCCGAGCATCGCCACGAAGCCGAACGGCACCCGGAACACCAGCAGGAAGGTCGCCGCGCCGATGATGCCCAGCGGCGCGGTGGACAGCACCAGCAGCACGCGCGGGAAACTGCGCAGCTGCAGCATCAGCAGGGTCACCACCACCAGCACGAACAGCGGCATGCCGGCCTTGATCGAATCCTGGCCGCGCGCCGAATCCTCGACGGTGCCGCCGGTTTCCAGCAGGTAGCCGTCCGGCAGGTCCTTCCGGATCTCCTCCAGCGTCGGCAGGATCCGCGCCACCACCGTCGGCGGCGTCGGGCCGTTGACGATGTCCGCACGCACGGTGACGGTCGGCAGGCGATTGCGGTGCCAGATCACGCCGTTCTCGAACGTCGATTCGAGATGCCCGATCTGCATCACCGGCACGCTGCCGCCGTTGGCGGTGGGCACGGCGAGACTGCCGAGCAGGTCGAGCCGGGCGCGTTCGTCGGCCGGCCCGCGCAGCAGGATCTCGATCAGTTCGTTGTCCTCGCGATAGGTGCTGATGTGCTGGCCGGACAGCGCGCTGGCAAGGAACGACGCGACGTGCTGCGAGGACACGCCCATGGCCCGGGCGCGGTCCTGGTCGATGACCAGCTTCACCACCTTGCTGGGTTCGTCCCAGTCGAGGTTGACGTTGAGCACGTCCGGATCGGCGCGGACCTTCTCCAGCACCCGCCGCGCGAGCGCCTGCACCCGCTCGACGTGTTCGCCGGAGACGCGGAACTGCACCGGGTAGCCCACCGGCGGCCCGTTCTCGAGCCGGGTCACGCGCAGCTGCAGCTGCGGGAATTCGCGGCGGAGGTCGCCCATCATCCAGTCGCGCAGGGTCTCGCGGCCGGCGATGTCCTTCGCGCGGACCACGAACTGCGCGAAGTGGGTCTGCGGCAGCTGCTGGTCCAGCGGCAGGTAGAACCGCGGGGAGCCCGTGCCGACGTAGGCGACGTAGTTGTCGATGTCCTTGCGCCCCTGCAGCCGCTGTTCGATGCGATGCACGGCGTCCGCGGTCGCGGTGAGCGAGCTGCCTTCGGCCAGTTCCACGTCGACCATGAGCTCCAGCCGGGTGGAGTCGGGGAAGAACTGCTGCGGCACGTAGCGGAACAGGAACATCGACAGCGCGAACGCGACGAAGGTGGCGCCGATCACCAACCAGCGGTGGCGGATGCAGCCGCGCACCAGGGTGCGGAAGCGACGGTAGAACGCGGTGCCGTAGGGATCGTGACCGTGGGCATCCGTGATAGGCACCGGCGCGAGCAGCCCGGCGTACTGCGGCCAACGGTCGGCCAGCCGCTCGCGGAACACGCGCACGCGCGCCGGCAGCGAACCCGGCTTCGCCACCGCGTGCGGGTCCGGCAGCATCTTGTCGCCGAGATACGGGATGAACAGCACCGCCGCCACCCACGACACCAGCAGCGCCAGCGTGACCACCTGGAACAGCGAGCGGGTGTATTCGCCGGTGCTCGAATCCGCGGTCGCGATCGGCAGGAAGCCGGCCGCGGTGACCAGCGTGCCGGTGAGCATCGGGAACGCGGTGGTCTCGTACGCGAACGCCGCCGCGCGCATGCGCGAGAAGCCCTGCTCCATCTTGATCGCCATCATCTCCACCGCGATGATCGCGTCGTCCACCAGCAGGCCCAGCGCCAGCACCAGCGCGCCCAGCGAGATCTTGTGCAGGCCGATGCCGAAGTAGTGCATCGCGCCGAAGGTCATCGCCAGCACCAGCGGGATGCTGACCGCCACCACCAGCCCGGTGCGCAGGCCGAGCGAGAAGAAGCTCACCAGCAGCACGATGACCACCGCCTCGGCCAGCACCCGCACGAACTCGCCGACGGAATCGTGCACGGCCGCGGGCTGGTCGGCGACGCGGTGCAGCGCCAGGCCCACCGGCAACTGCCGCTGCAGCACGTCGGTTTCGCGCTCCAGCGCCTCGCCCAGCTTGAGGATGTCGCCGCCCGGCTTCATCGCGACCGCGATGCCGATCGCGTCCTTGCCCATGTAGCGCATCCGCGGCTGCGCCGGATCGGCGTAACCGCGGGTGATCGTGGCGATGTCGCCCAGGCGCAGCGTGCGGTCGCCGGCGCGGATCGGGAAATCGCGGATGTCCTGCACCGAGCGGAACGCGCCGTCGACGCGCAATTGCACGCGGTCGGTGGGCGTCTCGAAGAACCCGGCCGGGGTCACCGCGTTCTGCGCGGCCAGCGCTTCCTGCACCGCGGTCAACGGCACGCCGAGGGTGGCGAGCTTGGTGTTCGACAGCTCGATCCAGATCTTCTCGTCCTGGGTGCCGATCAGCTCGACCTTGGCCACGTCCGGCACGCGCTGCAGCTGCAGTTCGAGGCGTTCGGCGTAGTCCTTCTTCAGCGCGTCGTCGAAGCCGTCGCCGGTCAGCGCGTAGATGTTGCCGAAGGTGTCGCCGAACTCGTCGTTGAAGAACGGCCCGACCACGCCCTCGGGCAGTGTCTGGCGGATGTCGCCGACCTTCTTGCGGACCTGGTACCACAGCTGCGGCAGTTCGCGGCTGACCATCGAATCGCGGGCCATGAAGATCACCTGCGACTCGCCGGGGCGCGAGTACGAGACGATGCGTTCGTAGTCGCCCGTCTCCATCAGTTTCTTCTCGATACGATCGGTGACTTCGCGGCCCACGTCCTCCGCGGTGGCGCCGGGCCACAGCGTGCGTACCACCATCACCTTGAAGGTGAAGGGCGGGTCCTCGGACTGGCCGAGATGGCGATAGGACCAGGCGCCGATCACCGCCAGCAGCAGCATGGCGTACAGCACCAGCGCCCGGTTCGCGAGCGCCCATTCGGAGACGTTGAAACGGCGCATGTCCGGTCTCCGCTCAGCGTGCGGCGACGGGGCGATTGCTGCGATCGACCGGCACCACCGCCTGGTCCGCGGTCAGCAGGTGCGCACCGGCGATCACCACCCAGTCGCCCGCCTTCAGGCCGGACAGCACCGGGGCACTGTCGGCGGCATAGGCGCCGACGGTCACCAGCACCGGCCGGACGCGTCCGGCCTTCGGATCCGCGACCCAGACGACCGTGCGGCCCTGCGCGTCGCGCTGCACCGCCGGCAGCGGCACCCGCAGCGCCGGCGCATCCGTTCCCGGCGTGCCGATGTAGACGCGGGCGCTCTGGCCCACCGCGACCGCCGTCACCGCCTCGGGCGCGAGCGTGGCCCGCGCGGCGTAGGTCCGGGTG
>JAEWNA010000332.1 GCA_023392975.1 Pseudomonadota bacterium | reverse complement strand
GCCGCACTTGCCTTCGCCGCACTTGCCCTCGGACTGGGCCTTCGGCTTGTCGCCGCCGCACTTGCCCTCGCCGCACTTGCCTTCGTGCGCGGCCTTGAACTCGTCGGCGCTGATGAAGCCGTCCTTGTTGGTGTCGTGGCCGGCGAAGTTGCCGCCGGTCTTGTGGGCGGCGTCGTACTCGGCCTTCGAGATCTTGCCGTCCTTGTCGGTGTCCATCATCGCGAAGCCGCACTTGCCTTCGCCGCACTTGCCCTCGGCGGCCGGCTTGTTGGCGCCGCACTTGGCTTCGCCGGCGGCCTTGTTCGCGCCGCAGGAGGATTCCTGTGCCTTGTTGGCGCCGCACGAGGCCTGCTGCGCCTTGTCGCCACCGCAGCTGCCCTCGGCGGCCTTGGCGTCGATCACGCTGTCGGCGCCGAGCTGGTAGCCCTGGGCGAGCGGGGTGGAGGCGAACGCCGAGCCGGACAGCAGCAGGGCGGTGGTGATGGCGAGGGCGACGGGCTTCTTGTTGCTGTGCATGGGGTCTCTCCTGGGAGTCGAAGTGTTGCGGGGAAAAGTAGCGGGAAACATCCGGGGTGTGGAGGGGCGATGCCGCGGCGGGGCGCTCAGCCCGCCGCCAGCACCGCCAGCGGGCAGGATTCGCTGTCGGTCAGGTACTGCCTGGCCAGGCTCCTCGCGCGGTGGATACGGGCCTTGGCGGCTTCGGGATGCAACGCCAGGCGGGCGGAGATCTCGGCGATGCTGAGGCCTTCGAGGTCGCGCATCAGGATGGCTTCGCGGTAGTGCTCCGGCAGCCGCGCGAGCGCCCGGGCGACGTCGCGGACCAGTCCGTTCGGCGCCGGGTAGTGCGGGCCCTCGATCTCCTCGAGGTCGGACGGCTGCATCAGCAGCAGGCGGGTGGCGCGCTTCAGCCGGTTGCATTCGCGCTTGACGATGCGGAACAGCCAGGACGTGAAGGCCGCGGGTTCGCGCAGGGACGAGAGCTTGCGCGAGACCAGCAGCAGGCTCTCCTGCACCGCGTCCTCGACGTCGTTGACCGCGCAGTGGTACTCGGCGTAGCGGCGGAGGTCCTGTCGCGAACGGACCAGCACGCGCTCGAGTGCGCGCTGGTCGCCCCGGCGGGCGAGGTCAAGGGATTGCTCGAAGTGGGGATCCTGCACGGCTCGCTCCTGAAGCTCGGGACTGTACGCGGAATTGCGTCGACGGTCGCGCTAAAGGAGCGGGGGCGGAGCCGGGCCGTTGCGCGGCCCGCGTGCGGTGGATGTCTGGATTCAGGTCGGGTTTAGGTCTGGGCGGGTCCGGATAGGCCGAAAGTCATGCCTCGGCCCCGTTCAGGCCGTGGTGCTGGAGTCGTCGCGCTTGTCGCGGGGCGGCATCGCCAGTTCCGCGTGTTCCTGGAACCAGATGTTCTCGGCGATGTTGGTGGCGTGGTCGCCCACGCGCTCCAGGTTCTTGGCCATGAACAGCAGGTGGGTGCAGGGGGTGATCACCCGCGGGTCTTCCATCATGTAGGTCAGCAGTTCGCGGAACAGCCCGGTGTACTGGGTGTCGATCTCCGCGTCCTCGGCGCGGACCTGCTCCGCGGCCTCGACGTCGCCGTCGCGGTACGCCGCCAGCACCTTGCGCACCTGGCGCACCACCAGCCGGCCGAGGCTGCCCAGCCCGCGGGTGTGCGGCAGCGGCGGCGACAGGTTCAGCGCCATCGAGCGCTTGGCCACGTTCGAGGCGTAGTCGCCGATGCGCTCGATGTCCGAGGCGATGCGCAGCGCGGCGAGGATCTCGCGCAGGTCGCGGGCGAGCGGGCCCCGCAGCGCCAGCTTCATCGCGTCGTGGCTGACCTGCAGCTCGAGCGCGTCGATGGCTTCGTCGTTGGCGATGATCCGCTCCGCGGCCTTGCCGTCGCGACGGTCGACCACGTCCAGCGCCGCCTCCAGCTGCGACGCCGCCATCTCGCCCATGCGCAGGATTTCCTCCAGCAGGGCGTGGCGTTCCTCGTCGTGGCTCTTGACGATGTGGTGGTGCGGATTGGTGTTCATGCTCGACTCCGATGGAAATGACTGCGTGGCCGTCCGTGGCCGGGTGTCCGCGGCCTCAGCCGAATCGCCCGGTGATGTAGTCCTCGGTCTGCTGCTTCGAGGGGTGCGAGAAGATCTTCTCGGTCGAATCGTGCTCGATCAGGTCGCCGAGGTACATGAACGCGGTGTAGTCGGAGACGCGCGCGGCCTGCTGCATGTTGTGGGTCACGATCGCGATCGTGTAGTCCCGCTTCAGCTCCTCGATCAGCTGCTCGATGCGGCTGGTCGAGATCGGGTCCAGCGCCGAGGTCGGCTCGTCCAGCAGCAGCACCTCCGGGCGCAGCGCCACGGCACGCGCGATGCACAGCCGCTGCTGCTGGCCGCCGGACAGGCCCAGCGCGCTCTGGTTGAGCTTGTCCTTGACCTCGTCCCACAGCGCGCCCTGGCGCAGCGCTTCCTCGACCCGGTCGGCCATCGCCGACTTCGACAGGCGCTCATGGTGCCGGATGCCGTAGGCGACGTTCTCGAAGATCGTCATCGGGAACGGCACCGGTTTCTGGAACACCATGCCGACCTTGCTGCGCAGCCGGTTCATCGGGTACTTCGGGTCGAGGATGTCCTCGCCGTCCAGCAGCACCTCGCCGGTGGCGGTCATCTTCGGATACAGCGCGTAGATCCGGTTGAAGATGCGGAGCAGCGTCGACTTGCCGCAGCCGGACGGTCCGATCAGCGCGGTCACGCGCTTCTCCGGGATGTCCAGGTCGATGTGCTTGAGTGCGTGGAACTTGTCGTAGAAGAAGTCCAGCCCCTGCGCGCGCAGCTTAATCGGCGCCTGCGCGGCGGCGTCGCGATGCGCGGCGACGATGCCGAGGTGGGGCGGGGCGTGGGACGCGGTCGCGAAATCGTTCATGTCGTGGCCATTCGGGTCGTGAGCGGTCGTCGGATCAGTCATGGCCGCATCAGTCATGGGTGATCTTGTTGCGCAGGAGGAGGGTCCGGGCGGCGAGGCTCACCGCGAGCACGAACAGGGTCAGCACCAGCGCGCCGGCCCAGGCGATGCGTTCCCAGTTCTCGAAGCCGGCGCCGGCGAAGCGGAACATCACCAGCGGCACCGCCGACATCTCGGAACTCACGTCGAAGCTGAGATAGGCGTTGCCGAACGCGGTGAACAGCAGCGGCGCGGTCTCGCCGGAGATGCGGGCCAGCGCCAGCAGCACGCCGGTGACGATGCCCGGCAGCGCCGAGCGGTACAGCACCTGCACGATGACCTTCCACTGCGGCACGCCGAGCGAGAGCGCGGCCTCGCGCATCTGGGTCGGCACCAGGCGCAGCATCTCGTCGGTGGTGCGCACCACCACCGGCAGCACGATGAACGCCAGCGCGATGGCGCCGGAGATCGCGGAGAACTCGCCGCGCCCGATCTGCATCACGAACACCGCGTAGACGAACAGGCCCAGCACGATCGACGGCGCCGACAGCAGGATGTCGTTGACGAAGCGGACCACGGTGCCGAGCTTGCGGCCGTTGCCGTATTCGGCCAGCCAGGTGCCGGCGGCGATGCCCAGCGGGGTGCCGATCAGCACCGCCATGCCGCACATCAGGATGCTGCCGACGAAGGCGTTGCGCAGGCCGCCGACTTCCAGCGGCGGCGGCTGGTCCTGGGTGAACAGCGCGAGGTCCAGGCCGCCGAGGCCCTTGACGATCAGCGTCCACAGGATCCAGCCGAGGAAGATCAGGCCGAACGCGGCCGCGGCGCAGGCCAGCGCGAGCGCCAGCGCATTGATCGCGCCACGGCGGCGGTACAGCGCCTGCGATTCCGTGCGCGGGGCGGGCGAGGTCATCCGGGGACGGACGGTATTCATCGGGGTGTCCATCAGTTGCCCTCCTTGCGCGACAGCTGCTGCAGCATCGCGCGGGCGACCGCCAGCACCGCGAAGGTCACGATGAACAGCACGAAGCCGAGCAGCAGCAGCGCCGAGCGGTATTCCGCGGTGGCTTCGCCGAAGTCGTTGGCGATCAGCGCGGCGATGGTGGTGCTCGGTTCCAGCAGCGACTTGGTGAACTGCACGTTGTTGCCGATCACGAAGGCCACCGCCATCGTCTCGCCCAGCGCGCGGCCGAGCCCCAGGAAGATGCCGCCGATCACCGCCGAGCGGGTGTAGGGCAGGACGATGTCCCAGGCGACTTCCCAGCGGGTGGAACCGAGCGCGTAGGCCGACTCCTTCAGGCGGCCCGGCACGGTCAGGAACACTTCGCGCATCACCGAGGAGATGAACGGGATGACCATGATCGCCAGCACCAGGCCGGAGGTGAGCATGCCGGCGCCGATCGGCGGACCCTGGAACAGGGCGCCGACCACCGGCCACGTGCCGACGTGGTCGTTGAGCAGCGGGATCACGGTCTCGCGCATCACCGGCATCAGCACGAAGAAGCCCCACATGCCGTAGATGATCGAGGGGATGCCGGCGAGCAGTTCGATCGCCATCCCGACCGGCGTGCGCAGCCAGCGGGGCGCGACCTCGGTCAGGAAGAAGGCGATGCCGAAGCTCACCGGGACCGCGATCAGCATCGCGATGAGGGCAGTGACGATCGTGCCGTAGATCGGGACCAGCGCGCCGTAATGGTTCTCGACCGGGTTCCAGTCGGACGAATAGAAGAAGGACAGGCCTTCGGAGGCCAACACGCTGCGTCCGCCCCACAGCATCGACAGGGCGGCGCCGGCCAGGCTGAACAGCACGAACACCGCGACCAGCGTGACCGCGGCCTTGAACACGCGATCGTGACGGGCATCGAGCCGGTCGCGCAGGCTGCGCGGAGCGGTCGTCGGGAGGGCGTGGCTCATCGGGGAACGGATCCGGGCGTGGGGCGGGGCGCACTCAGGGTGCGCGACGGCTGCGCGTATCAAATGATTTTTTTGTTACCGGGGTGTGACATGCCGCCCGGGCGGCGCGTCGCGCGTCACGCAAACGCAAAAAAAGAGCGGGCCCGGAGGCCCGCTTTCCAAGAAACGGAGAGAGAGAGGGAGGGGGTGTTGCGCGGTCGGCTCAGTAGGCCATGTTCTTGGCCCAGTAGGCCTCGATCTGCTTCACCAGCGAGTCCGGCAGCGGCACGTAGTCGAGCGACTTGGCCTGGGCATCGCCGTTGGCGTAGATCCAGCTGAAGAACTCCTTCGCGGACTTGGCGCCGGCGGCGTTCTTCGGCTGCTTGTACATCAGGATGAAGTTGGTCGCGGTGATCGGCCAGGACTTCTCGCCCGGGGCGTTGGTGATGACCAGGTAGAAATCCTTGGCGTTGGCCCAGTCGGCGTTGGCGGCCGCGGCCGAGAAGCTGTCGTCGCTCGGGATCACGTAGTTGCCGGCGGCGTTCTTCATGCGCGAGTAGGTCAGCTTGTTCTGCAGCGCGTAGGACAGCTCGACGTAGCCGATGGCGCCCTTGATCTGCTTCACGTAGGCGGTCACGCCCTCATTGCCCTTGCCGCCGATGCCGATCGGCCACTTGACGGCGGTACCTTCGCCCACGCCCGACTTCCATTCGGGGCTGACCTTCGAGAGGTAGTTGACGAAGTTGAAGGTGGTGCCCGAGGCGTCGGAGCGATGCACGACGGTGATCTTGCTCGCCGGCAACTGCACGCCGCCGTTGAGGGCGACGATGCGCGGGTCGTTCCACATCGTGACCTTGCCCATGAAGATGTCGGCCAGCAGCGCGCCGTCCAGCTTCATCGCGCCGGCCTGGATGCCCGGGACGTTGAGCACCGGCACCACGCCGCCGATCACCGACGGGAACTGGGCCAGGCCCGAGGCGGCCAGGTCTTCCGGCTTCAGCGGGGCGTCGGACGAGCCGAAATCGACCGTGCCGGCCTTGATCTGGGCGATGCCGCCGCCCGAACCGATCGACTGGTAGTTGACCTTCGTGCCGTTGCTCTTGGCGTAGTCGGCCGACCACTTGGACATGACCGGGTAGATGAACGAGGCGCCGGCGCCGGTGACGTCGGCGGCGAACGCGCTGGCGCTGAACGCCGCGGCGAGCGCGACGGTGGCGAGGCGGAGCTTGAAGGAGGAAATCGATTTGGACACGGAGGACTCCGGAAGGAATGCAGCGGGTGTTTCGCTGCGGCGTATTTCAATGCCGGGATGTGACAATTCCGGGACATCGTCGTGTCAGTGCAATGAAGCCGGCGGACGGTTCAGCTTCGCCGGGCGAAAAAAAGCGCGGCCGGAGCCGCGCTTTTTCGTTTCGTCGTCGTGTCCCGCAACGTGGGGGCAACACGACGCCCTTCGGAAGGGGCTTACCAGTAGAACTGGGCGCGGGCCTCGACGATGCTCGGGTCGTCGCTGAGGCCGTTGCGGTCGCTGGTCGCCTTCACGTAGTTCAGCATGAACTTGAAGTTCGAATGCCAGTACCAGTTCACGCCGGCGGTGATGGTGTTCATCTTGCCGCCGTGCACGACGCCGTCGTTGAGGTCGAGCGTGTCGTAGCGCAGGCCGAGCTGCCACATGCCCGTGGCGGGTTCGTCCGGCAGCGGGGTGGTCGGCGTGCCGGCCTTGTAGCCCCAGGTCTCGCCGGTGACGTTCCACACGCCGGAGATGTAGCCGCCGTCGGTGGTGTAGTCGCTGGCGCCGGCGCCGTAACGGTCGACCTTGCTGCGCATGTACTCGCCCTGCAGCTTGAACGGGCCGTGGACCCAGAACGCCTCGGCGCCGAGGATGCTCTGGCGGTCGGCATTGCGCAGGGTGCCGCTGTCGATCAGGCGGTTCGAGAGATCGGCGTTCGGACGCGAACGCAGGCGGATGGTGTCGGCGTCGGTATCCTGGTCGATGTAGCTCAGGCCCAGGTGCAGGATGTTGCCCTGCTCGTTGATCGGGGCCCAGTAGCCGCGCAGGCCGAAGCCCTGGCCGTAGGCGCGATTGCGGGTCAGCTCGCGGCCGAACACGCTGCCGGCGACCGCCCAGTTGTCGCCGCCGTAGTTGTACGTGGCGCCGACGCGGCGGGTGATGCCGAACAGGTTGGTGATGTTGGCCTTGGCGACGAAATCGTTGTTCTTCGTGCTCGACAGCTCTTCCAGCGAGTTCGGCTGCTTGAACTGGCCGATCTGGATGAAGTGGTTCTTGTTGCCGCCGATCTTGTACTTGGCGTTGACGTCGAGGAACTTGCCGGCCGAGGCGTCGTAGCCCAGCACCCACTCGATGTTGCCCGGGCCCTTGCCCTTGAGGACGAGTTCGGCGCGGCGCATGCCGGCGTCGTTCTCGCTGCCGTCGACGGCGTCGGCGTCGAGGTTGATGACGTCGTTGCTGTACGAGTAGGCATCGGCCTGGACGAGGCCTTCGAAGCTGACTTCGGAGTTGAAGACGTTGTCGATGGTGATCTCGGCGTGGGCGGCGGGCGCCACCACGGCGCCCAGCACGGCGAGGGCGAGCGCGTTGCGGTTCAGTTTCATCGGAGGGGGCCCTTCGGGCGTGGAAAGATGGCGCGCAGCCTAATCCGTGAATATTTCGTTCGGGTGACAGTCGAGGGGAAATGAAAGAATCACCGCCCCGCGTGCGGCCGATCTCGACGTGTGGCTGGCGGATCGGACACCCGGCACGCGATCCGGCGCGCAACGGCCGCGGACCCGGGCCGGGCTGGGCCCGGTCCGCGGCGTCCGCGCACTGCCGTCAGGGGCGTGTCCGGACTCTTTCAGAGCGCCGCTCGAAATGCCGTCCGGCGTGCGGGCAGGGATGCCGGTGCCGACGAGACGGTCGCGCAAGCGAATCCTTCGTCCGGAACGCGCCCGGGCGTCGGATCGGCCTGGTGACCTGAAGTCAGTGTCGTGGAAGCGTGCTCACCCGCCTGTCAGGGGCACTGGGTGCTCTGGTCGTAGTACGAATAACCGCTGCTGAGTCCCCAGGAGGTCGAAAACTCCCCGCACGACCAGAACTGGCCGACCACGGTGCCCGTGGGGTGGTCGTAGTAGGTGCGCAGGGTGCCGTACGGCGGGATCTGCCGCGGGCCTGCGACGGCGGCGACGGAACACAGGGCGATGCAACCGGAGATCAGGACGGTCTTCAGGATGCGTTTCATGCGAGGACTCCTTGTCGATGGCGGCCTGGGTGGCCGGCCCCAATCTAGCACCAGAGGCGCGGCGCGATCCGGCGATCCCGTGCCGTGCGATACGCGGTCGCCAACGGATTCAGCGCTCCCCGCCCTCGGTCTTGTCCGGGAAGCGGCAGAGGTCGCGGATCGGGCAGCGCCAGCATTCCGGGCGACGCGCCTTGCAGGTGTAGCGCCCGTGCAGGATCAGCCAGTGGTGGGCGTCCTGCAGGAATTCGGCCGGGACCCGCTTCAGCAGCGCCTGTTCGACCGCGAGCACGGTCTTCCCCGGTGCGATGCCGGTGCGGTTGGCGACCCGGAAGATGTGGGTGTCCACCGCCATCGTCGGCTCCCCGAAGGCGGTGTTCAGGACGACGTTGGCGGTCTTGCGGCCGACGCCCGGCAGGGCTTCCAGCGCCGCACGGTCCCGCGGTACCTCGCCGGCGTGCTCGGCCAGCAGCCTTTCGCACAGGGCGACGACGTTCGCCGCCTTCGTGTTGAACAGGCCGATGGTCGCGATGTAGGGTTTCAGGCCTTCCACGCCCAGCGCGGCGATCGCCTTGGGCGTGTTCGCGACCGGATAGAGCCGCCGGGTCGCCTTGTTCACGCCGACGTCGGTGGCCTGGGCCGACAGCACCACCGCGACCAGCAGTTCGAACGGCGTGCCGTATTCCAGTTCGGTGGTCGGGTGCGGGTCCAGCTCGCGCCAGCGTTCGAAGGCGGTGCGGATGTCGGCCGGTGGCATCGCGCCGCGCGGCGCCTTCTGCTTCGGAGAGGCGGGCGTCGTCTTCGCCGCCGCTTGTTTCACGACGGTGTTCTTTGCCGCTTTCTTCGCGGGTGGCTTGCGGACGGCCATGACGTCAATCGCCCCGTTTCGCCGAGGCCTTCGCCATCGCCCGGGCGAGCGCCGCCGCCGCCGCGGGCGGCAGCGCGGGCAT
>JAEWNA010000295.1 GCA_023392975.1 Pseudomonadota bacterium | reverse complement strand
GGTCGGGGCCGTGGTCGTAGCGGCTTTCGGGCGCGACGGCGGCCGGCAGCGGGCGGTGTCCGCGGAGATGGCCGCAGACGTCGAGCAGGGTGCGGGCGGTGAAGGCTTCGCCACCGCCGGCCAGCGCGGCCTCGGCCCCGTTGCCGGCGGGGACGATCAGCCTGCGTCCGGCCGCCGCCGCGGCCAGCGCCGCCGGCAGCACGCCATCCACCGGCCGCAGCTCGCCGGTGAGGCCGAGTTCGCCGAGGAATTCGCAGTCGCGCAGCGATTCCAGCGGGATCTGTCCGCTGGCGGCGAGGATGCCCAGCGCGATCGGCAGGTCGAAACGGCCGCCGTCCTTGGGCAGGTCGGCCGGCGACAGGTTCACGGTGATGACGCGGGCCGGGAAGTCGTACTGCGCGCAGAGGATGGCCGCGCGGACGCGGTCCTTGGCTTCGCGGACGGCGGCCTCGGGCAGGCCGACGAGGGACATCCGCGGCAGCCCGCCGGCGAGGAAGACTTCGGTATCGACGGCCGGTGCGCGCACGCCGGCGCGTGCACGCGTGTGCACGAGCGCGAGGGTCATGGCGGCGGCCCTCAGTCGCGGGTCGGCGGCGTATCGGTACCAGAAGCGCCGGCGTCGCGGGCGGCGAGCTGCGCCTCGAGCCGGTCGACCAGCCCGCGCAGTTCGTCGAGCTGGCCGCGGGTGCGGGCGAGCACCGCGCGCTGCACGTCGAATTCCTCGCGGGTGACGAGGTCGAGCTTCGCCAGCCCCGCCTGCAGCGCGGCCTTGAAGTTTTCCTGCATCTCCTCGCGGCCCTCGCGCAGCGCGGGGGGCACCAGGCCGCTGAGGCGGCGGGCGAGGTCGTCGATCTGGCGGAGGTCGATCATGGGCATGTCCCGTGGATTGTAGCGTGGGCGCCAGCATCCCGCCCGCGCCTGGCCCGTGCCATCGGTGTTCGCCGCATCGCGGGGTCGGAAAATTCCGAGGCCTTGGTATCCTCGCGCCTGTTCCCCCTGCCGGAGTCTCGCCATGAAGATGGTGATGGCCATCATCAAGCCGTTCAAACTCGACGATGTCCGCGAAGCGCTCGCCGAGGCCGGCGTCGCCGGCATCACCGCGACCGAGGTCAAGGGCTTCGGTCGCCAGAAGGGCCACACCGAGCTCTATCGCGGGGCCGAGTACGTGGTCGACTTCCTGCCGAAGATCAAGCTGGAGGTCGCGGTCACCGACGACCGTGTCGACGCGGTGGTGGAGGCCATCCTGCAGACCGCGGGCACCGGCAAGATCGGCGACGGCAAGATCTTCGTGTGGGACCTGGAACGCGCGGTGCGCATCCGCACCGGCGAAATGGACGCCGACGCGCTCTGAACGCGGGAAGGCACCCGCCGGAGCGGGTGCCTTCGCATGGATCATCGGAAGGAAACCCTGTCGATCAGCGACCGTCGCGGTCGGCGTCTCCCGGCATCTTGCGCTCGATGTAATGCCAGCTGTCGCGGACGGCGTCGCGCGCTTCGTCCCAGGCCAGGCGGGATTCCGCCTTCGTCTTGTCCCAGCCGCGGGCGAGGTCGTTCTCCACTTCGTCGAACTTGCGGCCGGCATAGGACGGGTACTGGTCGTAGCCGTACTGGTAGGCCGGCGAATAGTCCGACCAGTTGCGGCCGCTGCTGTAGTAGGGCGCGCTCTCGTAGCGGGTGCGGAAGTGGTCGGTGTATTCGGTGGGGTTCACGGCCTCGGCGATGCCGCCGCCGGCCTTGGCGCCGACCACCGCGCCGACGGCGGCGCCGACCAGCGAGCCGGCCGGACCGGCCGCAGACCCGATGGCAGCGCCCGCGATGGCGCCGGTGGCGGCACCGGTGCCTTCGCCGATGCTGTGGTCTTTCTTGATGTCGTCTCTCATGGCGCTGTCCTCGAAGGATGGGGGAATGAGATCCGCGAAGAGAGGCGGACCGCCCGGTCGCATCGCGTCCGGTGCGAGGACTATTGGCGAGCGGATGTCAGCACGATGTTATTCGGCGCGTTGTTGCCGGAATCGATCACCGCGCGTTCATCGGCTGGCGTTTGCGCCGTGTTTTCCGGGGTTTTTCGCGCAATGCGCACGACGCGGCGCACGACGCGATGCAAATCGGCGGATGGCGGTCTCGGTGTCCGCCGCGGTCGCGCGAACGCGACGCGAACGCGTCCCCGAGCTGCGGATGTCGTCAGCCGGCGCTGCGTGCGGTCGCGTTGCCGGCGAGGCGTTCGCCCAGTTCGCGGAACGACCGGTGGTTCAGCGGGAACTCCAGCACCACGTGCAGGAAGCTCAGCAGAAGCAGCACGGTGAAGCCGAGCAGGTAGTCGCGGAAGTACAGCGCGCTGGCGCCGATCCACGCCGCGCCGATGACGGCGCCGCGCAGCGGCGACATCCGCGCCCAGCCGATGACCTCGACCTTCGAGAACCAGTTGAGGTAGTGGTAGAGGTAGGCCAGCGCCAGCACGCGGGCGACGAGGATGGCGGTCGGGTCGGTCAGCAGTGCGACGCCGTCGAGTGCATGCCCGGCGTCGCCGAGGATCAGGCGGCTGATGCTCGACAGCGTGCCGGTGAAGGCGTTTCCGGCCCATGTCGATGCCGGCGCGCTCCATGCCAGCGGCGCCCCCCAGCACAGCAGCGGACACAGCACGTAGGCGGTCAGCGCGGCGCGGCTGTCGCGGCTGGGCCGGCGCAGCGTGCCGACCAGCATGAACAGGCCGGTGAAGACGTAGACGTGGAGGACGGTCGGCAGGTAGCCGGCCAGCGAGGTCGCGAAGCCATCGATCCGCGCTAGCGCCGTGCAGGCCGGCACCAGCACCAGCAGCGCGAGCAGGCGCGTGCGCCAGCGCGGGGTGAGCACCATCACCAGCGCGAAGCCGAACAGCGCGAACAGCGCGCCGTGTTCGATCGCCAGCCGCAGCGGGGTCTTGCGCGCGGCGGCGACCGTGGCGACGGCGAGGATCAGCGCCGTGCCGCCCAGCAGCAGCGGCCACACGTCGTGCTTCCGTGGCAGGAAGTAGTGGCGGTCGTGCAGCCAGGAGATTTCGGTGAGGTAGTGCAGCGGCCCGAGCACGGCGTACGCCAGCAGCAGGGTCTCGAACGGCCAGCGCACCGCCAGCAGCGCCGACGCGAGGATCAGCGCGAGGTTCAGGCGATCGAGGTTGAGGCGTCCTGCGGGTGCGGCCACGGCGGCGACGGAGGGCGGCGTCCCGCCGATGGTACAACGTGCCCGGCCGTCAGCGGGATGGGGGTCAGGCCGGAGCGGGCGCCATCTTCGGGCGCAGCCAGAGGTAGACCAGCAGCGCGACGGTCCAGCAGATCATCGCCGTCCACAGGTCGTGCGACAGGAAATGCGCGCCGCGCAGCTGCTGGGCGATGCCGTAGGTCAGGCCGACGCCGAGCCCGGTCGCCAGGCCGCGCCAGCGCCAGGCCGGACGGATCATCAGGAACGCGAAATACAGCGCCATCCACGCGTAGCCGCCGCTGGCGTGGCCGGCGGGGAAGCAGCGGCCGCGCGGCAGGTCGTGGGGGCGGGCGTCGTAGAGCGTCAGGTGCGGCCGCTCGCCGCCCAGGCCCTGCATGTCCCACGGGCAGTCCATGTTCGACTTGGCCTTGAGCGCAGACACCGACAGGGTCGAGGCCAGCACCGCCAGCAGCAGGTAGCCCAGCGGACGCCGCCATGGGCGCAGGCGAGGGCGGCGGAAGCTCAGCCCCCACGCGACCAGCACGCCGACCCAGGC
>JAEWNA010000203.1 GCA_023392975.1 Pseudomonadota bacterium | reverse complement strand
CAGGAGGCTTCGCAGGGCGTCGCGCGCCGGAGCGGGGGAATCGGTCATCGACGGACGCGCGCCACGGGAACGGAGGCGCATTGTGCGCCATGCGCGGCGTCGACTTCAAAGCGATGCGTTCGTCGTGATGCGGCTGTACGAACGAGAAGAGCCCGTGCCTTGCGGCACGGGCCCGGTGAGAAGGCATCCTCCGCCATGTCGATGCGCGCGAAAACGACCTTGAACCCGGGGTTCAAGTGGGGACGCTTGGCTTCCATCGGGCTTTCCGCTCGGAGGCGGACATGCACACCCGGATTCCGCTGCGCCCCCGTGGTCGTCATTAAGGGACAAGGCGAATGTTTGCGCGCGCCGTCGAACACGGCAGAGGACGCAGGCGCAGTATAGGCGCGCATCGTGCGTTCGCAAGGGGCGTGCGTCGCATCCTGCGCAGTACGAACGGCGCACGGAATGCGCAGGAGCGGCTTTTCCCGCGGCGTTGCCGCGGAATCGCGCGAACGGCGATCAATCCGCCGACGGCAGCGCGTCGAGCCTGCGGTTCAGCTCGGAGAGCGTCTGCGCGAGTTCGCGGTCGCGCGCGCGCTGGTCGGCGCGCATCAGTTCGAGTTCGTGCGCGAGGTTGAGCGCGGCCAGCACCGCGACGCGATCGATCGCGGCCATGCGGTTGCTGCCGCGGACTTCGCGCATCTTCGTCTCGAGCAGCCGGGCGGCGGCGAGCAGGCTGTCGCGCTGCTCCGGATCGACGCCGACGGTGTACTCGCGGTCGAGAATGCGGATGGTGACCGCTTCGCTCATGGGCGGTGGCTCACGTGTGCTGTTCCAGCGACTTCAGCCGCGCGATCATCGCCTCGACGCGGGAGCGGGCCTGCTCGTTCTTGGCCAGCAGCTGCGCGCGTTCGCTGGCCATCTGCTCCTGCTGCTGGCGCAGGCTGCGGTTCTCCTCGCTCAGGCGCTGCACGCGCTGGGCGAGCGCGTCGACCCGGGCGGCGAGGGCGCGCAGTTCGGCGATGGCGTCGGCGGTCTGCATGAGGGGCACGATAGGCAGGCGCCCGCCGGGGGTCAAGCGCGGTCGGCGGCCGCGGCGGCGGCCCCCTGCGACGCACCCGGGGCGGACCGGGGCCAGTCCTGGATGAAGCGGAGGCAGGCGTCCGGATCGACGGGGCGGGACAGCCAGTAGCCCTGGATCTCGTCGCAGCGGAATTGGTCCAGGAAGCGCAGCTGGGTCTCGGTCTCCACGCCCTCGGCGACCACGGTCAGGCCCAGCGAGTGGGCCATGGTGATGACGGTGGTGGTGATCGCGGTGTCGTCCGGGTCCCGGTTCAGGTCGGTGATGAAGGTCTTGTCGATCTTCAGCGTGGTGATCGGCAGGCGCTTGAGGTAGGCCAGCGACGAGTAGCCGGTGCCGAAATCGTCGATCGCCAGCGACACGCCCATCTCGCGCAGCGCCTGCAGCTTGGCCGCGGACTGCTCGGCGTTGGCCATCAGCACGCTCTCGGTCAGTTCCAGCTCCAGCGCGGTCGGCGGCACCCCGGTGTCGGCCAGCGCGCGGCGGACGGTTTCGGTGAAGTCGCCGCGCAGCAACTGCAGCACGGAGACGTTGACCGCCATCGTCAGCGATGCGTGCCCGGCGTCGCGCCAGCGCCGCAGCGTGCGGCAGGCCTCGAACAGCACCCATTCGCCGATCTCCAGGATCATCCCGCTTTCCTCGGCCAGCGGGATGAACTGTGCGGGCGGCACTTCGCCGTATTCCTCGCTGGTCCAGCGCAGCAGCGCCTCGACACCGGTGATCCGGCGCGAGGCGAGCGACAGCCGCGGCTGGAACGTCAGCCGCAGTTCGCGGCGGTCCAGCACCTTGTTCAGCGCCGCGGAGAGCTGGGCGCGCTGGCGGTTGGCGATCTCCATGCTGTCGTCGTAGCGCACCGAGGTGCGGCGACCGGCGGCCTTGGCCTGGTACATCGCGGTGTCGGCCTGCTTGAGCAGTTCGGTCGGCACCTGGCCGTGGTCGGGATACAGGCTGATGCCGATCGACGGCGAGATGACGACTTCCTGGCGGTCGTCCAGCACCAGCGGCGCCTCGAACGCGGTGATGATCTCGCGCGCCACGCGGTCGGCGTCCTCGGGCTGCTGCAGGCTCTCCAGCACTACGGTGAACTCGTCGCCGCCGAGCCGGGCGACGGTCTGCTGCTCGCCGACCGTCTCTTGCAGGCGCATCGCGGCGGCGCGCAGGATGCGGTCGCCGGCGGTGTGGCCCAGCGAGTCGTTGATGTCCTTGAAGCGGTCGAGGTCGAGGAAGAGCACCGCGATCCGGTGGTCCTGCCGGCGCGCACGCACGATCGCCCGCGACAGCCGTTCCGAGAGCATCGCCCGGTTCGGGAGGTTGGTCAGGGTGTCGAAGTTGGCGAGGTAGCGCAGTTCCTGCTCGGCGCGCTTCTGCTGGGTGATGTCGGTGATCACGGCGATGTAGACGCGGTGCTCGCCGTGGATGCCCTCGGTCGCGTTGGACTCGATCTGGCAGAGGAATTCCTGGCCGTTCTTGCGCCGCTGCCACATCTCGCCGGCCCAGTGGCCCTCGTTGATCAGGCGCTGGCGGATGCGGTTGTAGAACGCGACGTCGTGCTGGGTGCTGTCGAGCAGGCTGGCGTTCTGGCCGATCACCTCGCGCTCGGTGTACCCGGTGGTGCGGGTGAACGCGGGGTTGACCGAGATGAAGTTGAAGTCGCGGTCGAGCACGGCCACCGCTTCGTTCATGCTGCGCAGCACGGCGATGGCGATGCGGCGCTCGCGCTCGGCCTGGCGACTGCGGGTGATGTCGCGGGCGGTGCCGGCGATGCGGCGCGCGCGGCCGTCGCCGCCGGACTCCACCGCGCGTCCGCGGGCGCGGACCCAGACCCATTCGCCGCGGGGATCGAGGATGCGGTGCTCGGAGATGAACAGTTCCGCCTCGCCGCGCAGGTGTGCGCGAAGCTTGGCGTCGACGCTCGACCGATCGTCGGGATGGATGCGGTGGTCGCCCTCGGTGAGGTTGCGCACCTGCAGGTCGCCGTGGTTGCCGCGGGTCTCGACCCACATCCGGTGCATGTGCCCGGTCTTGAGGTCGTAGTCCCAGTACTGCTCCGAGGACGCCCACAGCGCGAGCCTGAGCCGTTCCTCCCGGTCGCGCAGCTGCGCGGTGTACCGCTTCTCGGCCCGGGAGCGCCGGGTCCAGACGAACAGCAGCATCAACGTCAGCGCGCTGGCCAGGGCCAGCGCGGCGTAGAGCGGCAGATTCGCGGATTCCGGCATGGGCCCCCCGCACCCCGGAGAAGCGCCCAGTGT
>JAEWNA010000186.1 GCA_023392975.1 Pseudomonadota bacterium | reverse complement strand
GAGCAAGACCCAGCCGGCGGACGCGGTCGCGCGCGTGGCCGCGGCCCTGCGCGCACGCCCGTCCGCGGGGCCGCTGGCGTTCGGCGAGAACTACGTGCAGGAGACGCTGGCCAAGCAGCCGGCGCTGGCCGGGCTCGGCATCGAATGGCACCTCATCGGCCACCTGCAGTCGAACAAGGCGAAGGAGGCCGCGGCCGCGTTCGACTGGGTGCAGACGGTCGATCGCGAGAAGCTGGTCGACGCGCTGGCGAAGCACCGCGCCCCCGGGCAGCGACCGCTGAACGTGCTGATCCAGGTCAACATCGACGACGAGGCCAGCAAGCACGGCTGCCGGCCCGAGGACGTCGACGCCCTCGCCGACGCCATCGCCGCCCGGCCACAGCTCGCCCTGCGCGGGCTGATGGCGATCCCCGCCCCCGATCCCGACATGGACCGCCGCCGCGCCGCGTTCCGGCGCATGCGTGCGCAGTTCGACGCCCTCGCCGCCCGCCATCCCGGCGTCGACACCCTGTCGATGGGCATGAGCGAGGACTACGCCCTGGCCATCGCCGAGGGCGCGACCATGGTCCGCGTCGGCAGCGCGCTGTTCGGCCCACGTCCGGCCAAGTCCCTCGCCCCTTCCCCGGAGAACGCATGAGTTCCGCATCCCCCATCGCCTTCATCGGCGGCGGCAACATGGCCCGCAGCCTGATCGGCGGCCTGATCGCCCGCGGCACCGCGACCGATGCCATCCGCGTGTCCGAACCGGTCGATGTCCTGCGCGACGGGCTGGCCCGCGACTTCGGCGTCGCGACCACCGCCGACAACGCCGAGGCCGCCGGCCCCGCCGGGCTGTGGGTGCTGGCGGTCAAGCCGCAGGTGATGCGCGCCGTCTGCGAGGCGCTGGCACCGCTGGCGCAGCGGACGCGGCCGGTCGTGGTCTCGATCGCCGCCGGCATCACCGCGGCGCAGCTGCAGCGCTGGCTGGGCGGCGGCATCGCCGTGGTCCGGACCATGCCGAACACGCCCGCCCTGCTCGGCGCCGGCGTCACCGGCCTGTTCGCCAGCGCCGAAGTGGACGCGAACGGCCGCGAACAGGCCGCCAACCTGCTCGCCAGCGCCGGCAAGACGGTCTGGATCGACGACGAGGTCCGGATGGACGCCGTGACTGCCACCTCGGGCAGTGGCCCGGCCTACGTCTTCCTGCTGGCCGAGGCCATGCAGGCCGCGGCCGAGGCCGAAGGCCTGCCCGCCGAAGCCGCGCGCACGCTGGTGCTGGAGACGGTGCTCGGCGCCGCGCGGATGCTGGTGGAGTCGGGCGAACCGGCCGCCGAACTGCGCCGCCGCGTCACTTCGCCCGGCGGCACCACCCAGGCTGCGATCGAGACCTTCGAGACCGGCGGCTTCCGCGCGCTGGTCGCCGACGCCATCCGCAACGCCACCGAGCGCGGACGCCAGCTGTCCGCCGCCAACGACGCCCCCATGTGACGGAAGGTCGCGCGCTTCTCCGTTTTCTGCATTCCGGCCTGAAATACCTGCGCATCCTGAACACCATCACACCTTCGGCGCGTCATCCTCTGGTAACATTTCGAAGTATCCCCCGCCTGAAAAGAACGACGCAGTCTCCCATTCCATTGCACGATCCACCACGAGGTCTGCACGCATGACCAAGAACCCGAGCCACGAGGGAAGGTCGGCAGGACAGACAAGCGCAGGGATCGTGCAGGCAGCGGATGCGGCGGCTGAAACTTCGTTCACGGAGTGCATTCTCCGGACGACGCATTTCGGTATCGCCTTCGGCCCGCGCGTCGTGCTGGCGGACATCGACCTCGATATTCGCGCCCCCGGCATCACGACGCTTCTGGGGCCCGGCGGCACGGGCAAGTCCACGTTGCTGCACAGACTGGCGCGTCTGCCGGCCTCCAGTCGCATGCGCCAGTGGGGCGAAATCCATTATCTCGGCCTTCCGCTGGACCAGGTCCGGATCGGGCCCGCGCTCGTGCATCAGCAGGCGCGCGACCTCAGCGTGAAACTGGTGGAAGGCCTGTCCGCAAGCCTGCGCTTGGCGCATCCCGACGCGACGCCGGCCGACCTCCGGCAGATGGCCGCGGAGGCGCTGGACGCGCACGGGCTGGGCGATCTGCGTCCCCGCCTGGACGCCTGCGTAGCCGAGTTGCCTGCGGCCGCCATCCGCCTGGTGAGCCTGCTGCGCGCATCGTTGACCGGCGCCACCCTGCTGCTGATGGATGAACCGACGCACGGCCTGGGCGACGAGGATGCCCGCCGGGTACTGCACCTGATCCAGCAACTGGGGCAACGGCATGCGTGCCTAGTGACGACGCACAATCAGCGCCATGCCCGCGACATCGCGGACTGGGCGGTCCTGATGGCAGGCGGACGGGTTCAGATCGCCACGACCGCGGCGGCGTTTTTCGCCAACACGTCCCGGCATCCGGTCCTTGCCCAATTCCTGCGAACCGGCAGTTGCGCCGTTCCCGCTCCGGACGCGAAACAGGACGATCTGGCCGACGACGCCTGCCTGCCTCCACCGCTTCCGCAGGCCGCCATGGCCGCCACGCCGCCGCCGGAGCCCGCCTCTCCTCCGCCGCCATCCAGCCCGCCCGCCGAGGCGGCGATCGTCGGCTCGACCCCGCCGGATGCGCGGGCGCCTTCGTCCGGCACCGACACGATCCTGCCCTGTCATTCGAACATCGCCCCGCGCGCCGATGCCCCAGAAGACAGCCGCGGACCGCAAGGCTTCCACTGGCTGATCCCCGGCCGCCTCGCCGGCTGTCCGATGCCTGGTGTGGTGGTCCCGCTGCGACACGACCTCGCCCTGCTGCGCAGGATGGGAATCACGCTGCTGATCAACCTGACGGAGCGCGACGTACCGGAAGACGCGCTCGCCGAATTCGATCTTCGGAGCTATGCCCTGCGGATCGAGGACCGCCACGCGCCGCCACTGCTGTGGGCCAAGCTTCTGCTCGCCAAGATGGACGCCTTCATGCGCGACGGCGAGGTCCTGGCCGTGCACTGTCTGGCCGGCCTTGGCCGGACTGGCACCGTGCTCTGCGCGTGGCTGATCCGCGAAGGGCTCACCGCCGACGAGGCACTGCGTCGCCTGCGCCGGATCGACCCCGGCTTCGTCCAGTCGCAGGTGCAGGAGGATCTGCTGCACGAACTGGAAACGAATCTGCTCATCCGGGCGAAATGATTCCACCGGCGCACGCCGCGCCCAGCCCTATCCCCCGACCCTTCTCACATCCGCAACGACCAGGAACCCTCACATGAGCCAACTCGACACCGCACTCCAACAAGCCATCGCCTCCGTGCCCGAATGTCTGGCCGGAGGCTACGTCGACATCGCCTCCGGCATGCTGCTGTCCGTCAGGACGATCGACTCGCATCCGCGGGAAGTGCTCGACCTCGTCGCCGCCGCCACCGCGGACCTGTACCAGGGCCCCAATGTGTCGATGATCGAGAAATTGTTCCGCCAGTCGCGCGGCCTGCCGCCGGACGACAACGCCCACTATTTCCAGGAAATCATCGTCAACAGCGAGAACCTGATCCATCTCTTCCTGCGCGGCAAGCTGCACTCGGACTACGTGCTGGTGCTGGTCTGCCGTCGGGTGGCCAACCTCGGCATGGCGCTGACCAAGGCGCGGCTGGCACTGCCTTCGATCGAAGCGGCGGTCTGAATCCCCTGCGACGATCGCCTGCCGCATCCGGAGCCTTCATGCGTCTGCCCGCACTCACCCTGTGCTGCCTTGTCCTCACCGTCCTCGTCGCCTGTGGCGACGGGGACAAGCCCCGCCCTGCCCGCCAGTTGGACGCGGTGCAGGACGCCGTCGCCCGCGTCGGCGACCTCACCGTCCGCGCCAATGCGGTGTCGACCACACACCTCGGCGAGGCCATGGCGAAGCAGTACGGCATCCCCCGCGCCGACGACACCGTGCTGCTGATCGTCTCCGTGCGCCAGGGCCCCGACGGCCAGGACGTCGCGGTCCCGGCGGACGTGTCGGCCACCGCGCGCACGCTCTCGGGCACGCCCGCACCGCTGACGCTGCGCGAGGTGCGCACCGGCGATCCCGGGTCGGGCCCGGGGCAGGTCCTCGTCGACCACGTCGGCACGTTCAAGGTCACGCCGCCGGACACGCTGACCTTCGACGTCAAGGTCGCGCGCGACGGCAAGCAGGTGGCGGCGCTGACGCTGACGCGGGAGATCGCGGCGGAGTGAGGGCCGGCATCGCCCTGCGCTTTTTGCAGGAGCGACGTGAGTCGCGACCGGACGACGCATGAGGTCGCGACTCACGTCGCTCCCACGAAAAGCGGAATCACGGAAGCAGGTCCCTCGCCGCGCTCGGGATGACAGGGAGCGATCAGCGCCCGTCGTGCGCAGGCCACGCCTGCACGATCCGCGCGATCTCGCGCACGCCATCGGTGAGCGCGGCAGGCCCGGGCTGCAGGATGATCGGGGACTTGATCTCGTGCAGCGCGCCGTCGCGCACGGCCGGGATGATGTCCCAGCCCGGACGCGCGGCGACCTTCTCCGGCCGGAACTTCTTGCCGCACCATGATCCGAGAATCAGATCCGGCGCGCGCCGGATCACCTCGTCAGGATCTTCGAGGATGCGGCCCTTCGCCAGCGACGAGGTCGCGCGTTCCGGGAACACGTCGTCGCCACCGGCGATGCCGATCAGCTCGGACACCCAGCGGATGCCGGTGATCTGCGGGTCGTCCCACTCCTCGAAATACACCTTCGGCCGCCGCGGCAGTGTCGCCGCCTGCGCGGCGATCGCGTCGAGCCCGCGCCGCAGGTCGTCGGCGTAGGCATTCGCCTTGTCCGCGGCACCGACCAGCGCACCGAGCCGGCGGACGTAATCGAGGATGCCGTCGACGCCACGGTGGTTGCTGATCCACACCTCGACGCCGTGGCGGATCAGCGCCGACGCGATGTCGGCCTGGATGTCGGAGAAGCCGACCACGAAGTCCGGCTCCAGCGCGAGGATCTCGCCGATCTTCGCCGAGGTGAACGCGCTGACCTTCGGCTTCTCCTTGCGCGCCCGCGCCGGCCGCACGGTGAAGCCGCTGATCCCGACGATGCGGTGCTGCTCGCCAAGCGCGTACAGCACTTCGGTCGGTTCCTCTGTCAGGCAGACGATGCGTTGCGGGCCCATGACGTGTGGCAGAGTGGCGGAGGTCCAGTCTATCCGGTCGTCCGATGCGCCTTCCGACTTTCATCGCCAGCCTGTCGCTGATCGCGTGCGCCGCCGGCTGCGAGCCTTCGGGCGGACGCCGAGATGCGCAAGCGGCGCGACAGGCGCATACGGATGCGACCAGCGCGACGACACCCTCACGACCGGAGGAAACAGCCCAACGGGGACCCGGAAACGCGACCGCCGCAACCCGGGATATCGCCGCAGCCGAGGTCTTGCTGGCGGCTGCGGAAGCTGCAGCCACGGCGTGCGCCGGATGCGCGGAGCAACCGGTCGATCCCGCAGAATCGCAGGAAGAGGCGGCATCGGAGCGCGAACGGACCGCGCTGCTCCTCAGCGTGCATGTGCGCGATCGGCAGACCGGGCAACCGCTTGCCGGTGCGATCGTTGGTAATGGCATGACCGACGCTGTAGGTCACATCGAAATTCGCCGGCCGCTGCCTTACCGCGGAGAACGTATCGAAGTCCATTGCCCCTCTCGGCACGGCGACTTCATGCGTTCGGCTTTGATGCGGTCGAAAGCCATCGGCTCAGCGCCCTTCGTCATCCAGGACGGCAGCGCAAAAGCGACGATCGACGTCGACGCGAGCTTTTGCGTGGAACCGGCCGTTCACAGCGAGCGCCGCCGCTTCGCCGGCATCTACGATTCTGGCTTCGAAAAATCGACGTTCCTGCCTTGCGAAGGCATGCCCGCCGAAGCGGCATATTACGACCGTGTCGGGGCCTACTGGGCGAATGTCCCGCGCAACATCAGGGCCGCGCTGGACAGGGCCATGCCGGTAGAAGCAGACAATTGGCACCATGGTCGCCGCTATTACGTCGAATGGCTCGGCACTTCGACCGGACCGGGCGCCCATGGGCACGGTGGCATGTCCCTGTACGACCTCGACGTCGAAGCGTTGTACAAGGTGTCGACTGCGATCCCCGCGACCTGCCATCCGGCGGATCTGCAGGAATATCCGATCCCGCCACCTCCGGCTCCGCCACCTCCGCCCGTCGACGATCCGGACAGGTCGGTGCCGTTCTCGCTCTAGCGATCGAGTGCGTCGCTCAGGGATACAACATCCGCTTCGTCCACATGCCATCCGCGCCGCGCTCATACAGGTGCCGCTCGTGCAGGCGGAACTGGGCGCCGTACCAGAACTCGATGGCCTTCGGCTTCACCCGGAAGCCACCCCAGCGCGGCGGGCGCGGGACGTCGACGCCTTCGAAGCGCGCCTTCGCGTCGGCGAAGCGCTGCTCGAAGGTGTCGCGGCTGTCCAGCGTCTCGGACTGGTGCGAGGCCCAGGCGCCGAGCTGGCTGTCGCGGGGGCGTCGGGCGAAGTATTCGTCGGCCTCGGCGTCGGACACGATCTCGGTCTCGCCCTCGACCCGCACCTGCACGCCGTCGTCGCCCAGCGCCTTCCAGAAGAACAGCAGCGCACAGTGCGGGTTGGCCTGCAGCTCGCGGCCCTTGCGGCCGTCGAGGTGGGTGTAGAACACGAATCCGTCGGGGCCATGCGCCTTCAGCAGCGCCATGCGCGCCGAGGGGCGGCCATCGGGCGTGGCGGTGGCGACGGTCATCGCGGTCGGCTCGGGAATGCCGCCGGCCTTGGCCCGGGCGAACAGATCGTCGAAGGTGGCGAGCGCTTCCGCGTACAGCGTCGTGGCGGACGAGGTCATGGCGAACATCCTGGCGAGCGGCGATGGCGTATTGTCGCCCGATGCCGCGGAACCCGCACTCGATCCGGATCAAATCGGCGACGCTGCCGTGCGGTTTCCCGCCGGAGGCCGTCGCGGACGCGCTTGACGATGCGCAGGCCAGCGGCGCCCGCGTCTTCGGCATCGCCGGCCTGCAGGGCAGCGGCAAGTCGACGCTGGCCGCGCAAATGGTCGCGCTCGCACGGGCGCGCGGCCTGCGCGCGGCGGCGCTGTCGATCGACGACGGCTACCTCAACCC
>JAEWNA010000184.1 GCA_023392975.1 Pseudomonadota bacterium | reverse complement strand
GTGCTGCGCGCGTCGCGGCCGCAGCGCCGACTCGCGCAACTGCGCGATCGCCTGCAATCCCTGGCCCCGCGACCGCAGGCGGCGACCGTGCGCCTGCTGCAGCGCCACGCCCTGCACCTGCAGGGGCTGGCGCGTTCGCTGGAGGCGGTCAGTCCGCTGGCGACGGTCGGTCGCGGCTACGCCATCCTGCTGCGCGAGGACGGCCGCGCGGTGCGCAGCGTCGACGATGCACAGCCCGGCGACCGGCTGGAAGCGCGGCTGCGCGACGGTCGCCTGCAGGTCCGCGTCGAAGGCAAGGACTGAGCCCGCACCCGGTCGCGATCAGCCGATCCGGCGATAGTCCACTTCCACCGCCCGGGCTTCCTCGCCGGCCGGCGAAATGTTGGTCATCGCGATGACCAGGCGATCGTCGTCGGGCTGTTCGATCTCGGTCCGCCAGCCCCAGCGCGGTCCCGGCGGATGCCGGCCGTCGCCGTAGTCGCCCAGCACGGTGAAATACCCCGGGCCGCCGGGCTGTTCGGCGCGCGACGACAGGATCGCCGTGCCGGTGTGGAAGCTGTCGACCCAGGCGCATTCCCAGCGGCGTTCGTCGAGGTGATGCCCCAGCAACGCGAGCCCGGCGTAGCGGCGGCCGTCGAAGTCCCAGGTGTAGTCGTGCAGCAGGAAGCGGCCACCGAGCACGCTGCACAGGCTGCCGCGTTGCGCCGACTCGGAGGCGAGCATGTCGCGTTCGAACCACAGCCGGTACGTGCCCTCCCATTCGCCGACCATGCGCGCCAGGAGGCGGTGCGGGATATCGCAGAGCGTCCCGTCGGTCGCGGTGCCGGCGACACCGCCTTTGGCGGCCTCCTGGCGGGCACCATGGGTGGCGATGCCGACATCGCCGGTCGGGATTCCGGTGGTCATCGCGATCCCCTGTCTCCGATCGGGCCAGCGTACTCCCACCCCGCCCGCTGAACAACGCCGCACCGATCGCCAACCCCGTTCGCGGCGATGGCGCGTTTTCCGGTCCGCCCTTCACGGAGAACCGACATGCGCCGTACCGCCACGCTCAGCCTGCTCGCCACCGGCATCACCGCCGTCCTCGCCCTGTCCGCCTGCCATCGCGGCGACACCGTTGCGCAAGCGCCCGACGCCGTCGGTGCGGCGCAGCCCGCGGACAAGTCCGCGCAACCGCGCGAAGAGGCGCCGGCCCAGGTCTCCGCCACCGACGGCACCGTGCGGCAGAACGCGGACAAGCGCGACGCGGAACTCGATTCGGTCGTCGTCTCCGGTTCGCGCCTGCAGCGGGCCGGGAAGGACGCAGAGGCGCCGCCGGCCGCGACGCTGTCGCGCGAGGACGTGCGTCGCATGGCGGCGAAGCCCGCGGTCGAGCGGGCCGCCCCGCAGGCGAACTACGCGCCGGCGCCGGCCGCGCCACCTCCGCCGCCGCTGTCGATGCCTGCGCAGGGAATGATCGCCGGCCCGATGACGCAGCCCGACATCGCCAACACCGAGCGCTACGCCGAACACGACGACAACCCGGTCAAGCGCGTCGCCGAAGCGCCGGTGTCCACCTTCTCGATCGATGTCGACACGGGCAGCTACAGCAACGTCCGCCGCATGCTGCGCCAGGGCGTGCGCCCGCCGGCCGACGCGGTGCGCGCCGAGGAAATGATCAACTACTTCGACTACGGCCATCCCGGCCCGTCGTCGCTGGCGACGCCGTTCCGTGTCACCACCGAGATCGCTCCGGCGCCCTGGAACGGCAAGCGCCAGTTGCTGATGATCGGCATCAAGGGCTACGACGTGCCGAAGACCGAACTGCCGCCGGCCAACCTCGTGTTCCTGATCGATACCTCCGGCTCGATGCAGAGCGCGGACAAGCTGCCGCTGCTCAAGCAGTCGTTCGCGCAACTGGTGGAACAACTGCGGCCGCAGGACCACGTGTCGATCGTGGTCTACGCCGGTTCGGCCGGCCTCGTGCTGGAACCGACCTCCGGCGCCGACAAGGACAGGATCCTCGCCGCGCTCGACAATCTCAGCGCCGGCGGCAGCACCAACGGCGGCGCCGGCATCCAGTTGGCGTACGCGACCGCGAAGCAGGCGTTCGTGAAGCACGGCGTCAACCGCGTGATCCTCGCCACCGACGGCGATTTCAACGTCGGCACCACCGACCAGAAGGCGCTGGAAACGCTGGTCGGCGATCAGCGCAGGAGCGGCATCGCGCTGACCACGCTCGGCTTCGGCCAGGGCAACTACAACGACAGCATGGCCGAACGCCTCGCGGACGTCGGCGACGGCAGCCATGCCTACATCGACACCCTGCAGGAGGCGCGCAAGGTGCTGGTGCAGGAGATGCAGTCGACGCTGCTGACCATCGCCAAGGATGTGAAGATCCAGATCGAGTTCAACCCGGCGCAGGTCGCCGAGTACCGGCTGATCGGCTACGAGAACCGCATGCTCAACCGCGAGGATTTCGCCAACGACAAGGTCGACGCCGGCGACATCGGCGCGGGCCACGAAGTGACCGCGCTGTACGAGCTGACCCTGGTCGGTTCCGGCGGCGACCGCCTGCCGGCGCTGCGCTACGCGTTGCCCGAAGT
>JAEWNA010000344.1 GCA_023392975.1 Pseudomonadota bacterium | reverse complement strand
ATCTCGAGCCATGCCTGCACCGTTTGCAGGTAATCCTTTTCATTCTCGTACAGCTCTTGCAGCCGGGAGAAAACTCTTTGCGCGTATTCGTTCATCGGGCGGCCTCCTCAAACCAAACCGTATGCCAGCATGGAATCGGCAACCTTCAAAAATCCGGCAACATTTGCGCCCGTAACGAAATCACCGGGTGCGCCGTATTCGGCTGCGGCGCTCGAGACGTTGCGGTAAAGGTCTGTCATAATGGTTCTCAGCTTGCAGTCCACTTCCTCGAAACTCCAGAAATACCGCATGGAGTTCTGGCTCATCTCCAGCGCGGAGGTCGCGACGCCGCCGGCATTGGCCGCCTTGCCCGGCGCATAGAGCACACCGGCGGATTGGAACACCTCCACCGCCTGCGGTGTCGAGGACATGTTGGAGCCTTCGGCAATGGCAAAGCATCCGTTCTTTACGAGAGCCTTGGCGGACGCTTCGTCGATCTCGTTCTGCGTGGCGCTCGGCAGGGCGATGTCGCAGGGGATTTGCCACACACGCGCGCAGCCTTCGTAATATTCCGCATCGGGATGGCTGATGAGATATTCACGAATCCGCTTGCGTTCCACTTCTTTTAGCTGCTTCACGCAGGCCAGATCAATGCCGTTTTTGTCGTAGATGAATCCGTTGGAGTCCGACAGCGTGACGACCTTTCCGCCGAGCTGCGTTGCCTTTTCACAGGCATAGATCGCCACGTTTCCGGAGCCGGATATTGCGACGCGTGCGCCGTCGAAACTTTTACCGGCGTCCCTGAGCATATTCTCCGTAAAGTAGCACAGCCCGTAGCCGGTGGCTTCGGTCCGCACCAGACTGCCGCCGTAGGCCAGCCCCTTACCGGTGAGTACGCCGGTGAATTCATTGCTCAGGCGCTTGTACTGGCCGAACATATAGCCGATTTCGCGGCCGCCAACACCGATATCGCCGGCCGGCACGTCGGTGTCGGGGCCGATATACTTGAACAACTCCGACATGAAACTCTGACAAAACCGTCTGACTTCGGTATCGGACTTCCCTTTGGGGTCAAAATCGCTTCCGCCCTTGCCGCCGCCGATGGGAAGACCGGTCAGGCTGTTTTTGAATATCTGCTCAAACGCCAGAAACTTGATGATGCCTTCATAGACGGACGGATGGAATCGCAGTCCGCCCTTATAAGGCCCGATCGCGCTGCTGAACTGAACGCGGAAACCGCGGTTGATATGCACCTCGCCTTTGTCATCTTCCCACGGCACACGGAATTTGATGATACGCTCCGGCTCCACAAGGCTCTCCAGGATGCCTTCCTTTATGTACTT
This sequence comes from Pseudomonadota bacterium, assembly GCA_023392975.1. Classification (GTDB taxonomy): domain Bacteria; phylum Pseudomonadota; class Gammaproteobacteria; order Xanthomonadales; family Xanthomonadaceae; genus Lysobacter_I. The sequence goes on along the minus strand of JAEWNA010000344.1, from coordinate 8,671 downwards.
CGGATGCGCCGTCACGACGGGGGAAAGCGATTGCAAAACCTCCCAAACAGCCTGATGGAACTCCGGCTCGGCGGGGTTGCGCTTGATGACCCGTTCCATCAACTCACTCACGTACGAATTTTGAACATGCATAATTTCGCTCCATATTCTTCTATAATAGGCTAGTGATTCAATTGTTAAATGGTATATAATATAGAATTTCGCGTTCACTCTACCATGCTTCAAACTGTAAAGTCAATGAAGAATAAAAATCAATCATCTATAAAAATAGTAAGCATGTGAATTTCTGCAACTTGGTTGATTAACAAAAAATTGACCGTTTCATCTACGCATGATAGTATGAAATTAAGAAATCTCTTCAACAAATACATTTCATAAGTTCAGATTCGGAGGGCTACTTTATGCAGCAAGAAAGTATCCTGATCGTTGATGACGAACCACTCAATCTAGAGGTATTAAGCCAGCTTCTTACGCCGCAATATAAGATAAAAGTTTGCAAATCCGCCAAAGACGAGCTTCGATATCTATCGGATGCACCTTTGCCAGGATTGATTTTATTAGACATCAAGATGCCAGAAATGGACGACTATGAGACGCTTGCGACCATCAAACAAAAACAAGCGGTTAGGAAAGTTACAGTCATATTATCTCTACGCTCAACAGCACGATAGACGAAGAAAAAGGATTTCGTCTGGGTGTTGTTGATTAAATTCTAAGCCTTTCTGTTCGTCCATTGTGTGCGAGAGAAGTCGGGTTTATTTGAAGTTAAAGAACATCCGCGACCAGCTTAAGCGGCAGATCGATAATCTTGAGAAGGAAATTTTCCGACGTGCCTTTGAGTGGTTTAATATTTTGATATTCAATCTTTCCAGGAAGTAGGAGGAAGAGCGGAAAACATGAACGCATCAAATGAAAAAAAGGACTCAGCGATCCGTCCCGGCTATTTATACTTGAACAACCATCAACCTTCTGTGCTCCTGTCTGACACGCTACTTCTTGACACTTTGTTGAACAAAACGGAAGATACAGTCTATTTCAAAGATGCGGATTCAAAGTTTATACTGAACAACCGGAAACACCTTACGCAGTTTGGCGTTCAGGGCCAGGAGGAACTGATCGGCAAATCGGATGCGGATCTCTATCCCAAGGTATTCGCTGACAAATGCCGCGCGGATGAACTGCAGGTTATACAAACCGGTATTCCCATGATAGACAGTGTAGAGCAGGCAATTAACTCCAAAGGCGAAGTCATCACATTTTCCACAAGCAAGTACCCCTTGTATGATCATAATGGTAAGATTGTTGGGACATGGGGTATTTCGCACGATATTACCAAATTGGTACAGGCGCAGGAAGCGGTTGCCCAGATCAACGCAAAACTGATGGCGCTCTCGTTAGTGGACGATCTGTCTGGTCTGTATAACCGACGGCACTTTGATCATATTTTAAAGATTACGTTCGACCTGTACAAGCGAAGAAGAATTGGGGGCATCAAGGCGGACTTTTGCCTCGTTTATCTGGATGTCGACCATTTCAAGCGGATCAACGATACCTACGGGCATGTCATGGGTGATGCTGTAATCCGATACTTGGGCGGACAATTGTTGGCGTATACTCGGTCTTCTGATTACGCATTCCGATATGGCGGCGACGAGTATGCTTTGATTTTGCAGGATACCGATTTGGCCTCCGGTAAGTTGATCGGAGAACGATTGCGCAAACTAATCGAGCAGAATCCTCCTACCATCGAGGGCACGACGATCCCTTTGACCATCAGTCTTGGGATCGTCGAATTCCAGGATGAGAAATCGAATAGTGAACTCGTGTGTAAAGCTGACAAGAAACTTTACGAGGCAAAAAATGAAGGCAGGAACCGCCTTTGCGGCTAAGTGTTCTACGATAGATGGATCAATTGGAATTCAGTGACCTTTTAACATCGGAACGCTTCATTATCCTAAAACTGATATTATGACAGAATCGTTATAACTACAATTCAAATCCCTTTTAGTCTTGAAGCTCTTTTATCAGCCGAAGAATAAGCCGAAGGATAAGGCGGAAGTTCATATGATTCTGGTATTTGGGGAAAAAACCGCGCGAGTTAACCCGCCAAAACGAAGAGTCTCATTGTGAGCGATTTCTCATTGTTACATCTGAGTTGGTACGAAACAGAGGTGCTACATGAGCAAGAGGAGTGTGCTGATCAATCAAAAGAACGCGAATAGGCATCCAGCTCGATTCAAGACGTTGCGCTATATGTTGCTCGTTACGGTTAGCGTCGTATTGCTGGGGCTGCTGGTTGTGTTTCTTGCGTGGAAACGATATCAGAACATCGCAAAAACGGAAGCATTGACGCTTGCACGGTCGGTTGAGTCTCAACTGCATGCGGAACATATTCAGGAATTTACCGGCACTGAACAGGATACTCAGTCGCCAGACTACCAGATGGTCAAGCGAAGTCTCTCCCATTTGACTGAAACGAACGACCGGATTCGCTTTGCGTATATCATTGGATTACGAGAGGGGAAGATTCTTTTCCTGCTGGATTCAGAGCCGGAGACCTCGCCGGAGTATTCCCCGCCAGGGCAGATTTACACGGAGGCCAAACAGGAGGATCTCCTGCCGTTTTTAACGGGCGAACCCATTATCACGGGGCCAACAGTGGATCGGTGGGGCACTTGGTACAGCGCGTTGATCCCGATTATGGATGTGGAAAAAGATTCCGTAATTGCGGTGCTTGGTCTCGATTACGCGGCGGCTGAATGGGATCAACGTGTGCTGATTCGCATGATGCCAAACGTGATCACGACAATCTGCCTATGCTTATTATGTCTTGGATTCGCTTGGATCTGGCGGAAACACGAGTCGCTAAAAGTGCGGTCGGCTATTGTTTCACAGGAAGAGGCATTGTTTCACGGTGTGTTTGACCAGGCACCAATCGGGATTGCGATTGTGAAGGACAAGAGCTTTGCATATCGATCCGAGCAGGGCGCAGCAATGATGAACGCCATGTATGAACAGATTCTCGGACGGAAGGGCGAGGAGCTGGAACATCTGCAATGGACGCAGATTACGCATCCGGATGATCTAGAAGCGGATGTGCAGCTGTTCAAGCAGTTCATGGCTGGAGAAATCGACGGGTATACACTGGAGAAACGCTTCATCAAGCCCGACGGTTCTTTTGTTTGGACGAAAATGATCATATCGTCAATCGTTGATGCTGGTCAGGGGCGTGCCTTGCATCTGTGCCTTCTGGAGGATATCACCGCACGAAAGGCAATCGAAAAAGAGTTGGAGGAAAGTGAACGCAGCAAAGCGGTTCTTCTAGCGCACCTGCCGGGCATGGCTTATCGTAGCGCATATGACAAGAATTGGACAATGCAATATGTCTCCGACGGCTGTAAAGAACTCACGGGATACATGCCGGAGCAAATAATTGATAACAGAGATTTGTCCTTTAACGATCTCATTGCGGAAGAATACAGAGATTTGCTCTGGTCTGCTTGGATTGACGTGCTTCATGAACGAAAATACTTTCATTATGAATATGAAATAATCACCCATAACCACACGCGCAAATGGGTTCTGGAGTTGGGACAGGGAATCTATGACGCGGAGGGGCGCGTTGAAGCTTTGGAAGGAATCATCGTAGATATCTCGGAACTCAAGCGCAGAGAAACGCAGATTAAATATCTGAACCAGCACGATTTTTTGACCGGTTTGTACAATCGCAAATTCTTTGAAGATACCATTCAACGGCTAGAAAAAGAAGAGATAACGCCTGTTTCGATCGTGATGTGTGATATCAACGGGCTCAAGATGATCAATAACATTTTCGGCAGCCTGGAAGGCGACCGTGTGATCATCGACGTGGCGCATCTGATTCAAAATTGCTGTGGCGAGCAGGATGTTTTGTGCCGCACAGGAGGCGATGAATTCACCATCATTATGCCGTATGCCGATAAGGAACGCGTACAGGAAATATATCAGCAGATTGAGCATATGATGGAGAGCTACTATCGCGCGGGTGAACGCGTGAATTATGAGGTAAGCATTTCGATAGGCTATGGCGTGAAGGAGCGAAACGAACAGACGCTCAAGGAAACGGTTAAGACGGCTGAAGAGTATTTGATGCACCGAAAGCTTCTAAACCAACAAAGCTCGCATAACTCCGTTCTGTCTTCCGTCATGGCGACGCTATACGCGCGTAGCAATGAGACAGAAGAGCATGGGAGAAGACTTGCGCAGTTGACGAAGATGATAGGGGAACAGATCGGTCTCGATCAGAGTGCCCTCGACGACCTCGAACTTCTCTCGATGCTCCACGATATCGGCAAGATTGGCATCGACGACAGAATTTTAAAAAAACCGGGGCAACTTACGAGCGATGAATGGGTTCAGATGAAGAAGCATTCGGAAATCGGATATCGCATCGCAATGGCGACACCGGAATTACAGCACATCGCGGGATTGATTTTGCGACATCATGAACGTTGGGACGGATCGGGGTATCCGGGCGGAATCAAGGGGCTGGATATTCCTCTGGCTTCCAGAATTCTTTCGATTGCGGATGCGTTTGACGCGATGACGGAAAACCGCGTCTATCGCGAAGCGCTATCAAAGGAAGCGGCAATTTCCGAGCTGAAAGCCTGCTCGGGTGAACAGTTTGATCCGGAACTGACTGAAGTGTTTGTTAACCTAATGAGTTGATGATGCAGATTAGATCTTGAAGAGATAGACCTCAGCACACATTTTCGTAATAATAAAAGGTTATATGAATGAGCGTAGGGCGAAGAAGTAATGAGTGCCAAATAGCTATGCTTAAATAAACGCAGACAAGCTACATTTTTTCGGGAAACGTTTTTAGACTGAGACTTCTGCTCGCAAAAAGCGTAGAATGTCGATGAGCTTTTTTGAATCGGTCAAAGGTGGAAATACGGTGAGCATTCATTAGCGAGCAATGGATTTATGCACTAAACACGCTCGAGGAGGTTTGAAAGATGGATTACTCGGAATTCTCCAGAGAAATGCTTATAGATCGTGTTCGAGATCTGGAAATGTTAAATCATGAGCTGCTGAAGGAGCGAGACCAAGAAACCAAGCTAGAGTTCGCTTGATCCGGCAATCTAGGGCATTGGTATTGGAATATCAGAGCGAATCAGGTTACCTTTAATCCACTCAAATTAACTACGCTTGGTTATGAGAGAAGCCAGATTCCCGAACAAGTTGATTATCAGTTCTTTACAGAGAAACTACATCCTGATGATTTTAAGAACACGATGGACGCTATGTATGATCATTTGTACGGCAGAGCAGATGTATATGAAGTCGAATACCGGATTAAAGCTGCTGATGGTACCTACAAATGGTTCTATGACCGTGGAAGAATTACACAGGTTGATGAACATGGGAAACCATTATTTCTAGCAGGAATCGTGTTCGATATAACAGAGAAGAAAGAAACACAACTGGAACTCGAACAAAAAAATCGAATACTAGCCGAGATGTCAGAAACGGATGGTCTTACCAAGATCGGAAACCATAGATCCTTGATCGAACATCTCAAAACGGAGATCGCAGATGCGGTGCGAACAGGCATACCATTGTCGATCACAATATTTGATATAGACAATTTTAAAAAAGTCAATGACACGAAAGGCCATGTTATTGGAGATCAAGTTCTACTTGACCTTGCGGCTATTCTTAAAAAGGCTGTTCGCGGATCTGATTACATTGGCCGATATGGTGGCGAGGAATTCATGGCCATATTTCGTGATACCGGACTCGAAATAGCTGAGAAAGTATCTGAACGCATTCGTCAAGCTATCGAAAAGTATGATTTTGTTCAGAATTTGAAAATTACAATACTTCATTACATCCATTGCTAAAGAAAGGGCACGCAGAATGTTCGATTTGCCCTCGCTGTTTCTACCGACAAGTACTGTCATATTGCTCATTTGTATACGATGTGCAGTGGTAATACTTCGATAATTGGATACAGAGAAATTAGTAAGCAGCATTTGACCTCCAAATACTTACTACAATCCGCAAAATTGAATCCTTATGAATATCAGTGTATAGCAGACAATAAGATAATTACTTCTGAACAATAACATATCACAAGCCATTTGAGTAGGCAAAACATTATTGAAATACGGATTACATACAATAACCGAAAAAGCATTTGAGCGTGGGCAATACAAAAATAATTCACAGGCCTAAGCACAAAGCCTGAGATAATTGCTATTACTGTTTGTAAAAATTCTGACAAACAAGAAAGTTTCTTCTTAGTTAGGGCAGATAATATAAGAGCAACACCTTTTTGCAATCTCGAACGATCATTGACTGTCGATCATCCCAACAAACAACAAATAAACAACAACTAGTAGGTTTTGGGGCTATTCTGTGTTCGATAACGATTCTCAAGATGCGCAAAAACCGCCCGAATTGGGCGGTTTTTTACTGGTTGCGGGGATTGGACTTGAACCAATGACCTCCGGGTTATGAGTGCGTACTATTGCGAAAAATGACTACGGATAGTCAATAGTAATCGAGAATAGTCGCCGATCTTCGCGGATAATTTGAAATGTGCTTTTGACGATCATGAATCTTTATAGGCCGTTATTGATATTGACAAACATCAAATAAACATCAGGTAGTAGGTTTAATTCAATTAGTTGCTATGTCCTACCGGATAATAGTCTAGGGCATCATTTACAATCGGATAGCAGATAATGATAATCCTTTGGAACAAATCAACCTTTGACTTTTTTTACTGCATCGAGTATTTTTTTGCCATTTGCAATAATATACCCGCCTACCCCAACGGCACCAACACAAACCTTAGCACTAACTTTCTTAGCCTTGTCTATTCTATCTTTATGCTTTGCAAGACATCTTACACAGAACTTCTCAGTATCGCCCGGCATTTGCGTATAACATTCTTTGCACACGTAAACCAATGGACTTGCACATTTGGAACAAAAAGACTCAGATTCTTTGTATCTTATTTTCATCTTATGCGCTTCACACGACTCATTTGCACAACCTTTAGATTTTCTCATTACACGTTCTCCTTTGAAATGCCAATATAGATCGTCTTATCAGGTGCATTTAATTGCCTGCTGAATTCTGACACATCAAGTTTCAACTTAGCTCTCGATTTCCATACACCCTTTTCAGTTCCGGTATCCGAATAATCGCATTGCGCAAGCAAATCTGCGCTTTTAGCTACTGTAACCGCAATGAAATATGAATACTCATTGAGGACTCTTGACATAGCCTTATATTCGCCTTCGTTGCAGTAGATTCCGGCACGAAGCATTGTGGCCTGATGAACAAACGCAAATGACTTATTAATGCTTGACATACGGCTATCAATTAAGTCGACACTTTTTCCTTTACCAATCTTAAACTCGCCATCAGCAAGATATTTGATATCTGACTGCATAGTAAGGCCAAGTTGGAATGTAGCTTCTGAAAGTGCTCTAAGAGAAAGTGCAATCAAGGTTCTTTTCATTTCTGGATCATAAACATCTTTGGCTTCTAAGTACATGCTTAATCCGCTATAATACAATCCAATTCTGTCATTCTGTTGGCCCTGAATTATTTCTCTAACACTCTGATCAATGATTGCTATCTGGTCAGCGATCTGCTGAACCTGCTCTTGAAGTGCTTTCATTTGCAGTGCATTAGCCATCTGGATGGGATCAAAGCCTTTTGCAAGTACTTCTTTCTTAATCGGTAGCTTCGAGCCGTAGTGACCATTAGGCTCGCGGATCTGAGCGTATAACTTTCCAGCATTTTCTGTTGTTAGTTTAATTCTACCACGTTCAATAGCTTCCAGAGTACTATCAGTGGCATCAACAACATATTTGTAACTTTTCTTAGTTGCCTCACGAATCTGTGCAACCATAGGAGATGCTTTTGCGACTGCCCTATAAACATTCTCGGCTATATTCTCAGCTTGAGCAAGTTTCAGTTTCAAACCATTAGATAATAACTCAACGGGATATGTAGCGGAAAAAGGGGATACCTCATCTGTTACTGGAGTCGCTAAATTCATAAAATCATTTTTGCTATTTAAGATTTTATCCATCATGAATCTCCTTGCAGTGTTTCTGTTTAGCAATACAAAAAGAGCGGCACATTAAAAAAATTCTCATCAGTCAACTTCTAAATAGTATTTTTGCTTTTGTTTATTGTTATCGTCGGCCATACACTGATAATCATTAGAAATCGCAATCCCATGGGCATTTGCGAATTTCTCAGCGTACGAACCTGCGCGCGTGAAAAACTTCAGAGACTTTCGTATCGAAAATGCATCTTCAGAAATATCTAAAACACTTTCGGGTATATGAACAGCAGACAATTTTAAGCATTGCGAAAATGCAAGCGGTCCAATTGACTTTGTACCCTCGATTAGAAAGACTTTTCTTAATGAGGAGCATTCGAAAAATGCTTTTCGTTCGATTTCTATTACACTTCCGGGAATAACGATTTCCCGCAGATTTTCAAGCAAAGAAAAAGTTGAAGCATTGATTTTATTTAGATTGTTTGGAAGATATAATCTCTCCAACAAGTTCTCAGCTGAGGGCTTAAAAATTCGGTGGTTAATCGATGGGATACTATCGGGGAGGACTAATGTATTGATTCTTGCGGGCATGCTCTCACT
>JAEWNA010000320.1 GCA_023392975.1 Pseudomonadota bacterium | reverse complement strand
GTACGCACTCGGCCGCGACCGCCGGCCCGCACCCGGCCCGGCGCCGTTGGCCGACGCCGTCGATCCGGCGACGCTGCTGCTGGCCATCGCCGGCACCGAACTGCTGGGCCGCACCGGCGACGGCAAGGAGATCCGGCTGGCGCGCGTCACCGCAGACGCGCCGCTGCTGGCCGAGATCGGCCGCCTGCGCGAGCGCACGTTCCGCGAAGTGGGCGAGGGCACCGGCCGCAGTCGCGACGTCGATGCCTACGATCCCGACTACGAACACATCCTGGTGTGGGACGCCGCCGCGACGAAGATCGCCGGCGCCTACCGTGTCGCCCGCGGCGCGCCGCTGCTGGCCCGCCGCGGCCTCGCCGGGCTCTACACGGCCTCGCTGTTCCACTACACCGACGAGGCGCTGCCGCGGATCGCGCAGGGGCTGGAGCTGGGCCGCAGCTTCGTGGTGCCCGAGTACTGGGGCAGCCGCAGCCTCGACTACCTGTGGCAGGGCATCGGCGCCTACCTGCGCCGGCATCCGCAGGTGCGCTGGCTGTTCGGCGCGGTGTCGATCAGCGCCGCGCTGCCGCGCGAGGCGCGCGAACAGCTGGTCGCGTACTACTCGCGCTACTACGGCGATGGCGGCGGCGCCGCGGCGTCGCTGCGGCCGTTCCGCTACGTCGCCGCGCCGCCGGACTTCGGCGACCTCGACGCCGACACCGCGTACGGCGTGCTGCGCGCCAACCTCGCCGCGCACGGCGCCACCGTGCCGGTGCTGTACAAGCAGTACACCGAGCTGTGCGAACCCGGCGGCGCGCGTTTCCTCGCGTTCGGCGTGGACCCGGATTTCAGCGACAGCATCGATGGTCTGATCGAAGTCGATCTTGCGCGCATATCGCCGAAGAAACGCCAGCGCTACCTGCAGGCGCGCGACACCGTGACCTGACCACGCGGCGTCGCCGCGCGCGATCCTTCCGCGCGACACCCGTGCCGGCGCCTGTTGCGTCGCAGCAGCGCGTGGACGCTGTGGACGCGAAAGGTTTGCGGTACAGTGCGGCCACGGCGCGGATGCCGTGCGGTTCCGGAACGTGCTGCCTCGAGCGGCACAGCGCCGGAACGCGCAGCTCAGGACACAGGGGAACACGATGCATCGGCATCACAGGGAGGTGGCGGTTCCGCCGGAGCGGTACCGTCGGGTGACGACCATGGCGGCGTGCGCGTCGACGACGGCGGCGTGCATGCGTGCCGCGAATGCGCTGCGGATCGCCTTGCTCGCCGCGCTGGCGCTGGCCTCCGGCGCCGCATTCGCACAGGACGCTACGCAGGCCGGCCCGCAGGCCGACGACCCCGTCCGCACCCTCGATCGCATCAGCGTCAGCGCGACCTCGCTGCCGACCACGGCCGCGGCCGCCTCCCAGCACGTCACCGTGATCGGTCGCGCCGAACTGGACGCGATGGCCGGCATGAGCGTCGGCGACGTGCTCGCGATCCGGGCGGGGCTGGTGACCGACCATGGCGCGCGCAGCGGCGGCTACGGCGCGCTGTACATGCGCGGCGCCGATCCCAGCCACGTCGTCGTGCTGATCGACGGCGTGCGCCAGAACGATCCGCTGTCCTCGCGCGGCAGCGCGGTCGACCTCAACACCCTCAGCACCGGCGACATCGAGCGCATCGAGATCGTGCGCGGCAATGCCTCGGTGCTGAACGCCGAAGCGATGGCCGGCGTGATCCACCTCTTCACCCGCCGCCGCGGCGACGGCGCCTCGGTCGGGATCGACGCCGGCGGCGACGGCCTCGCGGCCGTGCGCGCGAACGTGCGCGGCGCGGGCTGGCGCGCAGGCGCGACCGCGCGCGAGGACGGCGACCGCGATACCGGTTACGGCCGCACCCGCGCGGCGGACGCCGGCTGGTCGCATGCGTTCGGCGAACGCATCGATCTGCAGCTGGATGCACGCGTCGCCGACAGCCGCAACCTCGGCTTCCCCGACGACAGCGGCGGTGAGCGGTACGCGGTCGTCCGCACGCTGGAGGAGCGTCGTGCGACGAGCCGCCAGGGCGCGATGCAGCTGCGCATCGAGGGCGCGGGCGGCGGCGCCCTGCAGTTCCAGGCCGATGCGCTGTCGCGCAGTACCGACGAGCGTTCGCCGGGCGTCGCTCCGGGCCTGCGCGATCCCGCGGGCTTGCCGGCGATCGACAGCCTCGGCGAATACCGCCGCCAGGACGCGCAAGTGCTGTGGCTGTCGCCGGACGACGCGGCGCTGCGTTTCACCGTCGGCGCGCAGTACCAGCGCGAACACGGCACGCTCGACAGCCTGATCCGCTTCGGCCCGTTCTTCGCGCTGCCGGCGGATTTCGACCTGCGTCGCCGCACGGTCAGCGTGCTCGCCGAAGCGCGCTGGCGGGCGGGCGCCTGGACCTGGCAGGGCGGGGTGCGCCGCGAGGATCCCGACCGCGCCGACGCCAGCGTGCTGCCGATGCTGTCGCTGCAGCGCACGCTGGGCGAAGGCCGCGGCCAGTGGGGCGCGTCGGTCGGGCGCAGCGTCAAGCAGCCGAGCTTCTATGCGCTGGGCCATCCGCTGGTCGGCAATCCGGCGCTCAAGGCCGAGCATGCGCTGCAGCGCGAGCTGTACTACGCGACCGATGCGAACGCCGCATGGCCGCTGCGCCTGACCCTGTTCAGCGCGCGCTATCGCGATCTCGTCGACTTCGACGCCGGGCCGCCGCCGCAGCTGGTGAACCGGGCGCGCGTCGCGGCCGACGGCATCGAGTGGTCGCTGTCGCACCGCTTCGCCAACGACTGGCGCCTGCGCCTCGACGGCAGCCGCCAGCGGGTGCGCGCCGACGACGGCGTCACCCTGCGCTTCCGTCCGCGGCTGCAGTGGAACGCCGTGCTGGACGTGCCGCTGCCGCGCGCGTTCGCGCTGTCGCTGCAGGCGAACCATCTCGGTCGGCGCTTCGATTCGTCGATCCCCACCGGCGACCGCTGGCTGCCGGCGGTCACCACTCTCGACGCCGCGCTGCGCCGCGATTTCGGTGCGGTCGCCGCGGTGGCGGGGATCGACAACGTGTTCGACACCGCGCGCGAGCAGACCATCGGCACGCCGTGGCCGGAACGCCGGCTGCGGCTGTCGCTGACCTGGGCGACGCGCTGACGCAGGCAGGGATCGCGGGACGCATCGGCTTCATCGGAAGAAGGGGACGACGATGGTGCAGGTCGAAGGACGCGACAGACAGGAGGCCCCGGCGGCGCGCTGGCGGCTGGCCATGCTGCTGTGTGCGCTGCTGTTCGCGCTGTCGCTGCCGTTCGTGCTCTGGGGCGAACGGTTCGACCACGCGGCGCCGCGGTGGCTGGAGGCGTTCGGTTCCGACGCTGCGTTCGCGGCGCTCGGCATCGGCCTGCTGATCGCGGACGTGCTGTTGCCCGTGCCCAGCACCCTCGTCGCGGTGGCGCTGTGCTGGCGGCTCGGCCCGTGGTGGGGCGGCGCCAGCGTGGCCGCGGGTTTCTCGCTGTCGTTCGTCGTCGGCTACGCGCTCGGCCGCAGCGTGCCCGAGGCGCGGCTGCGTCGCTGGATCGGCCCCGCGCTGTGGGATCGCGTGCGCGATCGCGCCGACCGTCGCGCGCTGTGGTGGATCTCGCTGATGCGCCCGCTGCCGCTGCTGTCGGAGGCCAGCGCGGTGCTCGCCGGCGTCTGGCGGTTGCCGCCGCTGCCGGCCTTCGCCGCCGCGTCCGCGGCCTCGCTGGCGACCGCCGCGCTGTATGCCGCCAGTGCCGCGCTGGGGCGCGACACGCCCGGTCTTCCCGCCGCGCTGCTCTGCGTCCTGGCCTTGCCGAGCGCGCTGTGGCTGCTGCACCGGCGGGTGGTCGCGCGCCTGCTCGGTCGCGTCGCCACGCCACCGTCATCCGTTCCCGCGCAACGCATGCCGACGCAAGGCATGCCCGCATCGACCCGTCCCGACGCACAGGAGGAGCCATGAACGTCCGTGTCTTCGCATCGATCGCCGCCGCGCTCGCGCTGCTGGCCGGTCTCGCCACCGACCACGTCGACGCGGCCGAAGCCGCCGCCGCGCCCACGCCCGCGCTGCGGCACGTCTACTACACCGGCGGCGTGCACAACGACCTCGGCTGCATCCCGCTGGCGAAGTGCGTGTACCCGCGCAAGGCCGGCGAACCCACCGACCCGCTGTACCCGCAGTGGTGGGTCAGCACCTGGACGATGTACCGCGTGTTCGCGAACTACGACACGTATCCGCCGCCGTACGCCAATCCGCCGGCGGGGCTGACGGCGGCCGACTACCAGGTGTCCTACGGCGCCAGCTACTACGACGCGACCTACGTGCCGAAGGACGGCGACGGCACCGGCGCGATGATGGAGTACTACGACCAGTACTGCCTGCCGATCTTCCCGTCGGACAACCACTACACCTGCGCCTTCGTCTCGCTGGGCAACAAGGCCTACTTCCTGCGCTACGCCGATCGCCCGCAGGGCACGCCGCAGTGCTGCAAGTTCTCGCCGAAGAACCACCCGCCGCGGGTGGACTTCATCAAGCACCTGCCGTACGACGCCGCGCGCAGCACGCACGTCGGCGGGCAGATCCAGGCCTACGCCCGCGAGGTGGGACCGCAGAAGATCCTGTTCGGCTATGCGTTCTACTCGACGCCGACCTCCGACGATCCCGCGGATCCGAAGTCGCCGAAGTACCGGCATCCGCAGTCGTTCTATTTCTCCGGCTATCCGCTGGATCCGCCGAACGCGCCGATCGTCAGCCAGAACTACACCAGTTTCCGCGCGCAGCGGCCCGATCCGGTCGTGACCTGGGACCAGGTCGCGCAGATGTGCCCGGCCGATCCGGAATGGTGCTGCCTGTTCGAAGGCGATTGCCCGAAGAAGGACGCCGCCGCTGCGCCCGACGCGCTGCGCGGCGCCGAGGCGCCGGCGCAGTGGTCCGATCTCCAAGGTCAGGAAACAGGAGGTGCGCCGTGAGTTACCTCGACAGTCCCCGCCTGCATTTCAAGGGCTGGTTCCAGGCCGACGTCTCGACGATCAACAACGACGTCCGCTTCTACCAGAACGCGTCCTTCGTGCCGGAATACCAGCAGCTCAACGCCAACGGAAGCTGGAACCCGGAAGGCACCGGCATCTTCCGCTTCGTCGACTGCGCCGTCACCGGCGGCAACCTCGACGGGCGCGCGCTGACCGATGCCGGCCAGGACCCGGTGATCGGCATGCTGCTGGAGAACGCCGATCGCCGCGCGCCCGGCAAGCTGGTCGACCTCGACCCGCAGCAGCAGATGGTGTCCGAGATCTGGGGCATGCAGGTGCGGCTGCTCGACGCCGTGCGGCGTCAGCTGTTCAGCGGAGAATACAAGCCCGGCCCGTTCTGCAACCTGTGGAAGCGGCAGCAGACCGGCGTGCCGCGCGACCAGCAGCTGGCGGCGAATTACCAGTCCGTGCTCGACGCGATGGCCTGGGACGACCTGATCGATTCGCCGCTGCTGCGCGCACTGCGCGACGCCAGCGACGACGACCGCCTGTCGATCGCCTTCAACGTCTACGGCTACGGCCGCGATGCGACCATCCCGCGCTACACGATGGGCCACCTCGTCGGCACGATCGGGCCGTACCGTCGCGGCGAGCCGGCGCACTTCGTCGTCGGCCGGCAGATGATCGCCGACCCGAAGACCTGGCCTGCGATCGGCACCGGTTGCCTCTACAACGCGCAGGGCCGCTACGACGCCGATGCCGCGCGGCTGACGCTCGATCTCGGCAACAGTTTCCCGATCCTCGACGCCAACAGCGGCCTGCTCGACGTCGGCCCGGTGCAGGTCGGCGTGCTCCGCGCCAATCCGCAGGCGGCGGTGACGACGGTCGCGGCCACCGACGTGGTGGTGATCGGCGAGGTGCCGTACCGCGACGCCGACTGGTACGCGCAGACCGCCGGCGTGCAGGCGTTCGACCTCTCGGCGCAGCCGGAGGCGCGCGACCTGCTGCGCGACCATCCGCTGGTGCTGCTCGGGCCGGCCGCGCCCGCCGGCGATGCCACTGCCACCAGCGCGGCTGCCGCCAGCTTCTCGGTGCGGCTGCAGGAGTCGATCGACGGCCAGTACGTCCGCGCCGACCAGTTCGTGTTCCGCATGGATCCCGGCGAGGTCTGCGAGCTGCATCTGCATGCGTCGCGGTTCGGCATGCCGCTGGCGACGTCGCAGGTCGTGCTGTCGTCCACCGAAGGGATGATGGGCGGCTCCGGCGGCGGCGCGACGATCACGCCGACGCCGCGTCCGGCCGCGGCCATCCCCGACATCGCGGTCCCGGCGGATGCGTTCGCCTTCCCGGGCACCGTCACCACGGATGCCGACGGCCGCGCCGTCGCGACGCTGCGCCTGTCCGAAGCCGGTCCCGGCGTGCCGCGCGGCTACATCTCCGGCCAGCTGTACGGCGTCGGCTACCAGCTGGCGCAGCAACCGCCGGGCTACCTGTCGAATCCGCTGAACTACGTCAGCGTGCTGGCCTACAGCCGCAAGGACGTGCCCGCCGTCCCGACCTGGTACGACGACATCCAGCCGGTGTTCGCGCAGTTCGGGAACCTCTATCCGATCATGGGCCGCTACATCGTCGACCTGAACAGCTACGAATCGGTCTGCGAACGGATCCCGCCGCTGACGCTCGCGTTCTCGCTGCCACGGCACGACGCCAACCACATGCCGGTGACGCGCGACCTCGGCATCGGCGACCGCGACACCATCCTCCGTTGGCTGCGCAACCCCGGCCCCGACGGCCGCCCGGTGCTGGGACGGCCGAAGGTCGGCCCGCCGCCGGATGCGGTGGCCGCCACCGCCGCCGCCTCGCCGCCGCCACCCGATCTCGACCTGCTGCCCGAACAGGGCGGCGGCAAGACCGCCTTCATCCTGCAGTACGCCGCGCGCCGCGGCGACGCGTCCGAACCGGGAGAGCCGTCATGATCCGCCTGTCGCGTGCCGTCATCGAAGGGATCCGGCAGGCCGACACGCCGGAAGAGCTGCACGTCTACCTGCAGAACGCGATCGAACTGGAGCACAGCACCATCCCGCCGTACCTCACCGCGATGTTCTCGCTGCGGCCGGGGACGAACCAGCGCATCGGCGCGCTGATCCGCAGCATCGTGATCCAGGAGATGCTGCACATGAGCATCGCCGCGAACATCCTGATCGCGATCGGCGGCCGGCCGCAGATCAACAATCCGGCGTTCATCCCGAAATACCCGGGGCCGCTGCCGATGGACATCGGCGGGCTGATCGTCGGGATCGAGGCGTTCTCGATGCCGGTGGTGAAGCACACGTTCATGGCGATCGAGCAGCCGGAGGACGAGATCCCGGTGCGCACGCCGGGGCTGCTGGAAGCGGCCGAGGCCTACGCGACCATCGGCGAGTTCTACGATGCGATCAAGGCGCAGATCCGGACGCTGGGGCCGTCGATCTTCGTGCAGCCGACCGCGCCGCCGCAGGTGGTGGCGCCGCACTGGTTTCCCCCGGACAAGCTCTACCCGATCACCGATCCGGACACCGCCTGCCGCGCGATCGACCTGATCAAGCTGGAAGGCGAGGGCACGGGGCTGACGCCGTACCAGTCGCCGGACGATCCGGCGCACTTCTACAAGTTCGGATCGATCGTCGCCGGCCGCGAGCTGGTCACCACGCCCACCGGCTACGCCTACGCCGGCGCCGCGATCCCGTTCGACCCCGACGGCATCTGGCCGCTGAAGCCGAACTGCACCATCGCCGAGTTCGCGGTCGGCACGCAGGCGCGCAACCGCATCGAACAGTTCGCGTGGAACTACTCGTCGCTGCTCAACGCGCTGCACGACGCCTTCAACGGCGAGCCCGCGCGGCTGGATGCGGCGATCGGCGCGATGTACGACCTGCGCGTGCTGTCGGTGGCGATGATGCAGACCGTCGCCGATCCGCAGACCGGGCAGACCGTGGGGCCCAGCTACGAGTACGTGAAGACGCAGGGAGGCATGCCGTGACGACCGCGAATGCGCATCCGTCGGTGATGTTCGAAGTCATCGCCCGCGACCAGGACGCCCTGATGGCGTTCTACACCACCGTCTTCGGCTGGACCTACCGCATCGGCACCGGCGGCTTCGCCTACATCGATTTCCCGACCGCGGCGCGGCCGCTGTTCGGCGGCATCGGCCAGGCGCAGGCGGGCGTGGCCGGGTTCGAGCCGGGCCGCAACTTCTACCTGCAGGTCGACGATCTCGACGCCACCGTCGCCGCGGCCATCGCCGCCGGCGGCGCGCCGTACATGCCGGTGAGCGAGGTCGACGGCTACCGCTTCGCCATGATCCAGGACCCGGAAGGCAACCCGATCGGCCTGATCGCGCCCTTCGCGGCCTGAGCGCACTCCGTCCCGCGCGGCGCATCGCGCGGGTTCACGTCCTTCATCGCCTCCAGGAGGGTCCGATGAGCTACCTCAACGCACTGCGGCTGCATTTCGCCGGCCGGTTCCAGGCCAACGTCTCGACCGTCAACAACGACCCGGGGCACTTCGACAATGCGATCTTCCAGTCCGCCTGGCAGGGCCTGCAGGGGCCGAACATGAATCCGCCGAACGGCTGGTTCAATCCCGAGGGCGACGCGGCGTGGCGGCTGCTCGGCTGCGCGATCACCGCGGCCTGGATGCCGACCACGACCTCGCCGTCGGCGCCGGTCCCGGCGAGCGATCCGGTGCTGGGCTACAGCGTCGCCGACAGCGACGGCCGGGTGCCGGCGAAGCTGGTCGACCTCGATCCGGAGCAGCAGCTGGTCTCCGAGATCTGGGGCCTGCAGGTGCGCATCGCCGACGCGAACGGCAACACCCTGCTGCTCGCCGATTACGCGCCGGCGGCGTTCATCGACATCTGGGATCGCGCGACCGTGTCTGCCGGCGGTGACGCCGACGCCGGCGCGATGTACCAGTCCGTGCTGAGCAACCTGCGCTGGGGCGACGTCTCGGCCTCGCCGTTCCTGACCGCGCTGCAGGCGGCCGCGGCCGACGGCCTGCTGTCGATCAAGTTCAACGTCGACAGCTTCAACCTGGACTACACCTCTCCGGATTTCATGACCGGGCGCATCGCCGGCACCATCGGCCCGGCAGCGGCGACGGAGCCGCAGCATCTCGTCGTGGGCCGGCAGTTCGTGGCCGCGTCCGACACCACCGCGAATCCGCCCGCGAACTTCTTCCTGCCCGCCGGGCGGATCAACCACTGCGCGGGCGTGGTCGATGCCGACGCCGGCTGCCTGTACCTCGACCTCGGCAACGCGATCCCGACCGGCGCCGGCGGCGCGATGGTGAACCTCGGCGACCTGGCGCTCGGCGTCTACGACCCGCTGCTCTCGCCCGTCTCGCCGGCGGGCAGCGTGATCCCGGTCGGCACGGTGCCGGCCGCCACCTACACCGCGGCGGACTGGTATGCGACCACCGCGGGCGTCGTCGCGATCCCGATCCCGCCGACGCTGCTGCCGCAGGTGAAGACCGCCGCACTGGTTCTCTCGGGCGACAGCGGCGTCGCGATCGCGGAATGGACCAGCGGCGCCTTCGTCCGCGCCGACCGCTTCGTCCATCGCATGAGCCCCGGCGACGTGGCATCGGTCCCGGTCTATGCCATGCAGTACGGCCGGCCGCTGGCGAACGTCGCCATCGCCTTCGCCGCCGACGCCTCGCAGCTGCAGACCCAGGTCGGCAGCGGGTTCCCGTTCGTCACCGACAGTCCCGCCGTCGCCACGCCGGCGTCGGCGCTCGGTTTCAACGCCGGCGCCACGACCGACGCCAACGGCCGCGCACTGCTCACGATCAGCGCCGCGGACCCCGGCACGCCGCGCAACTTCGGCATCGGCCCGACCAATCCCACCGGCGACTACGGCATCGACGGCCAGGTCTACGGCGTGCGTCCGGGTTTCGCCGATACCGCGGCCTACGGCGACGCGCCGATCAACCAGTGGAACTTCGTCAGCGTCCTCGTGTGGAGCGGCTGGTTGCCGAAGGTGCCGGGCGCGCCGACCTGGTACGACGACCTGCAGCCGATCTTCCAGCAGTACGCGAACCTCTATCCGGTGATGAACCGGTTCCTGAACCTCGCCAGCTACGACGACGTGCTGGCCAACCTCCGCCTGCTGTCGCTGGCGTTCGGCCTCGCGCCCTCGGATCCGAACTCGATGCCGGTCACCCGCGACCTGTCACCGGCCAAGCGCGCGGCCATCCTCGCGTGGCTGTCGAATCCGCTGCCGGGCACGCCGGCGGTGAAGGCCGCCGCGCCGCGCACCGCGCCCACACCGACCGGTGCGCCATCGCCCGCCGCCGGCAAGGGCGGCAAGGCGATGGCCGCTGCCCGCCGTCTCGTGCTGCAGAACCGTTGAGGAGAACGCCATGATCCGACTGAAGCGCAGCATGCTCGCCGGCCTGGACACAGAGGCCATGCCCAACCCGCAGGCGGTGATCACCGCCCTGCAGAACGCGGTCGAACTCGAGCACTCGACCATCCCGCTGTACCTCTACGCGCTGTATTCGCTGGACGCCGCCAAGAACGCGGAGATCGTGTCGATCCTGCAGTCCGTGGTGGTCGAGGAAATGCTGCACATGACCTTGGCCTCGAACGTGCTCAACGCGCTCGGCGGCGATTCGCAGGTGGGGATGCCCGGTTTCATCCCGAGCTACCCGGGCCCGCTGCCCGGCGGCGTCGAAAGCGACCTCACCGTGCACCTGGCGCCGTTCTCGATGGGCCAGCTGCAGACCTTCCTCGACATCGAACAGCCGGAGAATCCGCTGCCGATCAAGGCCATGGCCGAGAGCGGACAGATCACCATCGGCCAGTTCTACGCGGTGATCTCGCAGGCCATCGGCCTGCTCGGCGACGGCGCCTTCGCCAACCCGCCGCGCAACCAGGTCGGTCCCGACCTGATGCCCGAGGCGGTGGTGGTGACCGACGTCGCCAGCGCGCAGCAGGCGCTGCAGGTCATCGTCGAGCAGGGCGAAGGCACCTCCACCTCGCCCGAGGAAGTGGTCGGCGACCAGGTCGCGCACTACTACCGCTTCATGCAGATCCAGAAGGGCGCGCTGCTGGTGCCCGCGCCTGCCCAGACCCCGCCCTGGGCCTACGCCGGCGCGGCTGTTCCATTCGACGCCACTGGCGTATACCCGGTGCCGACCGATCCGAATTCGTCCACGGCGCCGTATCCGCCGGGCTCGGCGCAGGCCTTCGCCAACGACAACTTCAACTACACTTACACCAGCCTGCTGTTCGCCCTCGACGCCCTGTTCAGCGGCCAGAACACGCCGGCGCAGATGAACGTGGCGATTGGGCTGATGATGTCGCTGAAGGGACAGGCGAAGGCGATGATGGCCGGCATCCCGAACGCGGCGGTGTTCACCGGGCCGAGCTTCCAGTTCCAGCCGACCAATCCCGCCACCTGATCGTGACCGTGCCGTCGCGCTTCGGCGCGATGGCCGTCCGGAGCACCCGCCATGACCACGCCGCTTACCGTCGCCTTCGCCCTCTATCCCGGCTGCACCCTGCTCGATTTCGCCGGTGCCACCCAGATCTTCGCCTACACCCCCGGCTTCCGCACCGTGTGGCTCGCGGCGACCGCCGATCCGATCGCGACCACCGAGGGCGTGTCGGTGCTGCCGAACGCGACCTTCGCGCAGGCCCCGACGGCCGACATCGTGTTCGTCCCCGGCGGGGGCGGCGACGGCGTCACCGCCGCGATGAACGACGCCACCCTGCAAAGTTGGCTGAAGACCGCCGGCCCGCAGGCGAAGTGGGCCGGCTCGGTCTGCACCGGCGCGTTCGTGGTCGCCGCGTCGGGGCTGTTCGACGCCTGCGCGGTCACCACCTACTGGAGCGCCCGCGACGCGCTGGCGCTGTTCCCGACGCTGGACGTGGTGCCGGGCTACCCGCGCTGGCAGATCGATCGCGAACGCCGGCGCTTCAGCGGCGGCGGCATTTCCTCCTCGCTCGACCTCGCGCTGGAACTGGTCAAGGACATCGCCGGCGAACGCGCGGCGCAGACCACCCAGCTCGACAACCAGTACGCGCCCGATCCGCCGGTGCACAGCGGCGATCCGACACAGGCGTCGCCGGAGCTGGTGATCGCGCTCACCCAGCAGCAGGCGTCGATGAACGCGCAACTGGTGGCGGCGGTGCAGGCGATCGTCGGCGGCTAGGCCCCGCCGGCAGGCGCGTCTTCAGTTCTGCCCGGCGGTGCCCCGGAGATCGTGCCGCGATACCGGGGTGACGCCGGCTTCGGCCTCCGTGGGCGTCGATTGTCGTCAAGCATTCCAGGCGTAGGTGTCCGCGACGACGATCCGGTAGTGATCGTCCAGTGCGGGCTGAAGCAGGACCAGCGCCGCCAGCCGGCGGGCGGTCGCGGTGACTTCCTGTAATTCGTCCGCGGTCATCGCCCGGCCCAGCAAGTCGAATTCGCGGTATCTCAGCCACTTCT
>JAEWNA010000229.1 GCA_023392975.1 Pseudomonadota bacterium | reverse complement strand
GCATGGATCCCGGCGACGTTCAACCACAGCGGTGTGACGGCGGGGTCCTGCGCGACCTGCCACAACGGGACCAGCGCGACCGGCAAACCGTCGAACCATCTGCCGACGACGCAGTCCTGCGATGCCTGCCACCGCACGACGGCATGGATCCCGGCGACGTTCAACCACAGCGGCGTGACTGCGGGGTCGTGCGCGACGTGCCACAACGGGACCAGCGCCACCGGCAAGCCGTCGAACCATCTGCCGACGACGCAGAGCTGCGACGCCTGCCACCGCACGACGGCGTGGATCCCGGCGACGTTCAACCACAGCGGCGTGACCGCGGGCTCCTGTGCGACCTGCCACAACGGCACGACGGCGACCGGCAAGCCGTCGAACCACATTCCGACAACGCAGTCGTGCGACGCCTGCCACCGGACGACGGCCTGGCTGCCCGCGACGTTCAACCATAGCGGCGTGACCGCGGGCTCCTGTGCGACCTGCCACAACGGCACGACGGCGACCGGCAAGCCGTCGAACCATATTCCGACGACGCAGAGCTGCGACGCCTGCCACCGCACGTCGGCATGGATCCCGGCGACGTTCAACCACAGCGGCGTGACTGCGGGGTCGTGCGCGACGTGCCACAACGGCACGACGGCGACCGGCAAGCCGTCGAACCACATTCCGACGACGCAGTCGTGCGACACGTGCCACCGCACGTCGGCATGGATCCCGGCGACGTTCAACCACAGCGGCGTGACCGCAGGCTCCTGCGCGACCTGCCACAACGGGACGAACGCGACCGGCAAGCCGTCGAACCATCTGCCGACGACGCAGTCCTGCGATGCATGCCACCGCACGACGGCGTGGATCCCGGCGACGTTCAGTCACAGCGGCGTCACCGCGGGTAGTTGCGCGACCTGCCACAACGGCACCACGGCGACCGGCAAGTCGGCCAACCACTTCGTCACCACGAAGTCCTGCGACGCCTGCCATCGGACCACCGCGTGGACGCCGACGACGAGCTACTCGCACATCTCCATCGCCTACCGCCCCCACCAGGCGGGGTTGAGCTGCACGTCCTGCCACACCACGAACAACGAAGTGATCGCGTGGAAGTTCGCCAGCTACAAGCCGAACTGCGCCGGTTGCCACGCCAACCGGTTCAAGCCGGACGCGCACAAGAAGGTCGACTCGCCGACCATCCTCTACACCGTGCAGGAACTGCAGGATTGCTCGGGTGCGTGCCACCAGTACACCGACGCGACGTTCTCCACCATCAAGCGCACAAGAACAGGGCACCACCGGTCCACCGACGGCGAATTCTGATCGGGCCGGCAACAGGAACAGACTGCAGATGATCCAACGTCGCAACACCTTCCGCCTCGCTGGGCTTTCCCTCGCGCTGGCGCTCGCCGCGGTCTCGCCCGCGGCCATGGCCCAGATCTTCGACGATGTCGCGGTGCACGCGCAGGACGGAACCACCGAGGTCGCGGTGCGTTTCAACGCCAACGTGCGCTTCAAGCGTGCGGTGGTGTCCTCCGGTGACGACCTGATCACGATCTACTTCGAACTCACCGGGCTCAGCAGCGACGGCCGTTCGGTCTTCGAGGAGTCGCGCACCTGGAACGATTCCGACCTCGCGCCGCCGTTCAAGATGCGCTACTTCAGCGAGGCCAACCAGCCGACGGAAAAGCGGCTGGAAGTGACGTTCAGCGCGCCGGTGCAGGGCCTGAAGGCGGGGCCGGGCGAGGACGAGCAGAGCTTCGTGCTGAGTTTCCGCCGACCCCCGGCCGCCCCCGGCAAACCGCCGAGCGGCGCCCCCGTCGTGGCCGAAGCGCCGCTTCCGCCGGCGACGGCGGTGACCGGGCCGCTGGGTGAAGCCGACCAGGCGCAGGCCGACATCCTGCGCACCGCGCGCGATGCGGCCGCACGCGGCGACTACGAAACCGCGGTCGCGGAACTCAATCGCGTGCTCAACATGCCGCCCGGCCTGTTCACGCAGGAGGCGCAGGAGCTCATCGGCTTCGCGCGCGAACGCCTGGGCGAGAACGCACGCGCGAAGGCCGAGTACGACCTCTACCTCAAGCTGTATCCCGACGGCCCCGGCGCCGAACGCGTGAAGGCGCGCATCGCCGCGCTCGCGATCGCCGGCGCACAGCCGACCGCGGGCACGGGTGGCCCGCGCGCGCGCAAGCCGGTGACCACGCAGTGGGGCGGCGTGTCGCAGTACTACTACGGCGGCAAGTCGAAGATCCGCGACGAATTCACCACCACCGACCCGGTCACCGGCGCCACCCAGATCGACAGCCAGTCGCTCAGCTCCACCGACCAGTCGGCCGTGGTCACCGACGTCAACTACAACCTGCGCCACCGCGCCGGTGCGTGGGACACGCGCGTCACCTTGCGCGACACCTATCGCCACAGCTTCATCCAGGACCAGCCGGCGCGGAACCGCCTCTCGTCCGCGTACGTCGACGTGCGCCACGAGACCAGCCGCTTCGCTACGCGCCTCGGCCGCCAGACCGCCGTCAGCGGCGGCGTGCTCGGCCGTTTCGACGGCGGCATCGCCAGCATCGGCCTCGGTACCGACCGGGTGCGCGCGGGCATCGAGGGCGGGCAGCTGGTCGAACCGGGCCTCGGCGGCGACAAGCGTTTCTATGGCGCGACCCTCGACGCCGACCGCATCCACGACAGCATCGGCATCGGCGTGTTCGGCATCCAACAGAACGCCGGCAGCGAAGTCGATCGTCGCGCGATCGGCGCGGAGTTCCGCTACTTCACCGCCAACCGCTCGGTGTTCGGGCTGGTCGACTACGACGTGATGTTCGACAAGCTCAACATCGGCTCGGTGCAGGGCAACTTCGGCTGGGGCCGGAAGTTCGCGGTGAACTTCCTCTACGACTACCGCCGCGCGCCCAGCCTGCAGCTGACCAACGCGCTGCTCGGCCAGCCGCAGACCACCGTCGCGCAACTGCTGCAGACGATGAGCCGCGACCAGGTCATCGTCCAGTCGATCGGCCTCACGCCGATCGCCCGCGCCTCGTCGCTCGGCGTGACCGTCACCTTCTCGCCGAAGTGGCAGACCTCCGCCGACTACCGCATCTCCAGCGTCACCGGTACCATCGCCACGCCGACGCTGCCCGCGAGCGAGGCCACCGGCAACATCCGCACCACCAGCGCGCAGCTGATCGGCACGGGCGTGTTCTCGCCGTCCGACGTGTTCGTGCTGAACTCCAGCTACCTCACCAGCCGCGCCTACGACGCCTGGCTGTTCGGCCTGTCCACGCGCTTCAAGGTCGGCGACGCCTGGGTGATCGAACCCGGCCTCAAGTACTACACCCAGGACAATGCCAGCGGCTCCACCTCGACCCGCCTGTCGCCGGTGGGCCGCTTCGCCTACCACCGCGGCGAACACCTCACCTTCGAAGCCGAATTCAACCTCGAACGCACCCGCACCGAAGCGCAGGCCAGCAACGAAGACCTGCTCTCGCTGTTCTACTACGCGGGGTATCGGTACGATTTCTGAGGCGGTTTGAGGTGAGGGGTCTGAGGCGGTTGCGATAGCGAGAAACCGCCCTCAGCCGCTCTTGGGCAGTGCCGCGGCGACGTCCCTGAAGGCCGCAAGTGCGGCTTCCAGGTGGTCGATGATTTCCTGCTGAAGCACATCCGGTGGCGGCAGGTTGTCGAGGTCGTCGAGGCTGTCGTCCTTGAGCCAGAAGATGTCCAGACTCGCCTTGTCGCGCGCGACGAGGTCCTTGTATTCGAAATGGCGGAACCGCTCTGATTCCTTGCGCTTGTGCCGGTTGGCCGGATTGTAGGCCTCGACGAATTCCTGAAGGTCTTCGCGGCGCAGTGGCCGGGTCTTCAGCGTGAAGTGCTTGTTGGTCCGCAGGTCGTAGATCCACACGCCCTTGGTCTGAACCTTGCCATCCTTGGGCTTGGCGTCGAAGAACAGCACGTTGGCCTTGACGCCCTGGGCGTAGAAGATGCCCGTCGGCAGGCGCAGCAGGGTGTGGACGTCGCAGGTCTCCAGCAGCTTGCGGCGGATCTTCTCGCCGGCGCCGCCCTCGAACAGCACGTTGTCGGGCAGCACCACCGCGGCCTGGCCGGTGGTCTTGAGCATCGAGACGATGTGCTGGAGGAAGTTGAGCTGTTTGTTCGAGGTGGTCTGCCAGAAGTCCTGGCGCTCGTAAGTGAGCGCGTCGCGGTCTTCCTCGCCGTCCTCGTTGGTGATGGTCATGCTGCTCTTCTTGCCGAAGGGCGGATTGGCCAGCACGTAGTCGAACGTCTGCTTCGGTTCGGAGATCAGCGCGTCGGAACGGTCCACCGTCGGTTCGCCGTCGAGGTCGCCGACGTTGTGCAGGAACAGGTTCATCAGGCACAGGCGGCGGGTGGAGGCGACGATCTCGTTGCCGAAAAAGGTCTTGTGCTTCAGGAACTTCTGCTGGCGCTTGTCCAGCTTCACGCCGTCGCGGGTCAGCCAGTTGTAGGCGCCGAGGAAGAAGCCGCCGGTGCCGCACGCCGGGTCGGCGATGGTCTTGCCCGGCTCGGGCTGCACGCACTCGACCATCGCCTCGATCAGCACGCGCGGGGTGAAGTACTGGCCGGCGCCGCTCTTGGTGTCTTCGGCGTTTTTCTGCAGCAGGCCTTCGTACAGGTCGCCCTTGGTGTCGGCATCGAGGCTGATCCAGTTCTCGGCGTCGATCATCTGCACCAGCCGTGCCAGCTTGGCCGGGTCCTGGATCTTGTTCTGCGCCTTGAAGAAGATCGCACCGAGCATGTCGGGCTCTTCCCCCAGCTTTTGCAGGACCTTGAGGTAGTGCGCTTCCAGCGGTGCGCCGGTCTTGCCGCGCAGGCTGGTCCAGTCGCAGCTTCTTGGGATGTGCGTATCGCGGTTGTAGGGCGGCTGCGAGTACTCGTGCGCCAGCTTCAGGAACAGCAGGTAGGTCAGCTGTTCGAGGTAGTCGCCGTAACCGACGCCGTCATCGCGCAGGGTGTGGCAGAAGTTCCAGATCTTCTGGACGAGGGCGGTGCTGTTCATGGGTCAGGGCGTGTCCGTCTTCTTGGCAGAGGCAAGACGCTTGGCCTCCGCCTGCAATTGTTTCAGGTCGTCGTCGGCCTCCTGTTCGGCGGCCAGCGCCTCCTCCGCGCGGCGACGGGCATCGAAGGCGGCGTAGCGCTCGCCGACGAGGTGCTCCATCTGCTCGTGCGAGATACGGCCGGGGCCGGTCAGCACGGGGCGCTCGTTGAAGCTCAGGAAGCGGTCGGTCTGC
Organism: Pseudomonadota bacterium; assembly: GCA_023392975.1. Taxonomy (GTDB): domain Bacteria; phylum Pseudomonadota; class Gammaproteobacteria; order Xanthomonadales; family Xanthomonadaceae; genus Lysobacter_I. Next base: position 6,601 of record JAEWNA010000229.1, on the reverse strand, counting down.
GCGATCCAGTCGGCCATGCGCGTCTCGATGCGGCGCATGGCGCGGTCTTCGGCGAAGTCCAGGAACATCGTGACCAGCCGGTTGAGCTGGTCGAGTTCCTGCACGTCGAGGTAGTTCTTGGACACCATCGCATCCGACTTGCGGACCCGATCGCCGACCCAATGGGTCAACCCCATGTGTTCGGCGTCCGGATCGGCGCGTTCGACGATCAACTGGGCGGCGGTGTGGCCGGTGATGGCGTAGACCAGCTTGTTCTGGATGGTGGCGAAGAAGGTCTTCGCGGTCTGTGCGGTGCCGTCGTAGTCGCTGCTGCTGGCTTTGAACAGGTCGCGCAGCTTCTGGTAGAAACGCTTCTCGGAGCTGCGGATGTCGCGGATGCGGCGCAGCAGCTCGTCGAAATAGTCGGCGCGCTCGGCGTCCTTCAGGCGTTCGTCGTTCAGCACGAAACCCTTGACCAGGTACTCGGCCAGGGTGCTGCCGGCCCAGCGGCGGAACTGGGTGCCGCGCGGGGAGCGGACCCGGAAACCGACCGCGAGGATCAGGTCCAACCGGTAAGTCATTGTTTTGTAACGTTTTCCGTCGGCGGCAGTTGTCAAGTAAAACTTGACAACTGATGCCTCCGGCAGCTCTCCCTCCGCGAAGATCTTGCGGATGTGCAGGCTGATGTTCTGCTTGCTGGTCTCGAACAACTCGGCCATCTCGGCCTGGGTCAGCCAGACGGTGCCGTCGGCGGCACGCAGATGGAGTTCGGTCCGGCCGTCCTCGGTCCGGTACAGGATCAGCTCGCCTTGTCCGACGCTCATGCGGCGCCCCTGGCCTTGCGGCCGCGCTTGCGTGCGGGCGTGCCCGCGCTCGCCTCGCGCTGCGCGCGGATGCGCGCGAGCAGCGCGCTCGCGGGCTCGTCATTCGGGTCCTGCGGCACCAGTTGGCCGGAGAAGGCGGCTTTGAGGATGTTCTTGCGTTGGGCGGCGGCTTGTCTGAGGCCGCATGCAATCGAATCCGCCTGCGTTGAGGTAGCGTCGAGCGATGCACCAAGCACGCGGAGAAGCCTTGGCAGCTCGTGAGTGTTTGGAACAGGAACAGTGACGGATTGAACCTGCTGCAGATTCAGTCCTGGCTTTCCTGCGCCATATGCCATTTTGTTGAGCTGGCCCCGCCCCCCGGCCTTGCAGGTAAGGAACAAATGCAGGTATTCGCTGAGTCCTGAGTCAACTGGACGCATCAAGGCGACATGCTGGCTGACGTACGCCTCTTCCAGTTCAACATCTACCACGGCTGTCTTGCCGACGTTCGCGCCTGTAATGGTCAAGAGCAAATCGCTTCTCTGAACACGCGTTCGTGTCCCCTCACTGGTATGTGGCGGGTTGACGAAGGCGATATCCGAGAGGTCGAGTAAGTCTCGATTGATGTTCTGCGAGCGAATGAATGTTGCTCCCGTCTCCGTGTAGTAGTCTGCCCATCCGCGTGGTCCGCTCGTAACGAATTCCGTGATTTGATCCAGACTTGCCCATGTCCACCCCTCAGGCAGCGACGGCAGGCCTGTCGGGTTTGGACTGAGAGGTTCTGGATACTTCTCCTTCCAGCCCTTCGGCGGCACCTTGCCTTGCTCAGCGAACTTCGCGAGCTGCTTCTGCTCCCAGCGTGTACGGCGTTCGGACAGGATGCGCTGCAGCAGTTCGGCGCCGGTTTCCTGTCCCTCGTCATCCCGGCGCAGGCCGGGATCCCGCTTTCGGGGCTGCTCGTCTCTGGAACGGCTGGATCCCGGCTTTCGCCGGGATGACGTGCTTCGGGCCACGCGCCAGTCGGCGGTCAGCATGCCTTCCACCGCCGCCTTTAGCAGCGACTGGCGGTACTGCGCCAGCTTGCGCTGCGCGGCCTTCAGCTCGGCCACTCCTGCGTCGAGATCGGAAAGCAGCTCTTCCAGCTTTTCGACGATCCTCCGCTGTGTTTGGATGCCCGGCATTCGAAAAGTCACGCCCTTCAGCGTTGCAGGCTTGATACGCATCAAGGAACCACCGACACCTGACGCATTGGCGGCTAGGTAGTCGCGAACGTTTGATTGCTGCATGAATAACATCAGGAATCGTTGATCGACTTCCTCACGGCTTTCGAAAGCAATCCATTCCGTCGAAGCAATTTGTCGCCGACTGCCAGCCTCGCCGACAATCCAAGTTCGATTGATTCTGGGATTTATCTTGCAGAGCAAAACGGTCCCTGGCGACACCAGCTGTTTGTTCGAGCCAATGTCTTCGCCCTTGACGCATTCTGGCCGACCAGTCTCGTGTGACGGCACGCTATAAAGCTCGAACTCTTCATCCGGGAATTCGAACGGATTAATGCTTTTCCCCGAGGCGATCGGAAGATCGCTTAGCGGGAGGGAAATCCAATCATTCAAGCCACCAACTCCTCATTCATCTCGGCCAGCAGTGCATCCAACTGGCCGTCAAAGACATTCCACGCCTTCTGCAGCCCGCCCTTGCCGGCCAGCTGCGCGTAGTCGAAATCGTCGCGCTCGATGCGGCAGCTGCTGGCGATGTGGTCCTTGACCAGTCGCAGCCACTCCATCTGCTCCGGCGTGAACGCCGTCGCGCGCCGGGCATTGTGGCGGAACACCCAGTCGGCGAAGCGCTTGTCGACGGTGTCGGCGAACGGCCGAAGCTCGTCGTCCATGCCCAGCGCGAAGCGCACCAGCGACACCAGATCGGTCAGCTGCCGGCGCGCGCCATTGCCGCGCACTTTCGTCTCCTGCACCCGCGCATAGGCCGACCACAGGGTCTCGGTCGTCAGCATCAACGGCGGCCGCGACAAGGCGTCGTGGAGTTCCTCGATCATCTCGAGCGTCAGTGCGCGACGCCGGTACGGTTGGGCGTAGAAGAACCCCAGCGCCGCGATGTCGTCGCGGTGATCGTCTAGGAACGCGCGGAACTTGCCCACCGCGGCCTCGGCATTGGCCTGCGCCTGCGCGGCGAACTCGCTGCGCGTCACCGTGTCCAGATTGAGGTGGTCGATCAACTGCTCGCGTTCCCGCCGCGCGGATTCGATCAGGTCGCGCAGGGCCGGGGCATCGAACGGCAGGCAGGCGGCCTCCACGCGCTTGCGACGCGCGGCGTCCAGCTCGGCCTGCGTCAAGGAGGCTTCGTCGCGCGTGATGCCGGCGGCCTTCGCCGCGTCCAACGCATCGGCAACGACGCGGTCCGGGTCCAGTGACTGCACCAGGCCACGCGCAAGGTCCTGCAGCCCGAGGCCGCCGCTGGCCTGCTTGATCTTCGCCAGCGCCTTGTCGTCTAACTGCTTGGCCAGACGCACCAAGCGGTTGCCGAGGCTCAGCACGGTGTCTTCGTCGCGCGCGCCTACCGCCACGCCCTTGAGCAGGCTGTCGAGACTGAGCGCGGGCTTGCGTTCCAGCGGACGGCTCTCGGTCTTCAGCGACTTTTCCACGCCCACGGCATCGATCAGGACGAAGTGGGTCTTGGCGCCGTCGGCGGAGTTGCTGACCTTCTTCAGCGATTCGGCGTCGAGACTGCGCACGCCGCGGCCCTTCATCTGTTCGTAGTAGCCCTTGCTGCGCACGTCGCGCATGAACAGCAGCACCTCCAGCGGCTTCACGTCGGTGCCGGTGGCGATCATGTCCACGGTGACGGCGATGCGGGGGTTGTAGTCGTTGCGGAAGCTGGCGAGCACGCTGTCGGCGTCATCGCCGGCGATGGCCTTGCCGGTCTCCGGATCGATGCCGGCGCGGTAGGTGACCTTCTTGCAGAAGGCGTTGCCCTCGCCGTAGATCTCGCGCACGGTGCGGATGATGTCGTCGGCGTGGCTGTCGGTCTTGGCGAAGATCAGGGTCTTGGGCGTTTCCTTGCGGTTGGGGAAGATATTCGTCTCCACCGCGGTCTTCATCGCCTGGATGACGTTGCGGATCTGACTCGGGTTGACCACCGACCTGTCGAGATCGTTGGCGCCGTAGGCGGTATCTTCCTCGGTCTGCGCCCAGCGCCTGGCGCGGGTTTCGCGATCGCGGTGGTCGACCCATTCCTTCGCCTCGACGAGACCACCCTTGGCGGTGATCTCGGTTTCGATCTCGTAGACGTCGTAGCCGACGTTGACCCCGTCGACCACGGATTGTTCGTAGCTGTACTCGGCCACCACGTTCTCGTTGAAGAAGCCGTATGTGCGCTTGTCCGGCGTAGCCGTCAGACCGATCAGGAAGGCGTCGAAGTAATCCAGCACCTGCTTCCACAGGTTGTAGATGCTGCGGTGGCACTCGTCGATGACGATGAAGTCGAATTCCTCGATCGGCACTTTCGGGTTGTACTGCACCAGCCGCGTCTGCGCCTCCGCCTGGCCGAACTCGTTGGGCGAGATGTCTTCGCTGTCCTCCGCCAGCGGGGTGCCGGACAGGATCGAATACATGCGCTGGATGGTGCTGATGCAGACCTGCGCATGCGGGTCGATGTTGCTGCTGGACAGGCGTTGTACGTTGTAGAGCTCGGTGAACTTGCGGGCGTCGTCCGGCGGCGTGTAGGCCATGAACTCCTGATGGGCCTGCTTGCCGAGGTTGCGGGTGTCGACCAGGAACAGGATGCGCCTGGCGCCGCCGAACTTGAGCAGGCGGTAGACCGAGGTGATGGCGGTGAAGGTCTTGCCGGCGCCGGTGGCCATGTGGATCAGGGCGCGCGGCTTGTTCTTCGCCAGCGATTGTTCAAGACCGGTGACGGCACTGATCTGGCAGTCGCGCAGGTTGCGCTCGGGCAGCGGCGGCATCCGCGTGAGGCGACGGCGGAGGGTGTCGGGTTGCGCGGCCCAGTCGCCGAGGGTCTGCGGGCGGAAGAAGTGGAACAATTCGCGGGCGCGCGGGACCGGGTCTTCGCTGTCGGTGAACCAGATGATCTGGCCGGTGCTTTCGTGCAGGAAGCGGAGCGGGCCGTCGGCCTTGCGCCATTTCAGCGGGGCATTGGCGTAGCGCTCGGTCTGGCTTTCGGCGACGGTGAGCTGCCCACCCGCGGCGTCCTTCTTGGCTTCGATCACCCCGACCGGCTTGCGGTCGACGAACAGGACGTAGTCGGCGGGGCCCGTCTCCGTCGGATATTCGCGAACGGCGACGCCCTGGGCGGCGGACAGATTGACCTGTTTGACGTTCTGCACGACCCAGCCCGCCAGTTCGAGCTTGCGGTCGATCTGCTCTCGCGCCTTGGCTTCCGGCGTCATCCGTGCGGCCCCTGTTCGACGGTATGCCCATGCCCCTGTTTCACCCACGGGATGATAAGCGCTGATGTGTGCATGGAGCGGATCGATCTGAAATCGACCAACAAAAAAGCCGACCCTTGCGGATCGGCTTTTTTGTTGTTTGGTGGAGCCAGGGAGGATCGAACTCCCGACCTCGTCATTGCGAACGACGCGCTCTCCCAGCTGAGCTATGGCCCCGTGAACTCGTTGTGTGAAGCGTCGCCGGGGATGCCGGCGCTGCGGGGGAGTGCTTGGGCTCCCGCGCGGGGTGGCAAGTATAAGCGGCCCTGTTACGGCTTGCCAATCGGGGCGGGCAGGGGGGGCAGAAGGGGGGCGAGGACGGGTTCGAGTTCGGTGCGGCGCCAGCCGGCGAGGGCGCCGGGCCAGTCTTCGCCGTCCTGCAGGGCTTCGATCCAGCGCCGGGAGGCCAGCACGCCGTCGGGCAGGCCCAGTTCGGCGCTGCGGGCGGCCACGGCCTGCTGCAGGCGCTTGTAGGCGTTGCGGTCGCGCTCGTCGGTGCGGGCCGGTGGCAGGGCGTCCTCATCGGGCAGGGGTGTGGTCAGGGCGTCGAACACCTCGGCCGCCAGCTTCTTCGGGGCCTTGGGCTGGCCGTCGAACAGCCGCTGCAGGGCGCCGAGGTCGCGCGGCGGGTTGCGGGCGAGGGCCTGCGCCAGCTCGTTGTCGAGCAGCCAGCTGCGCGGGCGGTCGGAGGTGCGGGCGCGGACCTCGCGCCAGCGCAGCAGGCGCAGCAGGCGGACCTGGCCGTCGCGGTCGAGGAACTGGGCCGAGCGCATGCCGAGGTGCGGCCAGCGTTCCGGCGTGTCGTCGGCGGCGTTGGCCAGCATCCGTGCGCAGTCTTCCTCCAGCCACGACAGGCGGCCGGCGTCGTCGAGGCGGGCGTGCAGCAGGCGCCAGGCGGCGTCGAGGTGGCGCACGTCGTCGGCGGCGTAGTGCAGCTGCGACGGCGACAGCGGCCGGCGCAGCCAGTCGGAGCGGGTCTCGCCCTTGTCGACCTCCACGCCCAGCAGCTCCGCCATCAGCCGCTGGTAGCCCAGCCCGGCGCCGACCCCGCACAGCGCGGCGGCGATCTGGGTGTCGAACAGCGGGGCGGGCAGTGCGCCGCAGGCGTGGCGGAAGGCGATCAGGTCCTCGCCGGCGCTGTGCATCAGCTTGAGCGAGCGCGGATCGGCCAGCACCTGCGCCAGCGCCTCGGGCATGCCGAGGACCAGCGGATCGACCAGCAGGATCTCTTCGTCTGCATCGCCGGTCGCGATCTGCACCAGCGCCAGTTGCGGCCAGTAGGTACGTTCGCGGACAAACTCGGTGTCCAGCGCGAGCCGGTCGGGCGGCGCGGCGATCAGGGGGGCGAGGGCGGCGGGGT
>JAEWNA010000254.1 GCA_023392975.1 Pseudomonadota bacterium | reverse complement strand
TGGCGTCGGCGGCGGCCTGGTTGGCGTCGGCGGCGGCCTGGTTGGCGTCGGCGGCGGCGTCGGCAGCCTGTTCCTTGTTCGAGCAGGCGCTCAGGGCGAGGCCGATGGCAAGGGCGATCAGAGCCTTGTTCAGGGTCATGAAGGATTCCTCGGAATGCAGGGAGTGGTTCGGTGGACACGACGCCCGTGGACGTCTGGCATCCATCATGACGTGCCCGGGGCGGGTGTCAAGCGGTCGTGGCCGGTTTTGTCCGGTTACTCCGTTACTCAGTCTTATGGCAGCTCCACTGCGATGGCCGTGGCCTCGCCGCCGCCGATGCACAGCGAGGCCACGCCGCGCTTGCCGCCGGTGGCGCGCAGCGCGGCGATCAGGGTGACGACGAGACGCGCGCCGCTGGCGCCGATCGGGTGCCCGAGCGCGCACGCGCCGCCATGGATATTGAGCTTGTCGTGCGGAATGCCGAGGTCCTTCATCGGCGCCATCGCGACGCACGCGAACGCTTCGTTGACTTCGAACAGGTCGACGTCTTCCACGCGCCAGCCCGCTTTTTCCAGCACATTCGCCATCGCCTTCACCGGCGCGGTGGTGAACCATTCCGGTGCCTGCGAGTGCGTGGCATGTGCGACGATGCGCGCGAGCGGCGCGAGTCCGCGACGCTTCGCCTCGTCGGACGACATCATGATCGTCGCCGCGGCGCCATCGGAGATCTTCGACGATGATGCGGCGGTCAGCACGCCGTCCTTGCCGAAGGCCGGACGCAGGGTGGGGATCTTCGCGGTGTCGATCTTGCCGGGCTCCTCGTCGGTGTCGACCACCGATTCGCCCTTTCTCGTCACCACTGTAACCGGCGTGATTTCGTCCTTGAACGCCCCCGCCGCGATCGCTTTCTGGGCCCGGAGCGCGCTTTCCGCGGAGAACGCGTCCACCGCGGCGCGGTCCATACCGTAGCTGGCGCAGGTGGCGTCGCCGAACACGCCCATGGCCTGCTTGTCGTAGGGGTTGGTCAGGCCGTCCCACGCCATGTGGTCGAGCAGCTCGCCGCTGCCGTAGCGGATGCCGGTGCGCGAGCCGTTCAGCAGGTGCGGGGCGTTGGTCATCGATTCCATGCCGCCGGCGACCACCACCGAGGCCGAGCCGGCCTTGATCAGGTCGTGGGCCAGCATGATCGCCTTCATGCCCGAGCCGCACACCTTATTGATGGTGGTGCAGCCGGCCGAGGTCGGGATCTTCGCCGCCAGCGACGCCTGCCGCGCCGGGGCCTGGCCGAGGCCGGCGGGCAGCACGCAGCCCATGATCACTTCGTCGACCTGGTCCGGGGCGAGGCCCGCCTGCCCGAGGGCGCCGGTGATGGCGGCCGCGCCGAGGGTGGGGGTGGGGACGCCGGTGAACTGGCCGAGGAAGGACCCGATGGCGGTGCGCTTGGCACCGACGATGACGATGTCGGACATGGGTAAGGCTCCGTGGCGATCGCGCAGCCCCGCTGCGCGGAAGAAGGAGGCCGGCCGCAGGGCGGGCCGGAGGCCGCCCGGATTATGCGACTCGTGCTGCAGTGCCGCAAATGCGGCTTTCGGACGATGCGGGCGGGTCTGCCGACCCCGTTGCCGGCCCGTTACCAGGCCGTGGCGAGGCCCGGCCGCGTGTCCGTTCAGTCCTCGCGCCGCAGGTCGGTCTCGCGCGGGCTGTGGAAGTGGCGCTTGAACGGCACGTCGCCGGCGGGCGGGGCGTCCAGTTCGCGGGCGTAGCGGTGGCCGGCGTAGACGGCATGGGCGATCAGGCCCGGGGCCAGCGCGTCGCCGATGCGGGTCATGGTCTGGACGCCGGCGTCGGCCCAGTCGGCCTCGCGTTCGCGCAGTGCCTCGTACAGGGTGTCGTCGGGCAGGCGCGAGGTGATCGTCACGATCGAGGTGCAGGGCAGGGTGCGTTCGCGCGCGTTCCAGACGTGGCGCAGGCGCAGCGCACCGGGCGCGAACCCGACGAGTTCGTGCGCGACCACCGGTTCGATGCCCAGTTCGGCCATCCGCCGCTGGATGTGCCGGTAGTCGAGCGTGTTCGCGCTCCAGGAGGCGATGGTGTCGTCGGGGGTGACGTGGAAGACCTCGCGCCCGGCCTTGTGCAGCAGTTCGGCGAGGACGCTGCCGAGGTAGAAGCCGTCGTCGTCGTAGATCGCGACCGGCCCGTCCGGCAGGCGGCCGTCGAGCGCGCTGTCGTCCATCAGGTCGTCTGGCGTGAACACGGCCGGGTGGTCGGCCACGCCCGGGATCGCCTCGCCGTGGGTGCGGCCGTAGCCGTCGCGGCGCCAACGCGCGCCTGTGGCGATCACCACGTGCTCTGCGCCGAAGTCGAGCACATCCTGCGCCGTCAGCGGTGAGTCGAGGTACATCGCGACGTTGTTCATGCGACGGATCTGGCCCAGGCGCCAGTCGCGCACGCGCGCCCACTCGGCGAGCCCCGGCAGGCGCGCCTCGCGGGTGACGCGGCCGCCGAGTTCGCGCCGCGCGTCGGCGAGATGCACTTCGTAGCCGCGCTGGCCGAGCGCACGCGCCGCTTCCAGCCCCGCGGGGCCACCGCCGACCACCAGCACCTTCGCCGCCGACGCCGCCGGCGCGATCCGCTCCGGATGCCAGCCCTTGCGCCATTCCTCGCCCATCGTCGGGTTCTGCGTGCAGCGGATCGGCGTGATCGTCATGTCGCCGCTGACGCAGAGGTTGCACCCGATGCATTCGCGGATATCGTCGATGTGGCCTTCCTCGATCTTCTTCGGCAGGAACGGGTCGGCGATCGACGGCCGCGCGGCGCCGATGATGTCGATCACGCCGCGGCGGATCTGCGAGACCATCGTGTCGGGCGAGGTGAAGCGGCCGACACCGACCACCGGCTTCGTCGTCGTCTTCTTCACGAAGTCGATGAAGGGCTCCTGCGCACCCTCGCGCGCGAAGCGCGAGGGCACCGAATCGTTGTACCAGGCGGCGACGTTGACGTCCCACAGGTCCGGCAGTTCTGCCAGCATGCCGACGATGTCCTGCGCTTCCGCACGCTCGATGCCGCCGGGGCCGAGCAGTTCCTCGGTCGCGAAGCGCAGCGCCACGCCGCAGCGATGGCCGACGGCGTCCTTCGTGTCCTCCAGCACTTCGCGCAGCAGGCGCACCCGGTTCTCCAGCGAACCGCCGTATTCGTCGATGCGCTGGTTGCGGCGACGCTGCAGGAAGTGCATCGCCAGCGACAGGTCGTGGCCCGCGTACACATAGATGATGTCCATGCCCGCGCGCATGCCGCGCAGCGCGGCGTCGCGATGCCAGCGCCGGTAGTTCGCGATGTCGGTCTTGTCCATCGCCCGCGCCTGCGACGGGTAGCCGTATTTCGCCGGCTGGTGCGACGGCGCGATCAACACCTCGCGCGAATACAGGTTCGACGCCGTCGGCCCGTTGTGGGTGAGTTCCACCGCGGCGAGCGCACCGTGCGCGTGGACCTTGTCGCACATCAGCGCCAGCGCGGGGATGTCGCGGTCGTCCCACAGCCGCGCCTCGACGTAGGGCGAGACGTCGCCGGACGGGTGGATCTCGCACTCCTCGGTCGCGATCACCGCCCAGCCGCCTTCGGCCTTCGTCTCGCGCATCGCCGCGTGCGCCAGCGGCATGCCATGGCCCATGCCGTTGCAGTGCGGCACCTGGAAGAAGCGGTTCTTCGCGGTGACCGGGCCGATGGCGATGGGGGCGAAGAGGAGGTCGTAGCGGGGGTCGCGCATGGCAATTCCGCGTGGCGGCGGCGATCTGGACTGGCGGGTATGATGCCGCATCCGCTGCATCGTGCTGCTGCAATGCGTCGACCGTGGCCCCTCCCGGCGACGTCGACATGCACCGGCAATATCAAGCCGCAGGGGCCGCCCGATTCGCCGGGCGGGAGTCCCGCTTGCCTTGTCCCGGCATGCGCGTCACGCTGTCGATTCCCCGTCATCCGATGCCGGATCGCATGCGCGACTCGATTCCGTACCGGCCTCCCGAACCGCGGGTGGTGGTGCCCGTCGACGACGACCTCGACGTCGTCATCGCGGGCCAGAAGCTCGTCATCCTGGCTGCCCAGGTGTATTTCCTGTCGGCAGCCGCACGGATGTTCATTGGTGCGTTTGCCTTCATCGGTGCCTTCATCGCCCTGGTGCTCGCGCTGGTCGGTATCGCCCGGCTGGGCAGGGGCATGGGCGACTCGACCGCCACCAAGGCGCTATGCGTGGTGCTGATGTTCATCCCCGTCGTGGGTCTGATCGTGCTGCTGGTGCTGAATTCCCGCGCCACCCGCCGATTGCAGGCGGCAGGTCATCACGTCGGTTTCCTGGGGGTCGACCGCTGAATTCGTTGTCGGTTCCACTGCTGATGGCGGCCGCGGTCACCGCCGCGCTTGCGGGTGTGCGTGCGTGGCGTGCCGCGCTCGAACGTGCCTCGCGCAACTGGCCGACCGTCGAAGGCCTGGTCGTGGACGCGCATTTCGGCGAGACCGAATGGTACGAGGACGGGGACGAAGGCACGACCTGGTCGGCCCATCTGCGCTATCAGTATTTCGTGGGAGGCAAACGCTACCTCTCGAGTCGTTTCACATGGAAATCGACACGCGGCCTGCCGCAGGAGGAGGCCTATGCGTTGCTGCAGGGGCTGCATCGTGGCATGGCGGTGATCGTGCATCACGATCCGCGGCGCCCGGAGCGTGCCGTGGTGTTTCCTGGTGCCGGCGGGCAGGGCGACTGGTATCCCCGCGTCTTGGCCGCGGTCTCCGTCGCCCTGTTGATCGCGGCGTTCGCTGGCTGAGGCCCCGCCCGGCAATCCGCGCCGTCAGCGTCCCAGCCAGAGTGCGACGACGACGGCGATCGCGTACCAGGCGAGATCCATCGGCTGGTTCGCCAGCAACAGCAGCGTGCGCGCGAAGTCGGGGCCGATGCGCTGCAGCGATTCGGTCATCGGCAGGCCCATCGGCCCGCCCATCTGCGCGGCGGCGATGCACCAGTTGGCGACGACGACGGTGACGACGGTGGCGATGACATTCCCAATCGCGCGCGGCACGCCTGGCGCGGCCCGGCCGATGCGCAGCAGCAGCGCGAGGTCGGCGGCCGCGATCGCGGCCATCCAGGCGCACTGGCGGTCCACGATGAGCGCGGTCATGGTCCAGACGGCGGCCATGCCGAAGATGCCGAGGAGGACGAAGACCAGCGGCGCGACGACGCGGCGGGGCGCCGGAGCGGCGACGGAAGCGTGTGGGGACGAAGACATCCGCCAAGGGTAGCGGAGCGCGGCGGGACTGGCGACGACCGCGTCGCATCGCCCGGCCGGGCGAAGGCGGGGCCCGCATCGCGCGGGCCCCGCGATGCGAGGCTCAGAACTTCGCTTTCAGGGTCACGCCGTAGCTGCGGTCGCGGCCCGGGATGACGGTCGGGATGCCGAACAGCAGGCCGGTGTTGCCAGCATCGGTCAGGTACTTGCGGTTGGTGAGGTTGTCGCCCCACAGGGTGAGGTCCCAGTGGTCGGCGAAGCGCCAGCCGGCGCGCAGGCCGAACAGGCCGTAGGCGCCCTGTTCGATGCCGGGCTGGTTCTCGTCCTCGAAATACACGTGCGAGCGATAGCTGTACTGCGGGCGGACGTAGAGGTCGTCGCCGTTGCCCAGCGGGATCGTCCAGTCCACGCCTACCGACATCGACTGCTTCGGGGTCATGCGGAACTCGTTGCCGGCCAGCTGCTGGTAGGTGCCGTCGTCGTCGAAGGCGTTGAAGCCGCCGTCGATGTAGCCGTAGTTGAACCAGCCGTTGACGTTGTCGCCGAGCTTGGCGAACAGCGAGGCCTCGAAGCCGATGGCGTGCGCCTTGCCGGCGTTGGTGGTGACGAAGAAGGGCGGGGGGCTGTCGTTCTGCACCGAGGCCTGGAAGTTGGTGTAGTCGTAGTAGAACAGTGACAGGTCGTACAGGAAACGGTTGCCCGAGGTGTTGCCCTTCATGCCGACTTCGTAGCTCCACACGATCTCGGCCGGGATGTGTTCGTCGCCCTGGGCGTTGACGTTGATCATGTCGGGGCGGCGGCCGCGGGCGATGCTTGCATAGGTGTTGAGGTTTTCGCCCACCTTCCAGCCCAGCACGGCGCGGCCGACCCACGACGTGTAGTTGCCGCTCGCGCTGCGTGCGCCCGTCGCCGGGAACAGGAAGTTGGTGCAGACAGCGGTCGGATCACACACCGGGTCGCCGCTGGCCGACAGCAGGTAACCGAGGGCGGACCCGTTGCCGGTGCCGTAGAAGGCGCCGTATTTCACCGATTCGTGCGACCCGCGCAGGCCCAGCGTCAGCGACCAGGCGTCGTTGAAGCGCCATGTGCCGTCGGCGAACAGGTCGAAGGCCTTGATGTCGACATCGTTGCCGAAGGTCTCGCGATGGTCGGGATTCAGCGGAACCTGCGGGAAGCCCGCCGGATTCGACCCTGACGGCGGCACCGTGCCGGGCACCGGCAGCCAGAGCGCCGCGTTCGAGGTGTTCGGCGTGAGGTCGGGGTTGAGCACCGACTGCAGCGGGTAGTAGTAGTTCGCGAGCGCGCTGCCGATGAGCGGGGTCAGGTTCGCGTTGATCTGCGGCGACAGCAGCGCGTACATCTGGCGCTCGTCGACCTGGTAATCGAGGTCGCGGTTCGAGGTCTCCTTGAAGAACGAGCCGCCGACGAAGCCGGTGAACTTGCCGCCGGCGTCGAAGTTGAAGCGCAGTTCCTGGCTGAACTGGTGGCCCCACGCGTGCTCGTCGAACTCGATCAGGTCGGCCTGCGAGCCGTCGGAATCGAACTTGTCGAGACTGTCGTAGCGGCGCCAGCCGGAGATGCTCGACAGCGACCAGTTGTCGTTGAGCCGGAAGTCGCCGAGCAGGGTGGCGCCGTAGACCTCGCGGTCGGTGCCGAGGTCGTTGCCGCGCTGCGAGTTGGCCACGAACGGGTCGAGGCTGCCGCGGGTGTTCGGGATGACCTGGCTGCGGAAGGCGGTGCCCGGCGGGGTGTCCTTCTGGTAGTTGAGGATCAGGTCGAAGCCGCCGCGCTCGCCGGCGTTGAAGTGCAGCGAGCCGCGCACGGCGCGGGTGTCCTTGCCCTGCAGCGTGCCGCCGTCGAGGTTCTGCACGTAGCCGTCGCGGGTCTCGTAGAACGCCGCGATGCGGCCCTGCACGTTGTCGCCGAGGTCGGTGTTGTAGAAGCCGGTGAAGCGGCGCTGGTCGTCGCTGCCCAGGCCCAGCTCGAAGGCGGACGACGTGCCGGTCCGGGCCTTGTTCTGGATCAGGTGGATGGCGCCGGTCTCGGCGGCGCGCCCGAACAGGGTGCCCTGCGGGCCGCGCAGCACTTCCACGCGCTGCAGGTCGAACATCTCCACCGAGGAGCCGCGGGCGCGGCTGATCGACACGCCGTCCTGGAACACCGAGATGCGCGGCTCCTGGGTCGGGTCGTCGAGGTCGGCGGTGATGCCGCGGATCGAGATGCTGGGGTTGGTGACGCTCTGGGTCTGCACTTCCAGGCCCGGCACCAGCGTGCCGAGGTCGCCGTAGTCCTCGATGCCCTGCGTCTGCAGGAAGTCGCCGGAGTAGGCGTTGATGGAGATCGGCACGTCGCTGATCTGCTGTTCGCGCTTCTGCGCGGTGACGACGATGCGGTCGAGCTCGCCGGCGTCCTCGCCGTTGGGCGCGGCGTCCTGGGCGAAGGCGGGCAGGGTGACGGCGGCGATCGCCGCCAGCAGCGCCAGCGAGAGGCGGTCGCGGTGCGGCGCGCGGATCGGCGCGATGGTCTTTCTGGACATGCGGATGAGGCTCCATGAGGAGTGCTGGAGAATCGGCGCCGGGCCTCCCCCGCCCGGACGCCGCCGGGCCGGCCCGGTGGCAGTCGCTCTTTATACCGCACGGACATGACCGGTCGCCGCTCCGGTACAATGGCCGCCCATCCGCTTCCACGATGCCGCGGCCCCGCCGCAGCCGCCGCGACCGCCGTGTATTCCCGCAGCAGCGAACCCGTCCGCTTCGAACGCGACTGCGATGCCGTCCTGGTGCCGCAGGGTGAGGCCGTGACCCTCCCCGCCGGCAGCATGGGCTACATCACCCAGGCGCTCGGCGGCAGCTGGACCGTCTTCGTCGAGGGCAACCTCCTGCGGATCGCGGGCAAGGACGCCGACGCCATCGGCAAGGACCCGCCCGCACCGATCGACCTGCCCGAGGGCGCCTCGGACGACGAGGTCGAGACCCTCGTCTGGAGCCTGCTCCGCACCTGCTTCGACCCGGAGATCCCGATCAACATCGTCGATCTCGGGCTGGTGTACGAGGCGAGCGTGGTGCGGCGCGAGGACGGGGCCCGCCGGATCGTCATCCGCATGACCCTCACCGCCCCGGCCTGCGGCATGGGCGACATCCTCGTCGACGACGTGCGCGACAAGCTGGAACGGATCCCCACCGTCGCCGACGTCGACGTCGAACTGGTGTTCGACCCGCCGTGGACCCGCGACATGATGTCCGAGGCCGCCCGGCTCGAGACCGGCATGCTCTGAGCGCCGGCGCACGCCGGATCGCTCATTTCCATCGTTCCATCGTTCCTTCCCGTGCCGGCCACGGTCCGTGGCTTCGTGCGCGCTCGCATGCGTGCGGCATGCCCATGTCCGCGCGAAGCGGGCTCGCCCATGCCCCAAGTCGCATAGCTAGAGCTCGTACGTGCATGTGCACGTGCGCCCGTGCGTGCTCGCGGGCACGCACGCTGCGCGCGCGAGGCGCTTTTCGCGCAATCGGTTGTTGTGCCGCCGCAGCGGCGTTCGCGGGGCGGCGGCGATCCCCCGGGAATTGTGAGAGACATATCTCAGTACACCCCCGCCGG
Source organism: Pseudomonadota bacterium (assembly GCA_023392975.1). GTDB lineage: Bacteria > Pseudomonadota > Gammaproteobacteria > Xanthomonadales > Xanthomonadaceae > Lysobacter_I. Next base: position 582 of record JAEWNA010000254.1, on the reverse strand, counting down.
TGTGGGGTTTCGTTCAACGGGTGTGGCGTCCGGACACAACGCGCCTGGGGGATGTTGACGACGCGCGGAGCTTCCGCTTAGCGTCGATTCAGCCAACCGCAGGTCCTGCGGTGCGGCCCCCCGATCCATCTCCGTGACCGTTCCGAATTTCCGCCACTGGCGTCCGGAACGGTCTTCGGTGTGTCGGGGAGAGGGTTTCCCCCGCCGCGTTTGCGGCACACCCAACCATCCATCACACATAGTCCAGGGAGAGAGTTGTGAATCGTCATCGTCAGTTGAGCGTGTTGGCCGGCGCGACCGCGTTGGCCCTGCTGTCCATGGGTGCCTCGGCCGCCGAGCGCGGCGACCTGCACCTGTCGGACATGGTCCAGGTCAAGCGCGCGAATGCGGCCATCGCCGCGTCGGGCGCCGCCGACACCGCCCACACCCGCCACGAGCGCGCCCTCGGCCTGGATGCCGACACGCGCCTGTTCATGGTCGATCGCAAGACCAGCGCCGGCGTGCGCAACACCCGCTACCAGCAGACCTTCCGCGGCATCCCGGTCTGGGGCGAAGGCATCGTCGTCAGCGAAGACGCCGCCG
>JAEWNA010000200.1 GCA_023392975.1 Pseudomonadota bacterium | reverse complement strand
GCGGCCAGCAGCAGGTCCTTGAGGTTGTCGCCGAACACCGCGATCGCCTCGTTCTCGGCCTTTTCGCGCGCGGCGGCGACGAGTTCCAGCGACAGGTTCGTCAGCAGGCGCGCGCGCCAGGCAAGGCGGCAGGTGTCGGCCAGCCACTTGTCGGCGGCGCGGCCCTGCGCGGCGATGCCGAAGGCCAGCGCGACGCGGGCTTCGGCGTAGGCATGGCCCTGTTCGACATCGGCGGTGGGTTCGAGATCGAGCGACAGCACTTCCTCGCGGCGGCCGCGCAGCAGGGCGAGCATGCGGTGCGACGGAATGCCGACCAGCGCTTCGCTGTGGTCGAAGTAGTCGCGGAACTTCTCGCCCGCGGCCTCCTTGCCCGCGAGCACCTTCGCGCGCAGCACGCCCTTCGTCTGCAGCCAGGTGCGCAGTTCGCCGACCAGCGCGGCGTTCTCGCCGAAGCGTTCGATCAGGATCGCACGCGCGCCGTCGAGCGCGGCCGCCGCGTCGGCGACGCCCTTGTCGGCATCGATGAAGTCGGCGGCGCGCACGTCGAGCGCGACGGTCGGGTCCGCGAGGATCGCGTCGGCCAGCGGTTCGAGCCCGGCTTCGCGCGCGATCTGTGCCTTGGTGCGGCGCTTGGGCTTGTACGGCAGATAGAGGTCTTCCAGCCGTGCCTTGCTGTCGGCGGCGAGCACGTCGTCGAGCAGCGCCTTCGTGAGCTTGCCCTGCTCGGCGATCGACGCGAGGATCGCGTCGCGGCGGTCCTCCATCTCGCGCAGGTAGGTGAGGCGCGTTTCGAGATCGCGCAACTGCGTGTCGTCGAGGCCGCCGGTGACTTCCTTGCGGTAGCGCGCGATGAACGGCACGGTCGCGCCTTCATCCAGCAGGCCGACCGCCGCGCGCACCTGTGCCGGCTGCGCGGCGATCTCGGTGGCGATGGTCTCGGCGATGAGGGCCGCGATGGTGGCGGCGGCGCGGACGGGCGCGGACAGGCTTTCAGGCGTTTCGGCGGTGCTGGACATCGGGACTTCGCGGTTGAACGTCGAGGTTCGATTGTCGCCGCGGTGCCGGCCGGGGAACAGACTGGCGCCGGGGCGGGGGATGTGTCATGGGCGGGGAATTCGCGCTACTAAACCTCGTATGTAACGTGCTCGATAACACGCTACTGCGTGCTATTTGAAATAATGCATCGGTCCGAGTTGTATGAAGTTAGAGGGCAATGAAAAGCCGTTGGCCTCAAGGATGGCTTTTAACATTGATCGAGGCGTCTGGCGCCAGATCCAGTAAGCCTGCTCTAATCGTGTACCCGGGAATTTTGTGCTTTCTTCAATTCCTTGAAATCTTTTGCACGTCGAGATGTAGTTGTCGCTCAAATAATAGTACTCATCGCACAGCATTCCTCGAGAATGGGCGTCATTCGCTAATTGGCCTATGAAAGCAATCATGCGCTCGATGTTTTCACCGCCCTCCGCATCCATGGGCTGCTCCATGTCAGGCGTTCCATTAAATGCGCTGTGATTTTCTTCATGGCAGCTTCTACACAAGGTGATCCCATTTCCTGGTTCGTAACGGGCTTGTGAAAGAAAGCTTTTCCTGAGTATGTGGTGTGCTGCCAATTCCTGTTGGTTTTCGCAAAAAACGCAGCGATCATCGTCGCGAAGTCTTATAAATCGACTCCACAAGCGATGGCAGTAACCTTCAGTTCTATTCCTGCCAACGGCATTTTTTAGGCGCTGCAATGCCTTATCAAGCTCAATTTTTTTGCTTGTTCTGTCCAAGGCAATCCCTGTCGCTCCTTCCTGACTTCAATCCCCCAGCGTCAACAGCGACGCGTTACCGCCCGCCGCCGTCGTGTTCACCGTGACGGTCTTCTCGGTGGCGAAGCGCGGCAGGTAGTGCGGACCGCCGGCCTTGGGGCCGGTGCCGGAGAGGTTCTGGCCGCCGAACGGCTGCACGCCGACGACCGCGCCGATCTGGTTGCGGTTGACGTAGATGTTGCCGACCTTCGCGCGCTGCACGATGCGATCGATGGTCTCGTCGATGCGCGAGTGGATGCCGAGGGTCAGGCCGTAGCCGCTGGCGTTGATGGTGTCGACGACGCTGTCGAGCTGATCGGCCTTCCAGCGGATCACGTGCAGGGCCGGGCCGAAGTTTTCGCGGGTCAGCTGCGACAGCGAGGTCAGTTCCCAGGCGCGCGGGGCGAAGAAGGTGCCGTGGGCGACGGAGTCATCGGTGTTGGCGGTGGCGATCGGCTTGGCGACCGAGGCCATCTTCGCGGCGTGGTCTTCCAGCAGCGCGAGCGCGTCGGCGTCGATCACCGGGCCGACGTCGGTCGACAGCAGGCCGGGGTCGCCGACGCGCAGTTCGGCCATCGCGCCGGCGAGCATGCCGATCACCTTGTCGGCGATGTCTTCCTGCACGAACAGCACGCGCGCGGCCGAGCAGCGCTGGCCGGCGGAGGTGAAGGCCGAGGACAGCGCGTCCTTGACCAGTTGTTCCGGCAGCGACGAGGAGTCGGCGATCAGCGCGTTCTGGCCGCCGGTCTCGGCGATCAGCACGCCGATCGCACCGTCGTGCGCGGCCATCGCGCGGTTGATCGCACGCGCGGTGTCGTTGGAACCGGTGAAGGCCACGCCGGCGACACGCGAGTCGCGGGTCAGCGCGGCGCCGACGGTGGCGCCGTCGCCGGGCAGGAACTGCAGCACGGCTTCGGGCACGCCGGCTTCGTGCAGCAGTTTCACCGCGGCGTAGCCGATCAGATTGGTCTGCTCGGCAGGCTTGGCGATCACGCTGTTGCCGGCGGCCAGCGCCGCGGCGACCTGGCCGACGAAGATCGCCAGTGGGAAGTTCCACGGCGAGATGCAGACGAACACGCCGCGGCCGGCGAGCTGCAGCGTGTTGGACTCGCCGGTCGGGCCGGGCAGGGCCTCGGGCGCGAAATGCTTGCGGGCCTGGCCGGCGTAGTAGCGCAGGAAGTCCACGGCCTCGCGCACTTCTGCGATGCCGTCGGACAGGGTCTTGCCCGCTTCCTTGGTGCACATCGCCATGAACAGCGGCATGCGCGCTTCCAGCAGCGTCGCGGCATGTTCGAGGATCGCGGCGCGGCTGGCGGCCGGCGTGGCGTCCCAGGCGGGCTGCGCGGCGGCGGCGTTCTGCAGCGCCTTCTCGACCGTGGCGCTGTCGGCCGGCTGCCAGTGGCCGACGGTCTCGCGACGATCGGCCGGGTTGGTGACGGCGAGCTTGTCCGACGTCGCGGTCGCGCCCGGCACCAGCGGCGCGGCGGTCCAACTGCCGGCGCCGGCGTTGTTGATCTGCTCGGCGAGGGCCTGCAGCGAGGCGTCGTTGGCGAGGTTGATGCCCATGGAATTGTCCCTCTCGTGTCCCTGGCTGCGGTACAGATCGACCGGCAGCGGGATGCGCGGATGCGGAATGCCGTCGAAGGCGGACACGGTCTCGACCGGGTCGCGCACGAGGTCGTCGATGGCGACCGATTCGTCGGTGATGCGATTGACGAAGCTGGAGTTGGCGCCGTTCTCCAGCAGGCGGCGCACGAGGTAGGGGAGCAGATCCTCGTGCGAGCCCACCGGCGCGTACACGCGGCACGGCACGTTCAGGCGATCGGCGGGCACGACCTCGGCGTACAGGTCGTCGCCCATGCCGTGCAGCTTCTGGAACTCGTATTTCGACGTGGCGTTGCCCGATGCGGCGTCGGCGCCGAGGATCGCGCCCGCCATGCGGTGGATCGCGGCGATGGTCTGCGCGTTGTGGGTCGCGAACATCGGGTAAACCGCGTCGGTCGCGCCGAGCAGGCGCGCCGCGCAGGCCTGGTAGGACACGTCGGTGTTCGGCTTTCGGGTGAAGACCGGATAGCCCGTCTGGCCGTCGACCTGCGCGCGCTTGACCTCGCTGTCCCAGTACGCGCCCTTGACCAGCCGGACCGGGATGCGGCGGCCGAGCGTGCGCGCCTGGTCGGCGATGCAGTCGATCACGAACGGTGCGCGCTTCTGGTAGGCCTGCACCACGATGCCGAAACCGTCCCAGCCGGCCAGCGAGGCGTCGGCGAGCACCTGGAAGATCAGGTCCAGCGACAGTTCGAGGCGATCGGTCTCCTCGGCGTCGATGGTCAGGCCGATGCCGTATCCCCTGGCCAGCTGCGACAGCTCCAGCAGGCGCGGGCCGAGTTCGGCCAGCACGCGGGCGCGCTTGGCGTGCTCGTAGCGCGGATGCAGGGCGGAGAGTTTGACCGAGATGCTGGGCGCGACGAACACGCTGCCGGCGGTGAAATCGCCGCTGCGGCCGATGGCGTGGATGGCCTGGCGGTAGGCTTCGAGGTAGCGCAGCGCGTCCTTCGTGGTCAGCGCACCCTCGCCGAGCATGTCGAACGAGTAGCGATAGGCCGCGTTGTCGCCCTTGCGGCTGCGCGCCAGCGCCTCGCCGATCGTGCGGCCCATCACGAACTGATGGCCCATGATCCGCATCGCCTGGCGCACCGCCAGCCGGATCACCGGCTCGCCGACGCGGCCGACCAGCCGCTTGAAGGCGTTGTGGACGTCGCGCTTGGTGTCGTCGGCGAGGTCGACGAGCTTGCCGGTCAGCATCAGGCCCCAGGTCGAGGCGTTGACCAGCACCGACTCGGACTGTCCGAGGTGCTTCTTCCAGTCGGCGTCGCCCAGCTTGTCGCGGATCAGGCGGTCGGCGGTGTCCTGGTCCGGGATGCGCAGCAGGGCCTCGGCCACGCACATCAGCAGCACGCCCTCCTGGCTGCCGAGGTCGTACTGGCGCATGAAGGCCTCGATCGCGCCCTGGTCCTGCGCCCGGGCGCGGACCCGGCGGACGAGGTCCGCGGCGGTGGCCTGGATGGCGGCGCGGTCGGCATCGCCCCAGTCTGGATGGGGCTGGTGGGCGACGGCGAGCAGTTCGCGGACGTGTTCGGTCTCGTCACGGACCCAGGCCGTGGTGATCGCGGCGCGCGACGGGGCCGGCGCGGCCGGCAGTTCGGGGGTGAGCAGGGCGTTCACGGCGGTCCGGAGGACGGCGAGGCGCGGATACTAGCAGCGCCGCCGGGGCCTTTCACACCCCCGCGGGGCCGGTCGGGGGTGCCGTTCGGCTTGCCGGTCGCCATCGCGAACGGCTACCATTCTCGGGATCATGCGGGTGCCATGCGCGGCCGGCAGCGGGTTCCCGACCGCGCCGCGGGCCTGTCTTCCGCATTCGAAACAGACGAGTATCGATCCGAACCGACTCCGCGGAGTCGAGACAGCTGGGGTTCTGGGCCATGGTGCAAGTGCGTGCGGGTGGGACGAAATGCAGCCGGATGTCGCGGACGGGGGTGGTCGCCTCGCTGGCCGCGCTGCTGGCGCCGCTGGCGGCGATGGCGCAATCCGCCGATCCGCATCGCTGGCAGCTCAACATGGGCAAGGGCGTGACCCCGCTCGCGGAGAACGCCTATAGCGCGCACATGCTCGCGCTGTGGATCTGCTTCGTCATTGGCATCATCGTCTTCGGCGCGATGGCGTACGCGATGTTCAGGTTCCGCAAGTCCAAGGGCGCGGTGCCGGACGTCGACTTCACCCACAGCACCCGGCTGGAGATCGTCTGGACTGCCGTGCCGGTCCTGCTGCTGATCGTGATGGCGGTGCCCGCCACCCAGAAGATCTTCAACATGTACGACGTCCGCGAAGCGGACATGACCATCAAGGTCACCGGCTACCAGTGGCTGTGGAAGTACGAATACCCGGGCGAGACCCCGGCGGACGACGTGATCTTCACCAGCCGCCTGGACCGCCGCAGCGACGAAGTGCGCCAGAGCGGCGTCGATGCCCGCACCAGCGACCTGCCGAATTACCTGCTCGATGTCGACAATCCGCTGGTCGTGCCGGTCGGCACCAAGATCCACTTCCTCGTCACCGCCGACGACGTGATCCACGCCTGGTGGGTGCCGGCGCTGGGCTGGAAGCAGGACGCGATCCCCGGCATCGTCAACGAGGCCTGGGCGCGCATCGACACCCCCGGCATCTACCGCGGCCAGTGCGCCGAGTTGTGCGGCAAGGACCACGGCTTTATGCCGGTAGTGGTGGAGGCGGTGCCCGAAGAGGAATACAACGCCTGGGTAGCTGAACAGCGGGCCGCCGCAGAAA
>JAEWNA010000280.1 GCA_023392975.1 Pseudomonadota bacterium | reverse complement strand
CGAGCAGGCGGTGTCGACGGTCAGGCTCGGACCGGACAGGTTCATCGCATACGAAACGCGATTGGCGATGCTCCAGAGGAAGGAGTTCGGGGTTTGGGATTCGCCGCAGTGCTTCTCTTCGACGCCGAGCGTCTGGTACATGGCCCAGACCGCGCCGACGTAGACGCCGACCCGGTGCGCCGCGTCCCCGGACCCGATCGATTCCGGGTAGTAGCCCGCATCCTCCAGCGTTTCCCAGGCCACTTCGACGAACAGCCGCTCCTGCGGATCCAGTCGTTCGGCGTCCTTCGGGGGGATGTTGAAGAACAGCGAATCGAACTTGTCCACATCGTCGATGAAGCCGCCGCGGTACCGCGCGGCAGGGCCGTAGCGCAGACGCTGTTCGTAGCGCGCCAGCGGCAGCTCTTCGACGCAGTCGCGCCCGGCCTGCAGGTTCCGCCACAGTTCGTCGACGCTGCGCGCCTTCGGATAGCGCCCCGCCATGCCGACCACGGCGACGTCGAAAACGCGCCGTTCCGCAGGCGCAGGTGCATCGATGTCGTCGGCCGCGCCGGGCACTTCGTCGATCACGGAGGCGGTATCTTCCCCGGTCGATGCGATTTCCTCCGGCGCATCCGCCGCTGCCTGCGGCGCATCCTGCGCGACGCTGCCCTCCGTCGCCTGGGCGACGGGGTCGGCGTCCGCTGCGGACATCGCTCTCAGCGCGTATTCGGTGTTCATCTCGCCGAAAGCGGCACTGGGTTGGTTCGACATCACGAGCTCCGGAATGTTGGTCGAGCGCGCGAACGACGCGTCGAGTCTTGCCACGAGGGTGTCGACCTGGGCGGCATCGAGCCCCATGGGCAACGCGATGCGCACGAGCGCGGAGGTTTCCGGGCGTCGGCGCATGCCGGTGTTGTGCGCGGCGGCGCGGATGCCGGTCTCCAGGTACAGCCAGGCGAGGAACGAAGCGACCGGCGCCTCCAGTCGGGAGAACGCCGGCAGGCGGCCGACATCGATGAGCACGCAATGCCCGCCGACCGGTGCCAGGACGGGCACGTCGCGCGCATGCAGCGCGCTCCAGACGCGCTGCGTCGCCTGCATGCGCGCATCGAGCGATGCCTCGAGGAAGCGCTGATCCCGCATCGCCAGCGCGATCAGCCGACGGTCCAGCGGATCGAGCGTCGACCCGGCCTTGTCCGCAGCCTCGTGCGCGGCGCGGTAGAGCGCACCGTCGTTGGTCGCGATCAGCCCGCCCTTGTCGACGCAGAAATCCTTGGGCAGGCTCGCCACGATCGTGTCCGCGCATGCCAGCAGGGCATGCACCGCCTCGAAGAGCCCGGGTCGGGCCGCGTCGGACGCGCACACGGTGCTGAGGCGGGCATTCTCGAGGATCCGCGTCGCATCGAGCACCAACGGGATCGCATGCGGGGCCAGGAGGGCCCGGACCGCATGCAGATGTTCGACCGACACCGGTTGTCCGCCGGCGGCGTTGTCGCTCAGCTCGATGCAGACCATCGTCACCTGGGATGGCGACTTCTCCAACGCGGCGCGCAGACCGGCCAGATCGATCTCGGCCTTGCCGGGGACGTCGGCCGCGAATTCGAAGAATGCGCGGGCCGGGAGTTCCTTCGGCCTGAAATCGTTGCCGATCTGGTGGGCGATGTTGGTCGGGAACAGCAGGTTCTGGCAGACGATGCCCTTCCCGGCCCAACCGCGATAGAGCGCTTGCTCCGCGGTCCTGCCCGATTCCGTGAACACGAAATGCGCGAAGGGGAAAATCGAGCGGACGCATGCCTCGACGTCGACGGGCTCCTGGAGCCGGTCCCGCAGGGTGCGCATCCGGCGGCCGATCGCGGGCATCGCCAGTTGCGCCCACGAGTCGGTTTTCAGGTCGTACTCGATCGCGTCCGCCGGCAGACGCATCGGGTTGTAGTGCGCAGCGGCGAGCGCCGTACGGCGGCTTTCGTTCGACATCGCCCCGGGTTCGGGCGACCCTTCATTCAAACGGTCAATGACATTTTTTTTTTTCGCCGCCATCCGGGGGAACGGCGAGTGCATCGGCGGGGATACGCGATGTCGAATCCCCCCAGGCAGTGAGGACGACATCGATGGGCGTATGATTTTCGGTATCGGCCGTCTGCGTGCGCGCGGGGTCCGCGATCATCATGATGATGTCGATGACGCTGTCGGCATTGCCGCAGCCGGCCTTGCGGCAGAGGAAGATGGTCTGCGCCTGCGGCCGGAACTTGTTCTTGAACTGGAAATTGCCCTGATCGTTGAAGATGCCCTGGGCATGCAGGTCGTCGAGCAGCTTGTCCACGCCCGGATCCGCATTCGCGGACCGCTCGATGCGGCAGCCGTACGTCCCGCCGAGGCTGAGCAGCGTGCGTCCTTCCGCGCGGAGCTTGTCGATGATGCCGACGATCGCGAATTCGAGCCCGCCCCGCGGCATCCCCGGGCCGTAGAACTCCAGGTCCATCAGGTAGCCGTTATCCTGCGTGCGCAACGGCGAGATCAGCACCACGTTCTGCAGCACGCCGTCGACGCGGGTCAGGAACAGGCGGTGACGAGGGTGGAGCGTGCCGTCCAGAATCTCCTGGCGCGCGGCCTTCACCAGCGGGTTGACCTTGGTGCGGCCGGCGCACCATTCGTCCACGACGCGCACGATCTCTTCGGCGACGGCAGGATCGCTGCCGCACACGAACTCTTCCAGCGTGCAGACGCCGCTCTTCCTGAAGGCGGACAGCTGATTGCGGAGTCGGTGCATCGAACCACCCTCCAGGGTGAACCCCGGAAGATCGTTGATGCGCTGGACGACGCCGAACGGCGTGGCGGTGAACGGAACCCCGGCGACCGAGACGATCGGCAGGTGGGACATGAAGTTGAGCTGGTAGCCCCTGGCCTCGCAATGTGCCAGGAGCTCACCCGCGATCGCATCGAAATAGTCGTCCGGCCCGGTGTACGCATACACCAGCACGATCTTGCGATAGCGGTTGTAGTGCAGGTAGCCTCGCCGCTCGCTCCCGACGAACAGGTTGGGCGCGATCTGGGCGATCCCGCGCGACGCGGCGCCTTCGTTCTTGTGGGCGTCGAACAACGCTTCCGCCCATGGCCCGGTCATGGGATGTCCTAGCAAGTCCTTTTGCAGCATCAAGACCGGGAACGGTTCGATGCCGGATGCCACAGGTGCTGGAGCGTCGTTCGAGCCTTCGACACGAGGAGCTGTGCTTGCCTCTTCCATAAAACATGCTCGACGGTGTTCGAACGATGAATTCCCTACGTCTTCATGACGTCGTCTTACGTGATCGCCGCCGCATCCCCGGCTTGCAATTGCTCGGCGAACATCTCGCCCAGCGCCGGGGCGTGATGGTCCGTGAAGTAGTTGGCCAGGTCGTTGATGTTGAAGTTCTCGAACAACAACGTCTTCGGCAGGCTCCCGAAATCGTTCTCCAGCCTGCGCAGGATCTTCAGCACGAGGAAGGAATCGATTCCGTACTCCCGGAAGGGAGTGAATGCGTCGAAGGGGTGTTCGGCAGGGTCGAGCGGTGGGTCGGCTTCCTCGAAGGTATCCAGCACCACCCCGCCGAGATACGACTCCGTGAGCTCCTGCAGCAAATCTCGGTTTGTCATCGTGACGTACGTCCCTTCTGCATATTCATTTGCGTGTACCACATCCAATCCGACGCGCGATCCGGCGTCGCCTGCGCGGGGTCCCCCAAGACCGTGGCCGCGCGTTAATACCGTAGAGACAATGACTTAACAACAATTCATCATTTCTGTCAAGCCGCATTCGATGCAGTCAATCGAACGACCGGATTATGTCATTGAATCGATGTCAGTCGTTTGACGGTCGCACGCGTCCACAAGACGACGATCCGCCCGCAGACAGCGTCGGACATCGGTCCGATTGCGCGGATGCCGGTACTCCACGACCCCGCGCCGAGCCGTGACACGAATGGGAATCGATGACGATGCGAATGCCAATCGCGAGTACGGGGACGCGGCTTGCAAAGGCCCGGGCGGGGGCTATACTCGCCCGCGATCAGCGAGCCCAAGGCACGGAGTACGGAAGTGGAAGCCCAGGTCGAGAGCGTCCCGCAGGCACCGATCCTGCCGGAGGAAATGACGGCAGCGCTGATCGATCCCGCGACCTATGCCGATATCCCCCGCCTCACCCAGGTCTATGCATGGCTGAGGCAGAACATGCCGCTGGGCGTGTCCAAGTCGCGCTACTTCGATCCCTTCTGGGTCGTCACCAAGCACGCCGACATCCTCGAGATCAGCAAGAACAACAAGGTCTTCCGGAATTCGGACCGCGCCACGATCCTGACCGACCGCTACACCGACGCGCTGGTCCGGTACCTGCGGGACGGCAGCCCGCACCTGGCGCGCACCCTCGCCCACATGGACGACCCCGACCACCGGAAGTACCGGGCGCTGACCAGCCAGTGGTTCATGGCGTCCAACCTGGCGCGCCGCGAAGAAACGATCCGGCAGATCGCCCGCGGCTTCATCGACGAGATGCTGGCGGCCGGTCCGGAATGCGATTTCGTCAAGCTCGTGGCGGTGCGCTATCCGCTGCGGGTGATCATGCAGATCCTCGGCGTGCCGATCGAGGACGAGCCGCTGATGCTCAAGCTGACCCAGGAGATCTTCGGCAACCTCGACGCCGACATGAATCGCACCGGCGCGGCCAAGCAGACGGCGGAACAGGCGCTGCTCAACCTCAACGGTGCCATCGACACGTTCTTCCAGTATTTCGACGTGATCACGCGCGACCGTCGCGCCCACCCGCGGGACGACATCGCCACCGTGATCGCGAACGGCATGATCGAGGGCGAACCGATCGGCAATTTCGAGGCGATGTCCTACTACTCGCTGGTGGCGACCGCAGGACACGATACCGTGAGCTCCTCGATCGCCGGCGCGATGCTGGCCTTGTGCGAGCATCCGGAGGAGTTCCGCAAGGTCAAGGACAATCCCGCGCTAATGCCGGGCCTCGTCGAGGAATCCCTGCGCTGGTCCACGCCGGTCCGTCATTTCATGCGGACCGCGGCGACGGACTACGAACTGCGCGGGCAGCGGATCAAGGCCGGCGACTGGCTGATGCTGTGCTACCTCTCCGGCGACCGGGACGAGGAAGTCTTCGAACGGCCGGACGAATTCCGCGTGGATCGCACACCGAACAAGCAGCTGTCGTTCGGCTTCGGCGGCCACATGTGCCTCGGCCAGCACATGGCGAGGCTGGAAATGCGGGTGTTCTTCGAGGAGTTGTTCGCGCGGGTGTCCTCGCTGGAACTCGCGGGCACCGCCGAGCACAGCCGCGCCGTGTTCGTGGGTGGGCTGAAAGTGCTGCCGATCCGCTTCGAGACCGCCCGCTGAAACGCGGCGTCACTGCTCCCAGGGGAAGAGTCCCTCTTCCACGTAGCGCTTGATCGCACGGACGTTGCCCGGGTCGGTGAACACCTCCAGGTTCCCGGCGATCGCGGCATCGCGATGTTCGGCCAAGACCGGCCCGAATCCTGAGATGTAGGCCTTGTAGCGCTTCAGCGCGACCTTCGAGAGCCGCTTCAGGCGCATCACGTGGCGCCTGAGCAGCAAGTCGGCCTGCGCCTCGAACGCGTCGACCAGACCCCACTCCGCCGCGACCCGGGCGGGAATGGTCTGGGTCGAGAGCGTCAGCGCATGCGCCTTCTGCAATCCGACCCGCCGGATCAGGAACGGCAGGACGCAGGCCGGATACACGCCGAACAGCAGTTCGGAGAGGCTGAATTGCGCGGTGTCGTCGGCGAGCACGAGATCGCAGGCTGCGACGAACCCCATGCCGCCGGCGTTCGCCTTTCCGCGAACCAGCGCGATGGAGACGAACGGACCGGTCGCGAGCTTCAGCCACAGGTCGTACATGGGGCCCGGGCCATCGTGCGCCGCGTAGGCGGGATCCGTGCCACGGGCAATCTCGCCGAAGTCGGCACCGAAGCAGAAGTAGTCCGGCAGCCCGCTGAGCACGACGATCGTCGCCTGCTCTTCGCAGATGTCCAGCGCACGGCTGCACTCCGCGATCAATTGCGCATTGATGGCGTTCCGGGCGGCCGGACGATCGAACTGCAGGTAGCAGACCGAGTCCTCCATCCGCGCCTTGATCGTGCCGAAATCCGGGAAGACGATACCCGCCGGGTTCGAAGTCATGTCGTGATCGCGTCCTTATCGCGTCCTGCCTGGAGAGAAACCGCGCCTCAATCCGGACGTTGCCAGCAAAGCGCCGTGTTGATGCCGCCGAAGCCCATGCTCAGGGTCAGCGCGCGCTCGATCCGATGCGTCACCGCGACAGGACCGGTCCAGCGCATGGCGGGATCGATGGGATCGTCGAGATTGCGCGTCGGATGCAGGGCCCCGGCGCGCATCTGCAGCAGCGTGGCCGCGACTTCGACCGCGCCCGCGGCGGTCAGGCCATGCCCCACCAGGGCCTTGGTCGCGTTCAGCCAGGCGCCCGCCAACCCGCTCTCGCGCAGCGCTGCCAGCTCGGTTTCGTCGCCCACGACCGAGCCGGTGCCGTGCGGGTTGACGTAGTCGACGGCAGGGGCCTCCCACGCCGCGCTGCCCAGCGCACCAGCGATGGCCCGCTTCTCGCCTTCGAGCGAAGGATCGGGATTGCGGTTGGCGTCCATCGCCACGCCCCAGCCGGCGAGCGTCGCGTAGGGCGCGAGTCCGCGGCTGCGTGCGCTGGTTTCGGATTCGATCACCAGCGCCGCGGAACATTCGCCGTAGATGAAGCCTTCATGCTCACGATCGAACGGTCGGCAGGCGGCGGCCGGCCGGTCGGCGAAACGCCGTCCCCCCATCGCGCCGACCGCGTGGAACCCGCGACATTCCCAGTAGGAGAGGTCCATCAGTCCGCCGACCGCGATGCAGGCGTCGACCTGCCCGCTGCGGACCGCCTGCGCGGCCTGGATGATCGCCATCTGGCCGCTCGCGGACGCCGCGCCGACCGTCATCGCGGCGCCGCGGATGCCGAACTGCGAGGTGCACAGGCCGCACAGGTCTGTGTCCATGAACGTCATGGCGTAGGTCGGTCGCAGGAAGGCGGCGCGGTCGCGGTAGGCGTCCTGGGTCGACACCAGTTCGCGCTGCTGGAGGTTGGATCCGCCGACGACCAGGCCGATGCGCTCCGGCGCGACGTCGACCAGGCGCGATTCGTCCCAGGCCTCCTGGACGACGGCGAGCGCGGCGACGGCCGAGAGCGACGCGGTGCGCAGCAGTTGGCGCGGAATCGCATCGGGCAGGATCACCTCGCCCATCTCGGCGCCGATGTACGCCGAATCGCGCTGCCGGCCCGGCCGTCGCATGATGTCGAACGCGCCATCCCCGCGCAGCAGGGCTTCGCCGAATGCGCGCTTGCCCTGACCGATCGCGGACACGATGCCGATGCCGGTGACGACCAATGCTTCCGTCATGCTCCCATCCCGTTCCCGTCCGATTGCGTGCCGTGCCGCGAATCGGGCGGAAGCGGCGAACGACAAGTCTGCGTGCAAGCGGCGCATGCCGCAAGCGCCTGCGCGGTCATTCCTCCGGCGGAGGCAGCGGCAACGTCATCCTGGCCACCGCCCCGCCACGCCCGCCGCGATTTTCCAGCGTGAGCTGCCCGTGGTGCTTGGCGACGATGTTGCGGCTGAGCACCAGGCCGATGCCGGCGCCCTCGGTCTTGGTCGTGTAGAAGGGCACGAACAGGTTGCCGGGATTGGCGATGCCCGGCCCGGCATCGGCGATCTCGAACTCGCAGTGCCCGTCTCGCTCGCGCGTACGGAACACGACGGGCTCGGCGGCGCCGGCGTTGGCCTCGAGCGCGTTCTTGATGAGGTTGATGAGGGCCTGTTCGAGATGGATCGGATCGCCGTAGAGGCGCAGGTCCGGCACGTCGCCCGCCGGTGCCAGCGCATCTTCCGGGAACATGCCGCGCACGCGATCGACGAGGTGCCGCACGGGGAACAGCACCTTCTCCGGTTCCGGCAGGCGCGCGATCCGGGAATAGACGGAGATGAATTCCTGCAGGCCGCGCGCCCGCTGCCCGATGACCTGCAGGCCCTCGCGGATCGCGGCCTGCCGGGCCTCGCTGTCGCCGCGGGACAGGATCGTCTCCAGCGTCTGGCACAGCGACGAGATCGGGGCGAGCGAATTGTTCACCTCGTGCCCGATCACCCGGATCAGCCGTTGCCACATCAGGATCTCCTCGTCCACCAGCACCTGGCGCACGTCGACGATGAAGACGATGCGGCTGGGACGTCCCTGGTGCCGGTACCACAGCTGGCTGACCTGCCAGCGGCTCTCGACGCCCGAGAACGCGTGGTCGATGATGCGCGGCTCGGTCGACAGCGACAGTTCGGCCAACGGCGTGTCAGCGAATGCGGCCCCGATCAGCGCTTCGGACGCGACCCCGAGCAGACCGGCCGCGGCGGGATTGACCATGCGCAGCCTGTCCTGCGCGTCGCACACGACGATCGCGACCCGGATCTGCCCGACGACCTTGCGCAGCATCGCCAGCAGCTCCTGCTCGGCGTGGCGTCCGCTCTCGAGATCGTTGATCAGCGCGTTGATCTGGCGGTAGAGCTCCGCGAGTTCTCCGGTCTCCGAACCGACCACGGCGCGGATCATGTAGTCCTGGGCGCGCGCGGCCTCGACCAGGTTGTTCAACCGGCGGGAATGGCGCTGGATGCTGGCGCGCACCCGCAGCGCGACGATCGCCAGCCAGGCGAAGGATGCCAACGCGAGCGCGCCGACCAGCGGCGTCGAAAGGCGCGCGCCATGGGCCGCCGCGACCACGAACAGCAGCACCGACGGCAACGCGCCGCTGAGGATCCACAGCACGAGCGCGGTCATCGCGGACAGTCGGCGACGCGGCCAGACGCTCGTCGAGCGCGCCCCCCGGATCAAGGGGTCTTCCGTTTTCCAAGACGCCGGTACAGCGCGGACCGGCTGATGCCCAGCGCCCGCGCGGCGGCCACGGGATTGCCGTTGTGACGCGACAACGCCCGCTGGATCAGCCACACCTCCGCATCTTCGAGGGTCAGCCCTTCGACGGCCCGGTCTTCCGGCCCGGCCGACACCGGCCTGCCTTCCTGCAACTGCAGGTCGCGTTCGGTGACGCGCGGGTGCTGCGCCAGCAGGGCGGCGCGTTCCACGACATGCTGCAGCTCGCGGACGTTTCCGGGCCAGTCGTGGCGCTCCAGCGCCTCGCGCGCATCGGGAGAGAACTCCCTCGCTGGCGAATTCAGGCGTTCGCGGGCCCGATGCAGGAAGTCCTCCGCGAGCAGCATGATGTCGGCCGGACGCTCGCGCAGCGCGGGCACCCGCAGGGTCACGCCGTTGAGGCGGTAGAGCAGGTCTTGCCGGAAGCTGCGTTCCTCCACCAGCGCGTGCAGGTCGGCGTTGGTCGCCGACACGAAGCGGATGTCCGCCTGCCGCGTGTAGGAGCTGCCCAGCTTCTCGTAGCTGCGTTCCTCCAGCAGGCGCAGGATCTTCGCCTGCTGGGCGAGCGGCAGGTTGGCGATTTCGTCGAGGAACAGCGTGCCCTGGTCGGCGAGTTCGACCCGCCCCACGCGCTCGACCTTGGCGTCGGTGTAGGCGCCTTTGGTGTGGCCGAACATCTCGCTCTCGAACGTGGCGTCGGACAGCGACCCCATGTTGACCGCGATGAACGGTCCGCTCGCGCGCGCCGAATGGCGATGGATGTGGTCGGCCAGGAGGCTCTTGCCGGTGCCGTTCTCGCCGGTGATCAGCACCGGGATCGCGCTCTGCGCCACGCGCTCGGCCATCGCCAGCAGCTGCTGCATCTCCTTCGACCGGTGGACGATCCGGCCCGGCATGCCCTGCTGCCGAAGCAGCGCGTTCTCCGCGCGCAGCCGGCGTTCGCGCCCCTGCGTGGCACCGAGTTTCAGGTGCGTGCGCAGCGTGGTCAGCAGGCGGTTGTTGTCCCAGGGCTTTTCGATGAAGTCCGCGGCGCCCAGCCGCATCGCCTCGACCGCCAGCCCGACGGTGCCCCATCCGGTCATGGCGATGATCGGAAGGTCTTCGTTGACTTCGCGCAGGCTCGCGATCAGGCCCAGGCCTTCCTTGCCGGACGTGGTGTCCTGGACGTAGTTGAGGTCGACCATCGCCAGCTGGAACGACTGGCGACGCGCTGCGTCGAGCGCTTCTGCGGGCGACCTGCAGAGCGTGCAGGTCATGTCCTCGCTGGTCAGGAACAGCTTGAGCGCGGCGAGGATGGACTCGTCGTCGTCAACGATCAGGATTGTCATCCGCTCCAACCTCCGTTCCGTCGACCCGGTAGGCGGATGCGACTCCGGACCGCAATTCCGACGCGATGCATGCCGCTCGTGCGCCCGGTCTTCACGCAAGTGCCGACGATGGCGGCCGTCCAGCGGTCCGGAAGCGCACGAGTACCGGAAAACGATACCACACCGTCCCGGCGCCAAAGGTGCACGGACCGCCCACGCAGTCGGCGTCCGGCGGACGCGCCTCTGCGCGGGATCAGGTCGCCAGGTTGATCCAGGTCGCCTTCACTTCGGTGTACTTCTCGAAGGCGTGCAGGGACTTGTCGCGGCCGTTGCCGGACTGCTTGTAGCCGCCGAACGGCGCGGTCATGTCGCCGCCGTCCCAGTAGTTCACCCAGACGCTGCCGGCGCGCAGCTTGCGGGCGACCCGGTGCGCGCGGCCGATGTCGCGGGTCCAGACACCGGCGGCAAGACCGTAGTCGGTGTCGTTGGCCAGCCGCACGGCCTCGGCCTCGTCGTCGAAGGCGATCACCGACAGCACCGGCCCGAAGATCTCCTCGCGCGCGATCGTGTGGTCATGGGCGACATCGTCGAACACCGTCGGCTCGATGTAGCAGCCGCCGGCCACCACGTCGGCGCGGCCGCCGCCGAGCACCAGCCGGGCGCCCTCGCCCTGCCCCCTGGCGATGTAGTCCAGCACGCGCGCGGTCTGGCCCTCGTCGACCATCGCGCCCATCCGGGCGCCGGGTTCCAGCGGATGCTGCGGTTGCATGCCGCGGCCGGCCTCGACCACGGCGGCCACGAACTCGTCCTTGATCGACCGCTGCACCAGCAGCCGGGAAGCGGCGGTGCAGACCTCGCCCTGGTTGTAGAAGATGCCGAGCGCGGCGGCCTTCGCGGCTTCGCCCAGGTCCGGCGCGTCGGCGAAGACCAGGTTCGGACTCTTGCCGCCGCATTCCATGTAGGCCCGCTTCATGTTCGAGCGCCCGGCGCACTGCAGGAGATGCTTGCCCACGGCGGTCGAGCCGGTGAACACCAGCCCGTCGACGTCCATGTGCAGGGCCAGCGGCTCGCCGGCCTCCTGGCCGAAGCCGGGCACCACGTTGAACACGCCGGCCGGCAGGCCCGCTTCGAGCGCCAGTTCGGCCAGCCGGATCGCGCTCAGCGGCGACTTCTCGGATGGCTTGAGCACCACCGAATTGCCCATCGCCAGCGCCGGCGCGATCTTCCACGCCGCCATCAGCATCGGGAAGTTCCACGGCACGATCGCGCCGACGACGCCCAGCGGCTCGCGGGTGATCAGGCCGAGCTCGTCCGGCCCGGTGGGAGCCACCTCGCCGTAGACCTTGTCGATCGCCTCGCCCGTCCAGGACAGGCAGCGGAGGGTCGCGGCGACGTCGACCTGGCGCGCGTCGGTGACCGGCTTGCCCATGTCGAGCGCTTCGAGCAAGGCCAGTTCATCCGCATTTTTTTCAACGAGTTGCGTGAATTTGCTGAGAATTTTCTTTCGATACGAGGGCTTGGTCTCCGACCAGACGCCGGCCTCGAAGCTGCGCCGCGCCGCCGACACGGCACGGGCGATGTCCTCGCTGCCGCAGCGCGCCACCCGGGCCAGCACGCGGCCGTCGATCGGGCTGATGCAGTCGAAGGTGCGGCCATCGGCGGCATCGACGAAGCGGCCGTCGATCAGGGCGCGGCTGCGCAGGTCGAGGCCTTCGGCCAGCGCCTGCCATCGTTCGCGGGTGTCAGGGGCGGTGCTCATGCGGGGTATCTCCGGGAAGCGGGTATCAGAACGTCGGCGGCGTGCTGGCGCTGACGATCACCGCGTCGCAGTCGCCGAGGTTGCGGAAGCGGTGCGGCTTGCGGCAGTCGAAGTAATAGCCCTCGCCCGGGCCCAGCACCCGCACCTGGTCGGCGACGGTGATCTCGACCTGCCCCGCCAGCACCACCCCGCCTTCTTCGCCGTCGTGGGTGATCATCCCCGAACCGGTGTCGCTGCCCGGCTCCATCACCTCGCGCAGCACGCACATCTGGCGCCGGGGCCGATGGTGGCCGACCAGGAAGTAGTGGATGTCGTTGCTGCCCATGTCGGGCTGTTCGTCCACGCCGTAGAAGGGCTGGTCGGTGGGCCGGGTATCGATGTCCAGGGTGAAGAAGTCGGCCATCGAGATCGGGATCCCGTCCAGCACCTTCTTCAGCGAGCTGACCGACGGACTGACCTTGTTCTGCTCGATCAGCGAAATGGTGCTGTTGGTGACGCCGACCCGCTTCGCCAGCTCCCGCTGGCTGAGGCCCTTGTTCTTGCGGACGAGCTGGAGGCGTGCGCCGATATCCATGGGTTCCGGTCGACTTTGGTGTAGCGGGATACTTTACACCCGTACGGCTGTGCAGCATTTTTCGGCAAATCCGGACCCGTTGTAAAGTTTTTTCAACGCGCTAAGCTTTCGGGCATCCGTTCGGCTCAGGACCCCACCCATGCGCGACGACACCGCCTCCTCTCCCCTCGGCGCCGCCTATGCGGCCCAGGCCACCCGCATGCCGGACGCGATGGACGCGTTCTGGATGCCGTTCTCGGCCAATCGCCAGTTCAAGGCGCACCCGCGCCTCCTCGCCAGCGCCGAAGGCATGTTCTACCGCGACGTCGAAGGCCGGGAGATCCTCGACGCCACCGGCGGCCTGTGGTGCGTCAACGCCGGGCACGCGCGGCCGCGGATCGTCGAGGCGGTGCGCCAGCAGATCGCGACCCTGGACTTCGCGCCGACCTTCCAGATGGGCCATCCGTTGCCTTTCACCCTCGCGGAGCGGCTGAAGGTGATCGCCCCGGACCACCTCGGCCACCTGTTCTTCACCAACTCCGGCTCGGAGTCGGTCGACACCGCGCTGAAGATCGCCCTCGCCTACCATCGCGCCCGCGGCGAAGGCCAGCGCACCCGCCTGATCGGCCGCGAGAAGGGCTACCACGGCGTCGGCTTCGGCGGCATTTCTGTGGGCGGCCTGCCCAACAACCGCAAGTTCTTCGGCAGCCTGCTGCCGGGCGTGGACCACCTGCGGCACACGCTGGACATCGAACGCAACGCCTTCAGCCGCGGCCTGCCCGCGCACGGGCTGGAGCTGGCCGAGGACCTCGAACGCCTCGTCGCCCTGCACGACGCCAGCACGATCGCCGCGGTCATCGTCGAACCGGTCGCCGGTTCGGCTGGCGTGGTCCTGCCGCCGGACGGCTATCTCAAGCGCCTGCGCGAGATCTGCGACAAGCACGGCATCCTGCTGATCTTCGACGAGGTCATCACCGGTTTCGGCCGGGTCGGCAAGGCGTTCGCCGCCGAGCGCTTCGGCGTGAAGCCGGACATGATCACCTGCGCCAAGGGCCTGACCAACGGCTGCGTACCGATGGGCGCGGTGTTCGTGTCCGACGCCATCCACAACGCCTTCATGCACGGCCCGGAGCAGATGATCGAGCTGTTCCACGGCTACACCTACTCCGGCCACCCGCTGGCCTGCGCCGCCGCGCTGGCGACGCTGGACACCTACGCCGAGGAAAACCTCTTCGAGCAGGCGATCACGCTGGAGGACGCCTGGGCCGACGCCATCCACGCCCTGCGCGGCCTCCCGAACGTGATCGACATCCGCAACATCGGCCTGATCGGCGCGATCGAGCTGGCGCCGCGTCCGGGCGCGCCCGGTGCCCGCGCCTACGACGTCTTCACACGGTGCTTCCACCAGGAAAACCTGCTGATCCGCGTGACCGGCGACGTGATCGCGCTGTCGCCGCCGCTCATCCTCGACCGGGGCCACATCGACCGCATCTTCCGGACGCTTGCGCATGTGATCCGGGAAACGGCCTAATGCGCGCCTCGCCCACCCTCTGAACGGTAGCCAGCCATGCTCATCGGCGTTCCCAAGGAAATCAAGAATCACGAATACCGCATCGGCCTGACCCCGGCGGGCGCGCGCGAGCTGGTGAGCCATGGCCACCGGGTCATGGTGCAGCGCGACGGCGGCAAGGCCATCGGCCTCACCAACGAGATGTACGTGAAGGCCGGCGCCGAGATCGTGGACACCGCGGAGGAGATCTTCGCGCGCGCCGACATGATCATCAAGGTCAAGGAGCCACAGCCGGTCGAATGCGCGATGCTGCGTCCCGGCCAGGTGCTCTACACCTACCTCCACCTCGCGCCCGACCCGGCGCAGACCGCGGCGCTGGTGAAGTCCGGCTGCACCGCCATCGCGTACGAGACCGTCACCGACCGCAAGGGCGGCCTGCCGCTGCTGGCGCCCATGTCGGAAGTGGCCGGCCGCATGTCGATCCAGGCCGGCGCCCACGCGCTTGAGAAGGCGCAGGGCGGTTCGGGCGTGCTGCTCGGCGGCGTGCCCGGCGTGAAGCCGGCGGAGGTGATGGTGATCGGCGGCGGCGTGGTCGGCATCAACGCCGCACGCATGGCGATGGGCATGAACGCCCACGTCACCATCCTCGACCGCTCGCTGGAGCGCCTGAAGTACCTCGACGAGATCTACGGCCACCAGCTGACCACCATCTATTCCACCCACGACGCCATCGAGGAACGCCTGCCCGACACCGACCTGGTGATCGGCGCGGTGCTGATCCCCGGCGCCGCCGCGCCCAAGCTGGTGTCGCGCCAGCAGCTGAGCCTGATGCGCCCCGGCTCGGTGCTGGTCGACGTCGCCATCGACCAGGGCGGCTGCTTCGAGACCTCGAAGGCCACCACCCACCAGAACCCGACCTACGAAGTGGACGGCGTGATCCACTACTGCGTCGCGAACATGCCCGGCGGCGTCGCCCGCACGTCCACCTTCGCCCTCACCAACGCCACCCTGCCCTTCGCGGTGCAACTGGCGAACAAGGGCGCGAAGAAGGCGCTGCTCGACGACCCGCACCTGCTCAATGGCCTGAACGTCCACGCCGGCAAGATCACCTACAAGGCGGTCGCCGACGACCTCGGCTACGAATACGTGCCGGCGGAGAAGGCGCTGGGTTGAGGCGCTGACAGGACCCCGTCCATGACTCGCCCGGGCTTCGAGTCGAACCTGCTTCCGGAGTTGCTGGAACGACTGCACCGACTCGACTTCGACTATGCGGAGGGCGACGGCATCGACTTCGAGCCATTCGATGCGTTCCTCCCCGAAGACGAGTCGAACCGCTGGTTCAAGGCGTGGACCGGGAATCCGGAAGCGGACGGCAGCACGCTGCGGGTGTTCGGCCAGGATGGAACGGGCGGCCATGCCGCCTCCTGGCTGCATCGGCAGGATCGTCCGCTCCTGGAACAGCCGATCGTGTTCCTCGGCTCGGAGGGGGCGGTCGGCGTCGTCGCGAAAGATTTCGACGACTATCTCTGGCTCCTCGCGAGTGGACACGGACCACTCGAAGCCATCGAGTATCCGGACGACGAAAGACCCGCGAATGCCGGCTTCTCGGCATTCGCCGAACATCATGCGAAGTCTCCTCAGCGACCGGCTTCGGTGCTCCTCGCGGAAGCGAATGCGGCCGACCCTGACTTCGTCGAGTGGGTGACTGCGCAATGCCGCTGACCTGTCCAGGCGCGGACTGACCCCTGAACCAAGTCGCCGGGAGTACTTCGATGGCCGATGTCACCGCAGTTTCGATTCCCCACTGCATCGCCGGCACCCACACCGCCGGCCGTTCCGACCGCCATGCCGACGTCTTCGACCCCGCCACCGGCACGGTGACGAAGCGCGTGCCGCTGGCCACCGTCGATGACGTGCGCGCCGCGGTCGACGCCGCGGC
Source organism: Pseudomonadota bacterium (assembly GCA_023392975.1). Lineage (GTDB taxonomy): Bacteria > Pseudomonadota > Gammaproteobacteria > Xanthomonadales > Xanthomonadaceae > Lysobacter_I. The sequence continues at coordinate 9,547 of JAEWNA010000280.1, read as the reverse complement.
CGCCGCGTTTCCCGCCTGGGCCGAGACCACGCCGCTCAACCGCGCGCGGGTGATGTTCCGGTTCAAGGAACTGCTCGAACGCCATGCCGGCGACCTCGCGGCGATCATCACCGCCGAGCATGGCAAGGTGCTGTCCGATGCGCGTGGCGAAGTGACCCGCGGCCTCGAAGTCGTCGAGTTCGCCTGCGGCATCCCGCACCTGCTCAAGGGCGAGCATTCGATGAACGTCGGCCGCGAGGTCGATTCGTGGACCGAGTACGCGCCACTGGGCGTCGTCGCCGGGATCACGCCGTTCAACTTCCCGGCGATGGTGCCGCTGTGGATGTTCCCGGTCGCCCTCGCCTGCGGCAACACGTTCGTGCTGAAGCCGTCGGAACGAGATCCGTCCGCCGCCAACTTCATGGCCGACCTGCTGAAGCAGGCCGGCCTGCCCGACGGTGTGTTCAACGTCGTCCACGGCGACAAGGTCGCGGTCGACGCGCTGCTCGACGCGCCGCGCGTGCAAGCGATCAGCTTCGTCGGTTCCACGCCGATCGCCGAGTACATCTACGCCCGCGGCAGCGCCAACGGCAAGCGCGTGCAGGCGCTCGGAGGCGCGAAGAACCACATGGTCGTGCTGCCCGACGCCGACCTCGACGGCGCGGTCTCCGCGCTGCTCGGCGCCGGCTACGGCTCGGCCGGCGAACGCTGCATGGCGATCTCGGTCGCCGTCTGTGTCGGCGACGCCACCGCGGATGCGCTGGTCGCGAAGCTGGCGCCGAAGGTCGCCGCGCTGAAGATCGGTCCCGGCTGCCTCGACCCCGAGATGGGCCCGCTCGTCACCGGCACGCATCGCGACAAGGTGCGCGGCTACGTCGACGCCGGCGTGGCCGAGGGCGCGACGCTGGTCGTCGACGGCCGCGGCCATGCGGTCGACGGCCACGCCGACGGCTTCTTCCTCGGCGGCTGCCTGTTCGACCATGTCACGCCGGCGATGACGGTCTATCGCGAGGAAATCTTCGGCCCGGTGCTGAGCATCGTGCGCGTGCCGGATTTCGAGACCGCGCTGCAACTCGTGAACGCACACGAGTACGGCAACGGGACCGCGATCTTCACCCGCGACGGCGGTGCCGCGCGCGCGTTCGCGCATCGCGTGCAGGCCGGCATGGTCGGCGTGAACGTGCCGATCCCGGTGCCGGTGGCCTTCCATAGCTTCGGCGGCTGGAAACGCTCGATCTTCGGCCCCCTGCACGTCCACGGCCCCGACGGCGTGCGCTTCTATACGCGACTGAAGACGATCACCGCGCGCTGGCCGGACGACGTCCGCCACGCCGAGTTCGTGATGCCGACGATGAAGTGAGTGCCAATCGCTGATGATGATATCCCTTCACCCTGGACAGGCGGATTTCCATCAGCTCCTTCGCTCATTGTTGCCGAGCGGCGTGGCCGGTTTTCTAGGCGGAATTTCAGCCGTCTCATCCACGATCTGGGATCAAGGTGGAATCACTCTCGAGATATCGCGTGAACTGCCATCCTGGTGGACTCCCGGATCCGCATCCTCACGAGATGATCTCCTGGAGTTCTTTTCATGCGTCTGCGGGAATAGATCACTGGAACGGATATTCGAGGCAGCGCAAACCCTTGATGGCTTGGAGACGTTGCTGCGTATGGATTTTCCTCAGTCCAGAGTCCATCTGGAAGTGGAACCACATGAACGTTCATGGAGCTACACATTACATGTGCTGATATCGCCCGAAGATTCGCCTCTCCTGTATCTCGGTCTCTTCTGGAGCGTCGACTGAAATGGCATATGCCATGCCCCGGGACAAGATCGTCATCCTCTCCGGCGCCGGCATCAGCGCCGAGAGCGGCCTGCCGACCTTCCGCGACGCCGACGGGCTGTGGCGCAACCACGACTGGCGCCAGCTCGCCAGCCCGGAAGGCTGGCGTCGGCATCCGGAACTCGTGCTGGACTTCTACAACGAGCGTCGTGCGCGTGCCGCGCAAGCGCAGCCGAACGCTGCACACCTGGCGATCGCCGAACTGGAATCGAAATACGAGGTCGTGGTCGTCACCCAGAACGTCGACGACCTGCACGAACGCGGCGCTTCCACACAGGTGGTGCACCTGCACGGGGAACTGGCCTGGGCGCGCGGCACGTCGCCACGACGGCTGCGGCGGCATCTCGGCGCGGACCCGATCCGTCCTGGCGACCTGTGCGAGGACGGCACGCAGTTGCGTCCCGACATCGTCTGGTTCGGCGAGGACGTGCCGATGATGGACGTCGCCGCACGCCACGTGCGCGAGGCGGACAAGGTGCTGGTCGTCGGCACCTCGCTGTCGGTCTACCCCGCCGCCTCGCTGACCCGCTACGCCAGTCCGACCGCGGAGAAGCTCGTCTGCGCGTTCGAGGTCGACGACCTGCCGTGGGGCTTCCGCATGCTGCGCGGCCCGGCGACGGAGATCGTGCCCGGGTTGGTGCGGGAGTGGCTGGATACCGTGAACTGATACGGTGTCGGTGCGCGGGCGGTGGCGGACCGCCCGCCCGCGCTGGTCCCGCGCGACAAGAATTCAGCGGAGAATAATCGGACACTTCTCCACGAAAACCTGTCGGTACGGAGTGACCGTTCCCCAAGTGATGTGCCAGGTACCGCAACTCGGGTCGTGTGCGACGCCACGGACGCCGACCTGCAGCGTATGTGCGGCATTGTTGTAGTACACCTCGTAGGTTTCGTACCCTTCGGGCGGCAGTGGATAGGCCTGCAATCCCACTATCACCCCGGCTCCTGCCAGCAGTGCAACGGATAACGCGACGACTTTCGACTTGCGCATGACTGCCTCTCTTCCTTGTCGGTGAGCGGCGCCGGCTTGGCGCCATCGCCAGCTGTACACCTGGCGCAGCGGCATTGCAAATAACCAGGAAGACTGAGGGAGCATCTCGTTATGGGAGCTGGTCGTTTTTGACCGACAAACAAACAGCCATGGTGTTACAACCCCCGATCGATCCGGAACACCGAGAAGCCCGCCGGGTCCGTCTGGCCGGCGACCGGAGCATAACGGCCGTCGGGTTCACGGACGAGGAAGAACAAGAGCGTCTGTGCATCTTCGCGCCGGAAGTCGAGCAGTAGCGGTCCGTTGACCCGCGGCTGCGCGGGATCCGCCAGTCGATAGTGATGCACCACCAGCGTCGCGTCCGGGGCACCCTTCAGCCAGGCGTTAACGCGCAGCGGTGTGTTCACGCCGGTCGCGGGCACGTCGGGATGCAGGCCCGGCAGCGCGATGTGCTCGTCGGTGTCAGTCGTGGCCTGCGGCGTCGCGATGACGACCGCGTCGGCACGGTCGTGGAGGTCCTGGTAGGTCGGCGTCGGGATCAACCGCGCGGACGCCACGACAGGCAGCAGGCACAGGCACCCCAGCAGCAGGCGACGTTTCATGGCGGACGGCCTCGCATGGACCGGGGGTCGGCGGGATCGACAACGTCCGTGTCGGCACGCCGAGGTTGCCCGGGTGGCGGATTCAGCAGGAACACGACGTAGCCGCGGAAATGCGGATGCCGGGCCAGCGTCGGCGGCGGCGTCCACTCGCCGCCCTGCAGCAGGCCGATGCGGAACGGGATCGTCAGGCGATCGAGGCGAGCCAGATAGGCCGAATAGCCGGGGATGACGTGTCGGCCCTGGTAGATCTGCAGGACGATCTCGTCGACCACGCCGGCCAGCGCTTCGAGGCCAGCCGGGTCGCCGTTCGCGCTCCAGTCGAGCAGGCCGGTGATGCCGAGCCGGCAGTCGGGCGGCAGTCGGCCGCGCAGGTCGCGCAGGAAAGCCGCGTATTCGTCGAGGTGACGCGTGCGTGCGTCGAAGTCGATCTGCACGCCGACCACGCGGTTGCCCGCGGCGCGCCAGCGCTGCAGCCGCGCCAGCACCTGCGCGTGGATCGCCGGCGTCCAGCGCAGCGTCTGCACGCGGTAGACCATCCACACATCCGCGTGACGCACCCGCGGCAGTGCGGGGCGCTGGGCCGCGAGCCGTACCGACGGCGTCGCCTGCACTTCGCCGTCCAGCAGGTAGAGCGTCTTCGCCCGCGCGAGCGCCGGCTGCGGCTTCACGCCCGCCCACAGCCAGAAGGCGTCGTAGTGCATGGCGTCGACGCGCGCCGTGGCATCGCCGGCGGCTGCGCGCACGGGCGCGCACGGCAGCACCAGGGTCAGCAGCACCGCTGCCAGCGCACGCGCGGCGGCGCCGGTATTCACCAGTAGTACTGCAGCGACTGCGCCCACGGCGAGCTCGGGAATTCGCGCTTCAGTCGCGTGAACCACGCCTTGCGCGTCGCCACCGGCACGTCCTCGCCGCCGCAGTCGTTCGCGCCCGACGGCGCGTAGCACTGCACCGCGCGATACAGCGCATAGGCGCGATCCTGCGGCGTCGCGGTCGCATCGGCCATCACGCGCTGGTAGATCGCCTGCCGCGCGAACGGCTTGCCGGGGAACTGTGTCGGCGAGCCGCCGAGCTCGGTCGCCGCGGGCTGCCGGTCGAGCACGAACCCGTCGTAGCCGTTGAGTCGCGCGAATTCGCCCAGGCACAGCGAGGCCTGGACGTCGGCCGGCGTCTTCGCCAGCGTCGTCGCGACCGCGACCAGCGACGGGCAGCGATAGCCCTGCGTCGTGCCCGTCCATGCGAAATCGCCCAGCGGCGGCGCCTGTTCGAGCTTGAAATAGCGGTCCGGCTCGGCGGTCGGCGGCGGCAGCGTGCCCTTCGCCGCGGCGAGGAAGTCGGCGTAGCGGCCGCGAGTCAGCGACTTGTAGAGCAGCACGTAGCGGGCGACGCCGCGTTCGCGCGCGGTCGCGGTGGTGTCGGCCACGCGGGCGCGCAGCAGGTCCGGGCCGGCGACGTTGACCAGCAGGATCTCGCGCAGTTCGGGATCGGTCACCGGCGACCCGGCCGCGAACACGCGATCGAGATGGCCGTGACGCGCGTCGTGCATCGCCAGCGCCAGCTGCAGCGTCGGCGACTGCAGCGGTGCGGTCGCGCGCGGAAAGAGAGCGACCAGCGCATCGCGCGCCCCTGGATCGTCCAGCCGATCCAGCGCGAGCGCGCGCAGCGCGCGGCGGCTGAAGTCCAGCGAGTCGAGCGCGCCGCCCTTGCCGGCATCCGCGGCCGGAAGCAGTTCGAGCACGGCCTTCGGCGAGCCTTCGACGAAGAACGCGTACGCGGCGAGCAGGTAGTCGTGCATCCCCGGCATCGAGGCGAAGCGCGCGCGCTGCGCCACCAGTTCGTCGCGGCCGAGGTCGCGCTTGCCGGACTTGTCGTACTCGGCGTGGCGCATGCGGCGCAGGTCGTCGATCGCCAGCAGCACCGGGCCGGCGGATTCGAGCCGGTACGCCTCGGCCGGCAGCTTCGCGTCGATCTCCTGCGCGAGGTCGACGTCCGGCAGGTTGCGCTGCGCGGCGTCGGTCTGATCGATCTGCGCGCGATAGGCGGCGGCGAGCTTCACGTTGTCCTGGCCCAGCCAGTAGACCCGCCGCAGCAGACCCTGCGCCGACGCGGCGTAAGCGCCATGCGGGTAATCGTGGAGGTAGTCCTTGAGCGCAGCCTCGGCCCGGTCCAGCGCCTTGCCGTCCATCTTGTCGAACGCCAGTTCGCCGTACTCGCCGAAACCGTTCGTCTGTGCCGCGAGCGCCCAGGTACGGCCGATCATGTAGCGCGCCGCCTCGCGCACCCACGGCTGTTTCGACTTCGCCAGCGCGATGAACGGCGCGGCGTCGTGGTCGCCGGCGTAGAACGCCGCGGCGGCCTTCAGATAAGCGAGGAACGCCTTGCCCGACGCAGAGCGGATCGCGCCGTCGAGGGCGGCGTCGAGCGGCGACGGCGCGCCTGCTTCAGCCGCACAGCCGGCCTGCCGACGGGCCGCGTCCAGGCGTTCGCGTTCGTCGGCGGAGACGCCGCGATCCGCCGCCAGCGCCGCGATGAAGGCCTCGGTGCCGGTGTCGTTGCTGACGCAGACCGTGCCCTCGCCCTGCAGCACCCAGCCCTGCGGTTCGTCGCCGGTCGCACCCGCGGGCCCGATCCGCGCGGCGAAGTCTTCCCACGACACCGGCACCGGCAGCGGCGGCGCCTGCATCGGTTCGCGCTTCGGCGGATACGTGCGCAGGCCGCCGTGGCGATCGGCCATCAGCAGCACGAGGTTGATGCGGGTGTCGTTGGCCGGCGTCAGCACCGCGGTGCCAGCGCAGCCGTAACCGTAGTCGTCGTTGACCGCCATCACCGCCGGGACGCAGCCCCAGTCACCGCTGGCGCGCGCGATGGACGGAGCGAAGGGCAACAGCAGCGCGGCGGCGGCCGCGAGCGCGAACGGAGCGAGGCGCATGGGAACTCCTGTGGGGATGCGTGCGAGGGGATGGCCATGTCGTCCGACGCGACCGCCGTCGCATTTTCGCCGTTCCATTGCGGCTTGCACAGCGGAATGTCGCATCGCCGGCGTGGCGGTCAGCGCTCTGCGTGCAACGCGCGGAGCGTGTCGACGACCAGGCGCTCGAACCCGGCCGCGTCGCCGTAGTGCAGGTGCGCCCGCGCCAACCTGACCACGACCAGATGCTCGGACGGCACTACCGCGATGCGCTGGCCGAGGTTGCCCATCGCGAAGAACGCATCCGCGGGGATGCCGACGGCGCGACGGTGCACCGCCGCTTCGTCGTCGCCGCGGTTGGTCCACCAGCCGGCGCCGTAGGCCGTGCCCAGCGTCGGTTCGGACGACCAGCGGGCCCAGCCGGCCGGCAGCAGGCGTCGCCCGCCGACCTCGCCGTCGTCGAGGTACAACTGCCCGAACCGCGCCCAGTCGCGGGCACTCGCGTACAGGTAGTGCGCGCCGATCGGCGTGCCGGTCGCATCCATCTCGAAGGTCACGTGGCGCATGCCCAACGGCGCGAACAGTTCGCGGGCGGCGAACGCCTGCACGGCAGCGCCGTCGCCGCCGACCGCGTCGCGCACGATGCGCGACACTAGGTGCGTGCTCGCGCTGCTGTACGCCCAGCGCGTGCCCGGCGGCGCGATCGGCCGCGCGGACATGGCATAGGCCGCCATGTCGGACTCGTCGTAGAACATCTGGTTCGACGGATCGAAGCCGCTGCCGGTCTCGTCCAGCGCGAGGCCGCTGTCCATCCGCATCAGCCGTTCGAGCGTGATCGCGCGATGCGGGTCGCCGGCCTGCCGCCACGCGGCGATCGGCGCGGGCGCCTTCACGTCGAGCCGACCCTGCCGCACGAGCACGCCGACCAACGCGTTGGTCACCGACTTGGTCATCGAGAAGCCGAGCATCGGCGTGTCGATGCCCTCGCCGGCCGCATAACGCTCCGCGACGAGCCGGCCTTCGTGCAGGATCACCACCGCGCGCGTGCCGCGATGCGGGGGCGCGTCGGTCTCGGCGAACGCGGCATCGAGCGCCGCCGCGAGCGCCGGCGTCGGTGCCGCGACGAGGCCCGCCGGCATGTCGACGCCGCCTTCGATGCCGGGAGCGGCCTGCGCCACTGGCACGGCAGGCGGATCGTCGATGCGCTCGTCGCCGTGGACCAGCACGCAGCCCCAGTGCGGGCGGAACACCGCGCGGCTCGGCACGAGGCCGAGGAAGGACGCACCGGCTTCGCGACGGTCGCGATCGACGCGGTGGCGCAATCCCCACGCCAGCCAGGCGACGCCCGGTCGCGGCACGATGCTCGCCTCCCAGGTGTTCGCCGGATCGATGCCGGCGACGAAGGTTTCCGAGCACAGGTCGTGCGCGGCCATGCCGGTCGCCGTGCGCAGCGCGCGATCGGGGCGCCATACCACCGCCGCGACGATCAGCAGGCTATAGACCAGCAGGCGGCGGATCGTCCGGAACCGGGACCGACCACGGTCCCGGCCGGGATCAACGGGCATGGCCGCTTCGAGTCCCGTACGCGAGACGACCGCGTTCAGCCACCGGGCTTGCGCTCACAGGTTTCCCATCGCCATTTCGCATCCGCATGCCCCGGGCACATCTTCTTGGTTTCGTAGATCGTGCATTCGTAGCGGACCATGATCGGTGCTGGAATGAGGTGGATCGGATTCAGCGGGTTGGTCGGTTCGGGATAGACCAATTCCTGCTCGAAATACGAGCGTTTGCCGACTTTTCGGGTCACTTCCATGCAGTCGTCGAGCGGGTCCTTCTGGATCGATGCCTGGTCCTCGCCGACCCCCAGCGCCGCATGCACGGCCGCCGTGACCGCCTCGATCTCGGCCTTCGTGAGCTTCAGCTCCAACGAACAATCGAACAGTGCCTCTTCTTCCTGCATGGCGCACTCCCCCTTTTCCGTTTGCAGAGGATGGTCGGCGATGCCGCCCTCAGGCGACGTACACCGTCTTGATGTTCATGAACTCGTGGATGCCGTGTTCGGCCAGCTCGCGGCCGAAGCCGGACGTCTTGGTGCCGCCGAACGGCAGGCGCACGTCGCTGCGGACGATGGCGTTGACGAAGGTCGCGCCCGCCTGGAGCCGGCGCGCCACCGCTTCGCCGCGCGCGAGGTCGCGCGTCCACACGCTGGCGCCGAGGCCGAAGTCGGTGTCGTTGGCGAGACGCACCGCGTCCTCGTCGTCGCGGGCGCGGAGGATCGCCGCCGCCGGGCCGAACAGTTCCTCGGCGTAGGCCGGCATGCCGGGGACGACGCGGTCGAGGATGGTCGCGGGGTAGTGGCAGGCGCCCTCGCCCGGCACGCCGCCGAGCAGCAACTGCGCGCCGGCCGCGACGCTGCGCTCGACCTGCGCATGGATCTCGTCGCGCAGGTCGGCGCGGGCCATCGGGGCGAGCGTGGTCGCGTCGGCCATCGGATCGCCGACGGCGAGTTTCGACGCGGCCTCGACGAAGCGCTGCACGAACGCATCGGCGATGCCGGGCGTCACGATGAAGCGCTTGGCGGCGATGCAGGTCTGGCCGGCGTTGCCGAAACGCGAGGCGATGGCGGCCGGGATGGCGACGTCGAGGTCGGCGTCGTCCAGCACCACGAACGGGTCGCTGCCGCCCAGCTCCATCACGCACTTCTTGAGGTTGCGGCCGGCGGTGGACGCGACCGAACGACCGGCGCGGTCGCTGCCGGTCAGGGTCACCGCCTTCACCCGCGGATCGGCGATGACCTTCCCTGCCATCTCGTTGTCGATGTGCAGCACGCCGAACACGCCCTCGGGCATCCCGGCCTCGCGCAGCACGCGGGCGATGGCGTCGGCGCAGCGCGGCACGTTGGTGGCGTGCTTGAGGACGGCGACATTCCCGGCCATGAGGCCCGGCGCGAGGAAGCGGAACACCTGCCAGATCGGGAAGTTCCACGGCATCACCGCGAACACGCAGCCGAGCGGCTCGTAAGTCACGTAGCTGCGTTTCGCTTCGGTGGCGATGGTGCTGTCGCGCAGGTAGTCCGCAGCGTGGTCGGCGTAGTAGTCGCAGGCGCCGGCGGACTTCTCGATCTCGGCGAGGGATTCGCGGCGCAGCTTGCCCATGTCGGCGGCCATGATCGCCGCGATCGCCGCCTTCTCCTCGCGCAGGCGCACGCCGATCGCCCGCAGCAGCGCAC
>JAEWNA010000236.1 GCA_023392975.1 Pseudomonadota bacterium | reverse complement strand
CCATGGCCGAGCAGCTCCGCGCCCTCCGCGCCGAGGTCGAGGCGCTGCGTCGCGAGACCGCGGCCAACCGGGCCGAGCTCGCGCGTCTGCGCGGTCAGGCGCCCGCAACGGCGCCGGCGGCGACGTCTGCCGACGATGTCGCCGTGGGGGTCGCGGACGATGTCGCCGTCGACGACTTCGCTGCGCCTGAGGCCGGTGCCGCCGATGCCGCGCCAGCCTCCGTCGCCGCTGCGCCGGACGCATCCTCCGGTGGCAACGCGAATGCCTTCAATCCGGCCATCAGCCTGATCCTCAACGGCAGCTACAGCCATCACTCGCTGGATCCGGACGTCTATTCCCGTGCCGGCTTCCCGCTGGTGGGCGAGGGCGGCCCGTCGCCGCAGGGCCTGTCGCTGGGCGAGAGCGAGCTGTCGATGTCGGCGAACATCGACGACAAGTTCTACGGCCAGATCACGCTGGCGGTCGGCACCGAGGACGGGCAGGACGAAGTCGGCATCGAGGAAGCGTTCATCGACGCGACGAGCCTGCCGGCCGGCTTCAACCTGCGCCTGGGCCGGTTCTACTCGAACATCGGCTACCTCAACAGCCACCACACCCACACCGACAACTTCGCGGACCGCCCGCTGGCCTACCAGGCGTTCCTCGGCAACCAGTACGGCGACGACGGCGTGCAGCTGCGCTGGCTGGCGCCGACTCCTTTTTATCTGGAATTCGGCGGCGAAGTGTTCCGTGGCGACCGCTTCCCGGCCGCGGGCGCGCAGAACGGCGGCATCGGCACGCGCAGCCTGTTCGCGCATCTGGGCGGCTCGGTCGGCAGCGAGAACGAATGGCTGGCCGGTGTGTCGATGCTGCGCACGAAGGCCGACGGCGCCGAGGACGGCTTCAGCGGCAAGGGCCGGCTCTATCTCGCCGACGCGACCTGGAAATGGGCGCCGCAGGGCAACTTCAAGGACGGCGGCGTGACCCTGCGCGGCGAGTATTTCCACGAGGATCGCGACGGCGTCTACGTCGATCCCGAGGACCCCGCCATCACCTCGCTGTGGAACGGCCAGCGTCGTGGCGCCTATCTCGAAGCCGTCTACCGCTTCAACCGCACCTGGGACATTGGCTATCGCTACGACCATCTGTGGGCGGACGACGGCGGCCCGTTTGCCAGCCCGTTCGATCCGGAGCGCCATACCGCCGAGCTGACTTGGCGCAACAGCGAATTCAGCCTGTTCCGCCTGCAGCTCAGTCGCGACCGCCCCAACGCCGACGACACCGACAACGCCGTCACCCTGCAGTACCAGACCAGCCTCGGCGCGCACGGCGCCCACAAGTTCTGAGGAACCGATCTCCATGTCTGTCGTCATGCCCGCCGCCACCATGCCCGCTGTCAGCATGAAGTCCATCGCCTTCCGTCTGTGCCTGCCGCTGCTGCTCGGCGCGGCTGCCGTCGCGCCGGCGCAAGCCAAGCTCCGCGTATTCGCCTGCGAGCCGGAATGGGGCTCGCTCGTCCACGAACTCGCCGGCGACAAGGTCGACGTCGATGTCGCCACGTCCGCGCTGCAGGACGTGCACGTGATCGAGGCCAAGCCCAGCCTGATCGCCAAGCTGCGCGCCGCCGACCTGCTGGTCTGCACCGGCGCCGAACTGGAAGTGGGTTGGTTGCCGCAGCTGATCCGCCAGTCCGGCAACACGAAGGTCGCCTCGGGCGCCGGCTCGTTCATGGCGGCGATGCAGGTGAAGACGCTGGAGAAACCGACCGCGCTGGACCGCGCCAACGGCGACGTGCACCCGGATGGCAACCCGCACGTGCAGCTCGATCCGCGCCGCGTGCTGGTGATCGCGCAGCGCCTCGACGCGCGCTTGGCGCAGCTCGATCCGGCCAACGCCGCGGTCTACCAGCAGCGTCTCGCCGACTTCTCCGGCCGCTGGACCGCCGCGATGAAGCGCTGGCAGGCCGAGGCCGCGCCGCTGCGCGGCCGCAAGGTGGTAGTCCACCACATCAGCTGGGTCTACCTGTGGGACTGGCTGGGCATCCAGCAGATCGGCGCGCTCGAACCCAAGCCCGGCGTGCCGCCGACCAGCGCGCACCTCTCCAGCCTGATCGCGACGACCAAGGCCTCGAACACCCTGGCGATCATCAGCGCCGCCTACCAGGACTCGAAGCCGGCCAACTGGCTGTCCGAACGCACCGGCGTGCCGGCGGTGACGTTGCCGTACACGGTCGGCGGCGATGCGCAGTCGAAGGACCTGTTCGGCCTCTTCGATTCGACCCTCGCCAAGCTGCTCGGGGCGGCCAAGTGACGCTGAACTGGGAAGGCCTTGATGTCTCGATCCTCGGCCCGGCCTGCGTCGCCGGCCTGATCGTGCTGTCCACCCATGTGCCGTTGGGCCGGCAGGTGCTGGCGCGCGGAATCATCTTCATCGACCTGGCGATCGCGCAGGTCGCCGGCCTGGGCGTGATCCTGGCGCAGTTCCTCGGCATCGACGAACACGGCTACGGCGTGCAGGTCGCGGCGGCGGCGGCCGGCCTGCTCGGCGCGGCGCTGCTGTCGTGGACCGACAAGCGCTGGCCGAAGTACCAGGAGCCGCTGATCGGCACGCTGTTCGTGCTCGCGGCCACCGGCAGCCTGCTGCTGGCGAACAACCCGCAGGGCGGCGAACACCTGAAGGACCTGCTGGTCGGGCAGATCCTCTGGGTGAGCTACGGCCAGCTGATCCCGGCGGCGCTGCTGTCGGCGGTGCTGATCGGGGTGATGGCGTGGAAGCGCGGCGAGCCGCGCGGCCTGCTGTTCTATGGCCTGTTCGCGCTGGCGATCACGGCCTCGGTGCAGCTGGTCGGCGTCTACCTGGTGTTCGCCAGCCTGATCGTGCCCGCGCTGGGCACGGTCAGCCTCGGCCGTCGGCTTGGCATCGCCTACGCCATCGGCGTCGCCGGCTACGTCTCCGGCCTGGTGCTGTCGGCGTTGCTCGACCTGCCCAGCGGCGCGATGATCGTCTGGACCCTGGTCGGCTGCGCGCTGCTGGCCCAGGTGTTCGCGCTGGGCCGCGGTCGTCGCGGCGAAAGCGGGGCTCCCGCAGAGGCATGAGCGTCGTCATGGAACATCGTTATCGCGTCCTGCTCGACCGGCTCGGGGCGACCGGCTCCTTCCTGTGCGCCGTGCATTGCGCGCTGCTGCCGCTGCTGATCGCGATCCTGCCCAGCATCGGCGTCGCGACCTGGCTCAGCGAGGACGCCGAGGAGTGGTTCGTGATCTTCGCCTCGCTGGTGGGCCTGTTCAGCGTGGTCTGGGGCTATCGCCGGCACCGCGAGGTCCGGGCCCTGGGACTGCTGCTGCCGGGCCTCGCGGCCCTGTGGTTCGGCGTCCTCTACCCGCCGCTGCACGCGTCGGCGGTGCTGCATGCCCTGGTGATGACCTCCGGCGGGACCCTGGTCGCGCTGGCCCACGTGGCCAACCTGCGACTGACCCACCTGGCCGCCGCGGCCGACGTCGGCTGAGACCGGTGACCCCACCCGGCGGGCCCGTCCGGCCCCGCCGTGGTAGCATGCGCGGCCCGCGGATCGCCGCGGATCCGCATCAAGCACGTTCACACCGCTTCAAGACAGTCATCGACGAGGATTTCGACATGGGCAAGGGCGACCGCAAGACCGCCAAGGGCAAGCGCTACAACTCCAGCTACGGCAACGCCCGTTCTCACGCCGTGACCAAGGCCGCCGGCACCGCCGCCGCGCCGGTCGCCAAGAAGACCGCCGCCAAGCCCGCCGCCAAGGCGCCGGCGAAGAAGGCCGCGGTGAAGAAGGCCGCCGCCAAGGAGTGATCGGGCCCGCCCGATCCGCTTCGAGACCCCGCTCCGGCGGGGTTTCGCGTTTCCGGGAGCAGCGAAATCAGCGGCCGGTCGCCGGCACCCGCTCCAGCTGGCCCCCGGCATAGGCGGTCGCGAACGGCAGGTCCTGCCGGTGGACGTAGCCGATGAAGCAGTCGCAGATCCTGTTGGGGCAGGGACGAGGCCCCAGTCGCCCGGCGAAGCTGCCGTCGTAGAGATTGCCCAATGGCTCGGCTACGAAATGGCAGCGCCGCACGTGGCCGTCGCCGTCGACCGACAACACGCGTTCGCCGGTGGCGCAGGGCGCGCCGAGGCTCGGTGGCGGGTCGAGGCTGTAGCCGAAGTGGGGATCGATGCGCAGCAGGCGCGCGATGTCGTCCGCGGTGTAGTAACCGGCGTCGCGACCGTCGAAGGCGTTCAGCCACAGCGGAACTTCCGCCGGCAGTGCGGCGCGCAGGCGATCGATGTCGTCGAACGCATCGCGCAGCGCGACCATGCCGACGCTGAAGCGCAGTCCGCGCCGGTTCAGCGCGTGGCATCGCGACACGAACGTCTCCAGCGGGACCTGGGTGGGATGCCACGTGCACCACAGCGCGAACGCGCGCGGATCGACCGCGTCCAGCCAGCGCAGGCCGATGCAGAGATTCGTCTGGATGGCGACACGCTGCACGTGCGGCAGATTACTCAGCGCGATCATCGCCTCGCGATAGTGCTTCCGCACCAGACCTTCGCCCCACGGCGTGAACAGGATCGACAGCGGCCGCTGCCACGCCGTCGCCCAGTCGACGAAACGCGCCAGGTCGGCGGCATCGCGTTGCAGTGTCGTGCGGGTGTCGCGGGTCTTGGCGAACGGGCAGTAGGCGCAGTCGTAATTGCAACTGCTCAGGCGGCCGCGATAGAGCAGCGACAGATGCGCGGGCATCGCGGCATCGCGCTGAAGTTCGGCGAAGGCGGCCGGCGGCGTCCGCATATCAGCGCTGCGCATACTCGGCCATGCGCGTGAGGACCGTCGTCGACGCCAGCCACGGCCCAAGCGTATCCGCACGGGCGAGGCCTTCATCGGTCGCCGCGAGCACGCGGCCCTCGCGCCGCGCCAGCCCCAGTGGTTCCAGTTCGGCGAGTTGCGGCAGGTCGTCGAAGGCCTCGCTGCCGAAACGCATGCGCCAGGCGTCGAGATCCAGCCCCGGCCTCACCAGCAGCGATTGGATGGCGTAGCGCCGGCGCCGTTCCTCGCCGTCGAGCGCGAAGCCGTGGCGCACCTGCGCGAAATCGGCGGTCCCGAGGGTCAGGTGCCGGGCGAGGATCGCGGCGACGCTGCGGCGCGAGACGCCGTATTCGTCGGCGTAGTGCAGCGACTGCGTGTAGGAACGCGCGCCGCAGCCGATGCCGACCATGCCGTCGTCCTGGCAGCAATAGGCCGGACCGGCGCCGTCGGCGGGTGCGTGCGGCGCGCGGAACATGCGCATCGACACCTGCGTGTAGCCCGCGGCGAGCAGGCGATCGCGGCCGGCGCGGTAGAGCGCCGGGCGAAGGTCCGGCGCCTCCGGGGCGTCACGGGCCGCATCGATCCGCCCGAGACCGGTGAGCGGACGCACGTACAGCGGATACAGATACAACTCCTCCGGTACGTACGCGAGCGCGTGCTCGATCGACGCGAGGAAGCTGTCGACGCTCTGGCCGGCGATGCCGTAGATCAGGTCGAGGTTGAGCGTCGGGAAGCGCTGCGCGCGGATCGCGGCGATCGCGCGCTCGACTTCGTCGCGCTGTTGCGGACGGACCAGCGCGCGGACCTCGGCATCGCTGAAACTCTGGATGCCCATGCTGATCCGGTCGATGCCGGCCTCGCGGCACAGCACCATCTTTTCCTCATCGACGGTGTCCGGCGACACCTCCATGCCCGACGGCAGCGTGCGCGGATCGACGCCGTGGCGGCGCAGCGACGCGAACAGGCGCGCCAACTGCGGCGTCGTCAGATGGCTCGGGGTACCGCCGCCGAGCGCGAAGCGCGCGTAGCGCGGGCCATCGAGCGCTTCGGTCGTGACCGCCAGCTGCAGGTCGAGCTGGTCGAGGTAGCGTTCGACGGTGTCGTCGTTCGGCTTCGCCAGCGCGAACAGGTTGCAGAAGCCGCAGCGGTACGGACAGAACGGGATGTGCAGGTAGAGGAACAGCGCATCGCGCGCCTCGTCCGCCCACACCGCGCGCAGATCGCGCGGCGCGGGCAGCGTGCGGTACGCGGTCTTGTGCGGATAGGAATAGGAATAGGCCTGGTAGGGCGGTGCGCGCAGCAGCGCTTCGAGGGATGGCGGGGCGAGGGAGGCGTTCACGGGGTCAGCAGGAAGTGCGCGTACGGGACGTGCAGCACCACGTCGTGGGCGAGGCGATGGCCATGGTAGCCGTCCTCGCCATAGGCGGTGCCGTGGTCGGAGCAGACGATGACGAAAGTCGGCGCGCGCCGGCGGGCGGCCGCGAACAGCGGCGCCAGCGCGGCATCGACGTATTCGAGCGCCGCTGCCTGCGTCCCGGGATCGTCCTCGACGGCGCCCGGCAGGTGATGCCGGTTGGGCTGGTGCAGTGCCGAGACGTTGAGGAACGTGAAGCAGCGACGTCCGCGCAGATCGTCCGCATCCAGCCGCGCGCAGGCCAACGCGGCCTGTCGTTCGGTGGAATCGAGCGCGGTCACGCCGAATTCCGGCCGCCAGTGCGCTTCGGCGAACAGCCCGGGCAGATCGCGTCCCAGTGCATTCGCCGGGTTGAAGAAACCGACGCCGCCAATGCACAGCGTGTGGTAGCCCAGCGCCGCGAAGCCGCCGACGATGTCGCCGCTGTCGGCAAAGACCCAGGTGTTCGCGTCGATGGTCTCGCTGCCGGCGAACGCCAGCGCGAACGGGCGCGGATGCGGGCCCGGCCGTGCGGGGGTGGGAAGGAAGCCGGCGAAGAAGGCGCGATGCGCGGCATAGGTGAACGTGGCAGGGGTGTGTCGTCGCTCCCACCCGCCGGGCGGCAGATGCGGCGCCAGCGTCGGCAGCCGACCGGCGAGGAAGCGATCCTGCGCGACATCGAAGCGCAGCGTGTCGAGCACGACGAACAGCACGTCGTGGCTGCCGACGATCGCGTGCATGTCGAACACCGGCGCGCGCGCGTCAGCCATGCCTCCGCGCCTCGCGTGCGGGCGCCTCTGCGAGGCCGGCGAGCACCCAGTCGGCCTGGTCGTCGGCCGGTTCCGCGCCGTCGCAGCGTGCGTGCTGCACGTCGTCGCCGAAAGCATTCGCTTCGAGCACGACGCAGCGGTCGCGCCCGGGAATCACGTCGAAGCCGATCATCGCGCTGCCGGGGAACGCGCGCGCCGCCGCTCGAACCGTGTCTTCGACCCGCGCCCACCCCGCATCGTCGAGCAGCGACCGCGGATCGGCGCGGCGATTGCCCAGGTGCAGGTTGGTCATCGGTGCATCCGCGATGCGTGCCGTGCGCTGCCGCGGTTCGCCGGCGAAGGCGATCACGCGCAGGTCGTAGCAACTGCCCGCACGACCCGCGGCGCGCGGCTTCGGAATCCATGCCTCCGCATAGCAGTCCTGCGCGGCGAGCGCGTCGATCAGCGCGGCAATGCGCTTGCGGTCGGTGTAGCGCAGCGGGGACAGGCGGTTGAACAGCTGCGCGCGCCCGTTGTCCTCCACGACTTCGGCCGTGGTCCAGGCGAGTTCGCGGCCGTCGCGATGCCGGCGATACGCGACCACGCCCGCGGCCGCCGAGCCGTAGCGCGGCTTCACGAACGCACGATCGCAACCGTGCGCATCGAGCAGTTCATGCAGGTGCGCATGCGAGGCCACGCGCCCCAGCGCCGGCGGCACGTCGACACCGGCCACCGCCAGCGCCTCGCGGCAGGCCCACTTGTCGCACATGCGCAGGAGGTCCTCGACCGGATTCAGCCAGCGGACCGGGCCGGCGACGGTGTCTGCCTCGCGTGCGATCTTGCGCAGCAGGTCGGCGAAGCCCGCGAACCACAGATCGCGATGCGCGAGCGCGTGGCCGTCGATGTCGCCGGGCGGTGGACCATCGCGTTCGAGCAGGCGATGGCCCCGCCGCGCCAGTGCGGCGTACAGGTCCGTGCTGGCGGCCGGCGCGTCGAGCTTGATCATCGTCGGCGTGCCGTCGTCCGCCGATGGCAACTCGAGTGGCGGCGCCGCTGGGTGCAGGCGTTCGGCGTAGTCGATCACCGCCGCAGGGCGCAGGCCGCGCTCGCGCAGCGCGTGCTGCAACCGGACGATGCGGCGATGCCCGGGCGCACCGAACACCGCCAGCGGCGCGTCGTGCCGTTTCACTCGGCGACGGCGACGTAGCGCTCCCCGTCGTCCTCGTCCTGCGGATCGTCCAGCACGACGCGGCAGGGCAGCGCCTTCAGCTTCGCCTGCCATTCGGCGCCGATGTAGTGATGGCTGAGGTCGAGCGTCTTCAGCCCGGCCAGGTGCGGGCTCTCGCACAGCGCCTGCGCGCCGACGTCGCCGATCGTGCCCATCGAGAGGTCCAGGGTGTCCAGCCGGCCCAGCCACGCGCGACCGGCGAGATGCTGCGCCAGCGCATCGCTGATCTGCGAATCCCGCAGGCCGAGGTAGTCCAGCCGCGAGGCATCGATGCCGTCGAGCAGCCGGTCGTAGGTCTCCGCGTCGCCCTCGAAACCGTAGTTCTCGTCGCCCAGCCACAGTTCCAGCCGCTTCAGTGCGGGCAGCGTGGAGCCGGCGATCGCATCGGCGATGTCCCGCGGCAGTCCGCCGCATTCGATCGCCAGTTCCTCCAGCGCATCGTGCGCGAACGGCGAGAGGGTCAGGCCGGAACTGCCGCGGATGCGCAGCGTGCGCAACTGCGGGAACGCGGCGAGCAGCGGGTTGTAGCCGGTCTGGATGATCCACGAGATCTCGCAGTCCTCGAAGGTCATGTCGCCGACGAACAGCGCGCGCAGCGCCGGCAACTCGGCGCGGCGTTCGATCAGCGTATCGAGGTATTCCTGCGGCGACGTGTCGTGCGCTTCGCTCCACGCGCCGATGACCAGCGCTTCGATCGCGGTCGTGTCGACCTGGGCGAGGAAGGCGTCGAGCAGTTCGCGCTGGCTCTCGGCCGAATCGTAGTCCTGCGCCAGGCGGAAGGCGTGCGTGCGCACGGCGTCGCGGGCGGGCACGGTGTCGCCCATGCGGAATTCGACGACGGGCTTGCCGAAGAAGCGGTCGAGGGTGTCGTTGACGGTCATGTGGGTCCTAGGCGCGGGCGCCGGTCAGGGAATGGGGAAGTCGTGGATGACCACGTACTGTTTGCGGAATTCGAAATTGCCCTTGGGCAGCCACTCCGCCGCGTAATGCCGCAGCGCGTCGGCGCCGTCGCAATGATCGAGGCCGTTGGCCCGGCAGTCCGCGCTGGTGTCGTCGCCGCTCCGGCTGGCGAACAGACGCAGCCCGATGGTGCCCGGGGCCTCGACCAGGGAATCGAGCGCCTTGTGCACGCTCGAGAAGAGACAGCACGGACAGAACTTCTCCGCTTCTTCGGCGGCCGCCGTGCCGGCCTCCGGCGGTTCGGCCATGTAATGCGAGAACGGTCCCATCACCACGCGGCGCTCGCGGCCGTCCGCGAGCGTCATCCGCATGATCAGGCAGCTGTCGGGCCTGTCCTGCAGTGCGCCGGCCAGCGTGACATGGTCCATCGCCACCCAGCCGCGGAATCCGTTCATGAGTGCGTCTTCCGGTGAGACGCCGAAGCCATGCTGATACTCGAACAGGCCGTCCGGGTACAGCCGTGGGTGATTGGCCTGGATGGTCGTCGTACTCCGGATCCGGCCGTTCGCGCCTTCCATTTCCACGAAGCGTGGCTGCACGATCAGGTCGCCGTCGAGCAGGAGCGCGTCCCCGTGGCGGTGCGCAGGCACTTCGGCTTCCTGCAATGCCTGCAGCAACAGATCGACCATGTTGAAGCGCTGTTCTGCGGCGCTGCCGTCGTTGGCACGCAGGACCAGCACGGACGCTTCGGCCGGATTGAGCGGATGCAGCGGCGGGATCGACGGTGCGGGCGGTTCCGGCGGCGGCGCCGGCGGACCGGGCTTCCTGCGGAAGAAGCCGAACATGCTCAGCGCCCCGGCTTCGTCGCTGCGGCGACGTCCTCGACCGCCCGCCACACCCGCAGCAGGTTGTCGCCGAGCAGCTTGCGCAGGTCGGCGTCGCCGTAGCCGCGCGCCTGCAGGCCGGCGATCAGGTTCGGGTAATCGGCGACGGTCTTCAGGCCGTCGGGCAGCGCACCGTCGACGCCATCGAAGTCGGAGCCGATGCCGACGTGGTCGATGCCGACCAGCTTCACGCCGTAGTCGATCTGGTCGAGCACCGCGTCGAGCTTGACCGGCAGCGGCGGATGCGTGCGCTCCCAGTCGGCGTCGAACTCGGCGACGGTCTGCGCAGTGCGGCCGGCGGCCTTCTCGCGCTGGTAGGCGTTGTAGGCGACGAAGTAGGCCTGCGTGCGCGCGGCCGAGGCCGGATCGACGAAGGCGTTGCCGAACGGCACCTGGATCACGCCGCCCTTGTCGGCGATGGCCTTGGCGAGGTCGTCGCTGAGGTTGCGCTCGAAGCCGGGCGTGAAGTGGCGGAACGCCGAGTGCGTGGCGACGACCGGCGCGCGGCTGAGTGCGACCGACTGCGCGACCGCGTCGTCCGACAGATGCGAAACGTCGACCATCATGCCGAGCCGGTTCATCTCCGCCACCACCTCGCGCCCGAACGGGCTCAGGCCGTGCCAATGCTTTTCGGTGGCGTAGGACGAATCGGCGATGCGGTTGTTGTCGCTGTGGGCGAGGGTGACGTAGCGCACGCCGCGATCGAAGAACACGTGCAGCTTCGCGAGGTCGTCGCCGATCGGCGCGCCGTTCTCCATGCCCATCGGCAACAGCACGCGGCCGCCGCGGCGCAGCCGATCGACGTCGTGCGGCGAGCGCAGCACGGCGAACTTGTCCGGATGTTCCGCGGCCAGTGCCTGCACGCCGTCGATCATGCGGTGCGCGACGTTCCACGCGCTGCCGTCGGCGTCCTGGCCGGGCGAGGTGTAGATCGACATGAACGCCACGTCGAGGCCGCCGGCGCGCGCCTTCGGATAATCGAACTCGCGGGTCTGCGCCTGCGAGAGGTCGAGCCACCGTTTCGCCAGTTCGGTCGGTGCGTCGATGTGGGTATCGACGATGACCGCGTCCTGCGCGAGTTTCCGCGCGGCGGGCGTCGCATCGCCGGCATTGGCGAGGCCGGTGGTCAGCACGGCGAGGAGGGCGGGAAGCAGCAGGTGGCGTCGCATGGCGCGCTCCGTGAGGTGGGATGCGATCAGAAGGAAGCGGACAGCCGCTGGGCGCCCGCGACGACGAGGCGGGCGAGGTCGCCGCCGAGCCAGTAGCTCAGTTCGGCCGGGCGCCGCACGTCCCACAGCACGAAGTCCGAGCGCATCCCGACGCGCAGCAGCCCGCGATCGTGCAGGCCGAGCGCGCGCGCGGCGTGCGTGGTGGCGCCGCGCAGGGCTTCCTCGGGCGTCAGCCGGAAATGCGTGCAGGCCAGCGACATCGCGAGGCGCAGCGACAGCAGCGGCGAAGTGCCGGGGTTGGCGTCGGTGGCGACCGCCATCGGCACGCCGTGCGTGCGGAAGACCTCGACCGGCGGGCGTTTCGTCTCGCGCAGGCAGTGGAACGCGCCGGGCAGCAGCACCGCGATGGTGCCGGCGGCGGCCATCATGCGCACGGCGTCGTCGCTGGTGTGTTCGACGTGGTCGGCGGACAGACCGCCGAATTCCGCGACCAGCGCCGCACCGCCGAGGTCGCTGAGCTGGTCGGCGTGCAGCTTCACCGGCAGGCCGAGCGCGCGTGAGGCCTCGAACACGCGTCGCGTCTGTGCGGGCGTGAAGCCGATGCCTTCGCAGAACGCGTCGACTGCATCGACCAACCCTTCGGCCTGCAGCTGCGGCAGCCAGTCGATCACGGCATCGATGTAGGCGTCGGCACGTTCGGAAAATTCCGGCGGCAGCGCATGCGCGCCGAGGAAGGTGGTGCGCACGGTCACGCCGAGTGTCTCGCCGATGCGGCGTGCGACACGCAGCATGCGGCGTTCGCCGGCGAAGTCGAGGCCGTAGCCGGACTTGATCTCCAGCGTGGTCGCGCCGTCGGCGAGCAGCGCCTGTGCGCGCGGCAGCGACTGCGCGAGCAGCGCGTCCTCGTCCGCCTCGCGCACCGCGCGCACGGTCGAGACGATGCCGCCGCCTGCGCGGGCGATGTCTTCGTAGCTCGCGCCCTGCAGGCGCAGTTCGAACTCGTGCGCGCGGTCGCCGGCGAACACCAGGTGCGTGTGGCAGTCGACCAGCCCCGGCGTGACCCAGCCGCCGTCGACTTCGATCACTTCGTCGGCCAGCGTCTCCGGCGCCGCCGGCAACGCGTCGCGCGGGCCGACGAAGGCCAGCAGGCCGTCCTTCCAGCCGAGCGCGCCATCCGCGATCGCGCCATAGCCGGGCCCGTCCAGCGTCGCCAGCGAGGCGCCGAGCAGCAGGCCATCGAAGCGCGTCTCGGCGCTCACGCGGTCTTTCCCGGTGCAGTGGCGGGCGCGGGTGGCTCAGCGGGCTGTGCAGCCAGCAGCAACTGCGCCAGCCCCTTGTAGATCGGCGTGCGGCAGACCAGCGCCGAGGCGCCGCGTGCGAGCAGCACGGTGGCGAGGATCGGCAGGGTCATGTCGCTGTTGTCGGTGAGTTCCATGCAGATCACTGCGGAGGTCAGCGGCGCCTGGGTGACGCCGGCGAGGTAGGCGCACATGCCGAGCAGCACGAACACGGTCGAGTCCTGTCCCGGGAACAGCAGTGCCAGATCGTGGCCCATGCCCGCGCCGACCGCCAGCGCCGGCGAGAACAGGCCGCCCGGGATGCCGGCGGCGTAGGACACGAGGTTCGCCAGCCATTTCAGTGGGCCGAACTCGATGCCGGCGTGGGGATGGCCCTGGACGAAATTGCGCGCCTGCTCGTAGCCGGTGCCGAACATGCCGTCGCCGAAGGTCAGGCCGAGGCCGGCGAGGATCAGCCCGCAGGCCGCGGCCAGCAGCACCGGGTGGCGCGCGCGCAGCGCGC
>JAEWNA010000219.1 GCA_023392975.1 Pseudomonadota bacterium | reverse complement strand
ATCTCGGACGTGGCGCCGATCCTGATCGGTGGCCTGCTGATCGGTGCGGCCAGCCAGATCGCCGGCATGCTGCTGCTGGGCGACGGCGCGACCGCCGAGACCGACTGCACCGCGATGATCGTCAACGTCCTGCCTGTCGTCTATGCATAAGAACGTGCTCTTCCGCGGCTGCACCCGTCCCGCCATGTTCATGGGGGTGCCGTACATCCCCTTCTTCATCGGTGCGGGCGGGTCGTTGCTGATGGGGTTCTATTTCGGCCTGCAATACCTGCTGCTCATGCCGATCGTCATCTACGTGATGCGGCAGATGGCACGGCGGGACGAAATGATCTTCCGCCTGCTCGGCCTGAACCTGCAGTTCAAGATGCGGGCGCGCAACGTCAAGGAGCACGGGGGGATGTGGGTGTTCTCGCCGAACGCCTACCGCCTGTCCCGCCCCGGTGCGAAGCGCAGGATGTCCGGTCCGTTCATCCTCAGCGGCAGGATGACCGGGCCGGCCAAGGCCGCCAGCCGAGGAAAAGCGAACGCTTGACCCGTCCTAGACCCCGACTTCGTTTCAAGCGAAGCCGGGGCGACGATGTCCAGGGGCCGATCCGGCGGACACCGGAGATCCGGAGCGATCCGGCATCCGGCCCGTGGACAACATCGGCGGCATGGTGAGAACCATGCCGCCCGATGCCGCAACACACCGAGTTCGTCGTTCCACCGCCACAGCCCGGATCTTCCAGCGCATGTTCAACGCAGATACTTCCATCAGCGAGTTCGTCCCGTTCTCGTCGCACGTCTCGGCATCGGTCATCAAGACCCGGGATGGCGACTATCTGCTGTCCTGGCATCTGGAAGGCCTTCCGTTCGTCGGGCGCGAAGAGTGGGAGATCGAGCATCGCCACAACACCTTCAACCGGCTGCTGCAGACGCTTCGCGCCCCGGACTTCGTGAACGTCGCCTTCTGGGTCCACGACATCCGTCGCCGGCGCCGGGTCAGCGTCAAGAGCAACTTCCGGCAGCGCTTCAACCAGGAGATGTCGGACGCTTACTACAGCGCGCTCTCCTCGCAGAAGATCATGCAGAACGACCTGTACCTGACCATGGTCTATCGGCCGGTCGTGGGCAGCAAGCGCATGATGGAGAAGACGGCCGACCATGCGCGCCTCAAGGCGGAGGAAGAGCAGGCCATCGGCAAGCTGCACGAGCTCGCTGGCAACGTCGAGGCCGTGATCAAGGACTATTCGCCCTATCGCCTCGGCATGTACGAAGGCGCCAACGGCGTCGTGTTTTCCGAGACGCTCGAATTCCTCGGCTACGTGCTGAACCGCATCGAGGAACCGGTGCCGGTGCTGCACGCGCCGATCTACAACTACCTGCCGGTCAGCCGGCACATGTTCACGTCCAAGAGCGGCGACTTCGTGATCAACACCCCGACCGGGGTCAATCATTTCGGCGCAGTGCTCAACGTCAAGGAATACGTCGACGGGACCTATCCGGGCATCCTGAACGGCCTGAAATATCTCGATTTCGAGTACATCCTGACCCATTCGTTCAGCCCCATGGGCCGTCAGGACGCGCTGAAGGTCCTCGAGCGCACCAAGGGCATGATGATCTCCTCCGGCGACAAGGCCGTCAGCCAGATCGTCGAGCTCGACTACGCGATGGACCAACTCTCGTCCGGCAATTTCGTGCTCGGCGAGTACCACTTCATCATGGCGGTCTACGCCGACAGCCAGGAAACGCTCGCCCACCGCGTCGCGACCACCCGCGCGGAACTGTCGAACGCCGGTTTCGTGTCCTCGAAGGAGGACCTGGCCGTCGCGTCGTCGTTCTATTCCCAGTTGCCGACCAACTGGAAGTTCCGCACGCGCATCGCCAACGTCAGCTCGCTCAACTTCCTCGGCCTCTCGCCGTTGCACAACTTCGCCTCGGGCAAGCGCGACAACAACCCGTGGGGCGAGTGCGTCACCACGCTGCAGACCACCAACGGCCAGCCGTACTACTTCAACTTCCACGCGACGCATCCGGCCGAGAACTCGCTCGGCGAGAAGGCGATCGCGAACACGATGGTGATCGGCAAGTCGGGTACCGGCAAGACCGCGCTGATCAACTTCCTGCTCAGCCAGGTGCAGAAGTACAACCCGTCGCCCACGATCTTCTTCTTCGACAAGGATCGCGGCGCCGAGATCTTCGTGCGCGCCTGTGGCGGCAACTACCTCGCGCTCGAGAACGGCCAGCCGACCGGCTTCAACCCGTTCCAGTGCGAGCGAAACGAAGCGAACGTCCAGTTCCTCGCCGATCTGATCAAGGTGCTCGCCGGCAAGAAGCAGTACACCTCGCGCGACGAGGAGGACATCTTCCGCGCCGTCGAGAACATGCTCGATACGCCGATGCATCTGCGCAGCATGACCAACTTCCAGAAGAGCCTGCCCAACATGGGCGACGACGGCCTCTTCGCACGCATGCGCAAGTGGACCAACGCCGGCTCGCTGGGCTGGGTGTTCGACAACCCGCAGGACGTCATCGACCTGCAGAAGGCGAACATCATCGGCTTCGACTACACCGACGTCATCGACAACCCCGAAGTGCGCGTGCCGGTCATCAACTACCTGCTGCACCGTCTCGAGGAATTGATCGACGGACGTCCGCTGATCTACGTGATGGACGAGTTCTGGAAGATCCTCGACGGCGAGGGCGGCCTGAAGGAGTTCGCGAAGAACAAGCAGAAGACCATTCGTAAGCAGAACGGCCTCGGCATCTTCGCGACCCAGAGCCCGGAAGATGCGCTGAAGAGTTCGATCTCCGCGGCACTGATCGAACAGACGGCGACTATGATCCTGCTGCCGAACCCGAACGCCAGCCGCGAAGACTACATCGACGGCCTGAAGCTCACCGACGCCGAATACCAGGTCGTCAAGGGCCTCGACGAGCGTTCGCGCTGCTTCCTGGTCAAGCAGGGTCACGCCTCCAGCGTCTGCCAGCTCAACCTGCGCGGCATGGACGACGCCTTGGCGGTCATTTCGGCGTCCACCGACAACATCGAAATCCTGCACCGGCTGCTCGACGAGACGTCGAGCCAGAAGGGCGTCGCGATCGACGATCTCAAGCCCGACGACTGGCTCGACCGGTTCTACGCCGAGCGCAAGGGGTCCGGCAAACGTGCCGCTCAGCCGTCCGGCGACGGCCGTCGGGCGGTCGGAACTTGACTTTGTGACCGGAATCGCGTTTTAAGACGTTCTATTGGATACAAATTGCATTCAGGTTCACGGAATATCCACTCGCAATCAGGCCCAGAAACCACACCGGAGGTGCCTCATGAAGACCGACCACACGCGCCGTAAAGCACGCAAAGCCCCGTTCCTGTCCACCATTGCCCTTGCCTGCGCACTCGCGTCGGGCAACGCCAGCGCCGGCATCCCGGTGTTCGATGGCACGGCCTTGGGTCGTGCCATCGCCGATTTCATCGCGCAGGTCGGCACATGGGCCACGGAAGCAGAACGTTGGGTCTCCCAGTACCAGCACTACCAGCAGCAGTTGACCAAGCTGGACCAGATCTTCTCGCAGGCGCAGCTCGCGTTCGGGCAGCATTTCCAGCCGCGCAGTGAAACCGAGGGCGTCAGCGAGCGCTGCGGTGGCAATGGCATGGGCTTCTCGGACCTGATCGCCGCCTTCACCATGACCCTGGACGGCGACCTTGTCGATCAGCAGAAGAAGGTCTGCACCTACATCGTGATCTTCCAGAACAAGAAGTACAACGATCAGGTCAAGGCGATGAACATGCTCATCGATCAGACCCGGGCAGACATCAGGAAGCAGGTGCTGCAGATGGCGGGTGCCAGCACGAACGGCGGCATGGATTCGAACACGGCCAATGCGACCGCCGGCTTGCAGACGATCCTGGCGAACTACCAGGAGTCCGAGCAGCGCGCGGCCATGTACGACGCCATGATCGCGACGCTCAAGACCGACCAGAACAGCCTCGCCGAGCGCGCCCTGAAGGGTGACAAGGGCCAGGGCATGCTGGCGTCCGCGGCTGGCGCGGTCATCTCGACCGCCGCACTGGCGGGTGCGCTTGCCATCAACGAGGGTGACGCGCGCTGCACCCGCGACGGCAACAACATCACGTGCGACGATTGAAGTGCTTCCCATAGGCCTGCCTTGTTCCACCAGGGCAGGCCTTTGACGGGGTGATGGGCGTCAATTCCTACGGAAACCGAAGACGGCGACAGGACTAAGGCGGAATATATGTTCGATGTGATTGCATGGGCGTTCGATCATGCGGGTGCCGGGATGCTCCAGAAGCTCCTGCATCCTTCGGGGGCGGCATCGGTCGGGGACCTCGCGTACTTCGTCCTGATCTACGACTTCCTCCATTCGGAGATCGAGCACTTCGGGCTCGACATGTCGCGGTCCGTGACCGTGACCGCTGGCGGCATCGCGCTGGTGCTGATGACGATCTGGGTCTTCTTCCAGGGATTGAGGTTCGTCACCGGCCAGAACCGGGAGTCGTTCCTTGCATTCCTGATGAGCTCGCTGCGCGCGCTGCTCATCGTCTCCGCGGCGATGACCTTCGCGACCACGAATTCCTCGATCTACAACTTCCTGACGGAAAAGCTGCAGGGCTCGATCACGGCCGCTGTGACCGGAAACAGCAGCGACAGTCCGAAGGAGATGATCGACAAGAACCTCGCCTACATGCAGCTGGGTCTGTCGAGCATCGACATCATCAAGGTCGAAGGCGACCAAGCGCTCACCGAGCGCCAGACGCGCGACATGTGGATGGTGGGTGTCGGTACGGCTGGTCCCGCGATGGTCGGCGGCGCGATGCTGCTGATGTACGAAGTGGCTTGGGCGCTGTTCATCGGTCTCGGACCGATCTTCATCCTGTGCCTGCTCTTCGACGTCACCAAATCCCTTTTCCAGCGATGGTTGTTGTACGGAATTGGCACGATGTTCTCGATGGCCGTGCTCGCCGCGATGATCGCGATCGCGACCAAGACCGTCATCGCCGTTGCAGAGGCATTCTGGGCCAGTGCGCTGGTGGGCAAGATCGTCGGCCTGGACATCAAGGACGGCATGGACTCCATGGCCCTCCAGCAGGGTGGCATCGGGCTCCTGCTGACGGTGTTGATCGTCTCCACGCCGCCGATGGTGGCCAACTTCTTCCAGGGCACCCTCGGTAACTTCTCTGCCTATGCCCAAATCAGTGGCGATCAATCCACGAATCGTGGGTGGGGTCGTGGCCGCGGTCATGAAGGTTCCGGCGGCTATGGCGGTGGTGGAAGTGGCTATCAGGGAGGCGGACAATCCGGCGCGAGGTACAACAGCGCCAATCAACAGGGTGGTCTTGACAGATCGCCCCCTCCGTCGGACCTCGGCAGAACCAGGATGCCGAATCAGGGAACAGCGAACTTGGCTCCAAACTCTGGAAGCAGAGGCTTGGCCACGGCGCCCGAAAGTAATCGGACACCTCCTGCTAGCTGATCTCGGCGATGGGTGTTCATTGTCTGTTGCGCTGGGATGACTAAGGTTGGGGCTACTTTCAGCGCATGGAGGACGTACATGAATCTGTCACGAGTTATCTTTTCCCTGGCGTTGGGAGTTCTGTTCCTCTCCTTGCCCGCGCATGCTCGGGCGGAAGGACGATGCCCTGATGGCTTCATTCCCATCGGTGGAGGCAATGCCGGATGGGAAGGCTGTGCGCCGATCGGTGGCGAGGAGCCTCCCCCTGAGCCTCACTGGGAGACGAGATGGGGCGCCGTGGCCGTAACCGGCGGTGCCTACGGCTATTCCACTGCATTTGCGACGAAACGCGCTGCCGAGAAAGAAGCGCTGTCGCAGTGCAAACGAAATTCAAATGGCGGAAAGTGCAAGGTCCGTCAGGCCTACTACGATCAATGCATCGCCTTGGCTTGGGGCGCAAACGGCAATATCACCAATACGGCGGAAAAGGTGGAACAGGCCGAAAATTTGGCGATGCAGGCATGCGGTCAGTATTCCCAAGACTGTCGCATTTACTATTCTGGTTGCAGTTACCCGGAACACGTGAACTAGAGTTCGCGTCACAAGCCTTGATATCTGCAAAGTGGACAAGACAAGTATTCGTTACTTAGACGTTTTCGTGTCGCTCGCCTTGTCTGGATTATTCCTGATGTCGGGCCAAAGCCATGCGGAGGGTATTTGTCCTGCTGGCTCTTTCCCGATCGGCGGCGGAAACAGTGGCTGGCAAGGCTGCGCTCCAATGGGCAACGGAGCTGGAGAACCCGCCGAAGAGTGGGAGACGCGATGGGGTGCCATTGCGACCGGAAACGGCCTGTTTGGTGCGGCAGAAGGGGCTTCGAGCAAGTCCCAGGCCGAGAAGATCGCGCTCCGGAAGTGCAAGGAAAGCGGAAGCACCGGCGGGAAGTGCAAGATCAAGGGCAGCTACCACGATCAATGCGCTGCGCTTGCTTGGGGAGACGCTGGCGCAATCGCCTTCCGCTCGCCCGACAGGGCCGACGCTGAGGCGAACGCGGTTGCGGCCTGTTCGCAGCAGACGACTAACTGCCAGCTTTACTACTCTGCATGTAGTTACCCTGTTCGCTTGAACTAGACGACTTCCTGCTGCCCCGGGATTGATGTGGGGCTTGCATGGATTCCGGGCCGCTGAAGACGCAGCTGGCGGATGTTCCGGTTGTTGCCATGGGAATTTTTTGGTTTCGGGTTCCACGGAGGTGGCTGAACAACTGGTGTTCGCGTGAAGAAGCTCTCGATCGTTCTGTCGTCCCTGCTTTTGTTCGCATGCCTCTTTGCGATGGAGGCAAAGGCCGAAGGGCGATGCCCGGATGGGTATTTCCCGACCGGCGGCGGCAATGCCGGGTGGGAGGGATGCGCCCTGATCGGGGGCGGCGAGGAAGAATCCGCTGAGCCTCGGTGGGAAACGCGGTGGGGCGCTGTCGCGGTGACGGCTGGCGCTTACGGTTACTCCACCGCATTCGCGACGAAGCGCGCTGCCGAGAAGGAAGCCTTGTCGCAATGCAAGCGGAATTCAAACGGCGGGAAGTGCAAACTCCGTCAGTCCTACCATGATCAGTGCATTGCCTTGGCTTGGGGCACGAACGGCAATATCACCAGCACGGCGGGAAAAGTGGATCAAGCCGAAAGTGCAGCGATGCAGGCATGTGGTCGATATTCCCAGGACTGCCGCATTTACTACTCCGGTTGCAGCTATCCTGAGCATGTGAACTGAAGCCGCTTGCAAAGTCCGGAGCACGAAAAAGCCGAGCATCGCTGCTCGGCTTTTTTCATGTGGTGCCGGAAGTGGGACTCGAACCCACACGCTTTTGAGGGCGGCGGATTTTGAGTCCGCTGCGTCTACCGATTCCGCCATTCCGGCGCGGGCGCGCAGTATAGCCGAACGTCCATTGATCGATCTCGCAGCGGCGCATCGCGCTCCGCTGCGATGGTCGTCGTCAGCGTGGGCCGCGCCCACCGCCGGCGTTGTTGCGCGGACCGCGCGGGCCGCCAGCGCCACCGGGACGAGGACCGCCACCACCCGGACGGGGACCGCCACCGCCAGGACGCGGGTTGCCGCCAGGGCGACCCCCGCCCGGACGGGGGCCGCCATGCTTCTTGGGGCCGCCGCCGCCGGGACGCGGTCCGCGAGGCCCCTGATCGCCGTACGGGCTGTAACCGCCATTCGCATGATCGGACGGGAATGAGCCCGCATTGCCCGGGTGCCCGTAAGGCTTTGCCGTACGACCCGCCGGCTGGCCCTGCTTCTGCGGCCCTGTGGACTTCTGGCCGAACGGCTTCTTCGGGCCGCGCGGGCCGGCGTTGCGGTGCCCCGAGGGACCGGTTTCCACGCCCTCCGGCACATACCAGGTGCGGAATGCGGCCGGGTTGCCCTCGGGCAGCGGCTTCATCCCGCCCTTCGACTTCCGCTGCTTGAGGGGCTTGTTCTGCGCCTGGCGGGCCGCGGCTTCGCCGCTCACGGTCAAGTCGCCGCGCTTCTTGTTGCCGCCGCGGCCGCGACCGCGGTCTTCGCGAACGTGGTCGAAACGGCGCAGTTCACGCCCCTCGTCGGCGGTGTTGTGGCCGTTGACGTAGGCCTGGCTGCGGCCGTCGCGGCCGACATGCACCGTGGACTTGGCCGCCTTGCGCTGGCCGATCACCGGCTGCAGGGTCAGCGCCGGCGGCGGGCCTTCCTCAAGGCCGAGCTTCTTGCGCAGCGCCTCGACCTGTCCGGCCGGCAGCTCCTGGCTCTGGCCGCGGAGCAGCGGCTGCGGCAGCACCACCTCGCCGTAGCGGACGCGCTTGAGCCGGCTGACCTGGCAGCCCTGCGACTCCCACAGCCGGCGCACTTCGCGGTTGCGGCCTTCGCTGAGGGTGACGCGGAACCAGTCGTGCGAGTCGGTGCCGCCGATGCGTTCGATCTCGTCGAACTTCGCCGGGCCGTCCTCCAGCGCGACGCCGCGATGCAGGCGGTCGACGATCTTCTCCGAGACCACGTCCTCGCCCTCGGGCGCACGCACGCGGCAGACGTATTCGCGCTCGATCTCGGAGGAGGGATGCATCATCGCGTTGGCCAGCTCGCCGTCGGTGGTGAGCAGCAGCAGGCCGGTGGTGTTGATGTCGAGGCGACCGATCGCGATCCAGCGCGCGCCCTTGAGCACGGGCAGCGCCTCGAAGATCGTCGGGCGGCCTTCGGGATCCTCGCGGGTGGTCACTTCGCCCTCGGGCTTGTTGTACAGGAGGACGCGTGCGGGCTCGGTGAGCGCGCTGGCGACGAAGGTCTTGCCGTCGATCTCGATGCGATCGCCGCCCTTTACGCTCATGCCGATCTGCGCGGTCTCGCCGTTGACCTTGATCAGGCCGTCGGCGATGCGCTGCTCCAGCGCGCGGCGCGAGCCGAGGCCGGCTTGCGCGAGGACCTTGTGCAGGCGTTCCTCCAGGCGTGGCGCTTCAGCGGCGGCCGGGGTTTCGCGCTTGAGCGACAGGGTACGGGTGGGGTGTTCTTTCATGTCAGGCTCCGGTGCTGTCGTCATCGGCGACGAGAGCGTCGTGTGGGGTGTCGGACGCCGTGTCGGCGTCGTGTTCGTGTTCGGGAGGGCTGTCTTCGACATCGTCCGCAGCCGCGTCGGATGCCGCGCCTGCGTCGCCGGTAGGTTCGATTTCGTCGGAGGACGCATCGACATCGCTTTCGCTGCCGTCGGTGATCTCATCGCCCTCGGAGCGCGCGTCGGCATCCGCGCGGTCGTCCGCGACGCCGGCGGCGATCAGTGCGCCGGGTTTCGGCGCGTCCGGGTCCTCGAAGGTCAGTTGCGGATCGAGTTCGCCGAAGTCCTTGAGTTCCGACAGCGGCGGCAGTTCGTCGAGGCTCTTGAGGCCGAAGTAGTCGAGGAAGGCCCGGGTGGTGCCCAGCAGTTCGGGCCGCCCGGGGACGTCGCGATGGCCGACCGAGCGGATCCACTCGCGCTCTTCCAGCGCCTTGATGATGTTGCTGCTGACCGCCACGCCGCGGACCTGCTCGATCTCGCCGCGGGTGATCGGCTGGCGGTAGGCGATGATCGCCAACGTCTCGAGGGTGGCGCGGGTGTACTTGGTCTGGCGCTCGGTCCACAGGCGCGCGACCCAGGCATGCACGTCGGCCTGGACCTGGAAACGGTAGCCGGACGCGGTTTCCGCCAGTTCGATGCCGCGGTCGGCGCAGGTGGTGCGCAGGTCGTCCAGCGCCTGCTCCAGGCTGCCGTCCGGCGCCGGTTCGTCCAGCGTGAACAGGCCGCGGAGCTGGGCCAGGGTCAGCGGCTGGTTGGCCGCCAGCAGGGCGGCCTCGACGATACGGGTGATGAGGGTCTGGTCCATGGAACCGAATGCGTGGATGGGAAGGGCTGGAGCGTGGGCTGCCGGAGGGCGGGGTGGATGGAAGCGGAAGGGGAGCACGGCCCGGTCAGGCCGACGGTGGCGACGTGTCGTCGTCCGGAACCCCGGTGGCTTCGACCGCGTCGTCGAACTCGCTGGTCAGCTCGCGGGAGACGGTTTCTCGGTCGCGACCGGTCGCCAGCGACTTGACGTAGATCGGCGCCTGCGGCGCTTCCTGCACGATGTCGAGCAACTGTTCCTTCGCCAGCTCGAGGATCGACAGGAAGGTGACGACCACGCCCAGCCGGCCCTCGCGCACTTCGAACAGCGATTCGAAGCGATGGAAGCTGCCGTCCGACAGCCGGCCGAGCACGTCGGTCATGCGCTGGCGGACGCTGAGCGCCTCGCGCTTGATCGAGTGGCCGGTGAACAGCTCGGCGCGCTTGAGCACGTCGTGCAGCGCCAGCAGCATCTCCTTGAGCTGCACCGGCGGCGGCAGCTTGACACTGGCCCGGTCGGGGACGAACGCCGCCACCGGCGAGGTGTCGCGCTCCATGCGGGGTAGGGCGTCCAGGTCTTCGGCGGCCTGCTTGAAGCGCTCGTAATCCTGCAGCCGGCGGACCAGGTCGGCGCGTGGGTCGTCTTCGCTGCCTTCCTCGCTCGGCGGCCGCGGCAGCAGCATCCGCGATTTGATCTCGGCCAGGATCGCGGCCATGA
Source organism: Pseudomonadota bacterium (assembly GCA_023392975.1). GTDB lineage: Bacteria > Pseudomonadota > Gammaproteobacteria > Xanthomonadales > Xanthomonadaceae > Lysobacter_I. Next base: position 13,298 of record JAEWNA010000219.1, on the reverse strand, counting down.
CCAGGTATTCGGCCGCCAGCTCGAACCGCATTTCCCGCATCACTTCGATGTACTGCACGTACTGGCGGGTGATCTCGGCGACCGGGATGTCGAGGATGTCCAGGTTCTGGCGGCGGATCAGGTACAGCAGCAGGTCCAGCGGGCCCTCGAAGGCGTCGAGGATGACTTCCAGCGCGTCCGGCGGGATGTAGAGGTCCTGCGGGATCTGCAGCACCGGCTGCCCCAGCACCGTCGCCAGCGGCATCTCGTGCTGCTGCGGCGCATGCGCCGGCGCGACGGGTTCCTCGGCCGGGACGGGCGCGGTCTCAGTGCTCATGCGACGGAAGGATCATGACGAACGGATCATGGCGATGGCATTCGAAGGCGAGGGCGATCGACGACGGACGGGACGGCAGGCACGGCCGGGTCGCGGACCGTTTCGCGCGCGGCATCCGGGCCTTCCCCGACCCGGACACCGAGTGCCGGCGCATCCGGGGGAGCGGGGACCGCGGGCCGGAAGGCGGAACAGGCATCGGACTGGTTGCACGGCCCGGACCATGTGGACGGGGCGGGACGCGCGTTGCGGATCGAGGGTCCGACCAAGCGCCCGGCGGCCCATGCATCCGGCAGGGCTGTGGCGGGTGGTGAAGGTCGTGGGCCTGGGGCCGGAGGGGTCGGCGGCGCCTCGGTCGCGGTGCCGGGTGGCCGCTGTCGGCCCCGGGCGCTGTCGAGGGAACGCCGTTTGCCGGCCTCGAAACGATGGGCCAAGAGTACGGGCTGATCCGGCCGCTGTCCAGCGAGGCGCCCCCCGGGCCTGAACGATCGCCACCGGCGATCCACTATCCTGTCGTCCCCGTCCGAGGAATCGACCGCATGTGGTACGCCATCGAAGGCCATGACGCGCCGGATTCGCTGCCGCGGCGCCAGCAGGCACGGCCGGCGCACCTGGCCCGGCTGGAGGCGCTGCGCGACGCCGGCCGCCTGCTGCTGGCCGGGCCGTTCCCGGCGATCGACGCAGAAGACCCCGGCCCGGCGGGGTACACCGGCAGCCTGATCGTGGCCGAGTTCGAGCATCTCGCCGCGGCCCGTGCCTGGGCCGACGCCGATCCCTATGTCGAGGCCGGCGTCTATGCCCGCGTCGACGTCCGCCCATTCCGGCAGGTGCTGCCGTGAGCGACGGATTCGCCGCAGGCCCGCTTCCGCCCGAGGCGCGGATCGAAGCGATCCGCCAGCGCCTGGTCGTCGCGCTCGCGCCGACGTTGCTGGAGATCGTCGACGATAGCCATCGTCATGCCGGACACGCCGGTGCCCGCGACGGGCGAGGGCACTTCATCGTCCGCATCGCCAGCCCGACGTTCGACGGGCGTTCGCCGGTGGCCCGGCATCGCGCGGTCTACGACGCGCTCGGCGATCTGATGCGGACCGACATCCACGCGCTGTCCATCCGCATCCCGTCCTGAGATGCTGCGGCGCAGCATCTTTGGCTTGTGTTTTGCGGCGACGCAACAATTGAAAATATCCATTCATTTCAGTGGTTTGCCTGTCTAACTGCAGATTGCTTCGAGCGTCGGCAGGCATGCTTTACATCGTTTTGTGAAAACGGTTACATTGCGGTGAACGGGGCTTCGGGACACATGGGCCGGCGATGGCATCGAGTGTGACGATCAGAGACGTGGCGCGGGCGGCCAAGGTATCGGTGGCCACCGTGTCGCGTGCGTTGAACGGCCACGAGAACGTCACCGAAGCGGTGCGTCGGCGCGTCCTGGCGGTCGCCAGCGAGCTGCGCTACAGCCCGCACCACGCCGCGCGCAGCCTCAGCAGCCGCCGCACCCACACCATCGGCGTGGTGTTGCCGGACCTCCACGGCGAATTCTTCTCGGAACTGATGCGCGGCATCGACCAGGTCGCCCGCGAGCGCGGGCTGCACCTGCTGGTGTCCAGCTACCACGGCCATCCCGAGGAGCAAGCGGCGGCCCTGCGCGCCATGCGCGGCCGGGTCGATGGCCTGCTGGTGATGTCGCCGCATGCCGGGGATCTGGATTTCCTGACCGAGAACCTGGCCGCGCTGCCGGCGGTGCTGATCAATTCGCAGCCAACGCAGGCCGGGCAGGTCGCGATCGGCATCGACAACTACGGCGGTGCGCGGCGGATGGTCGAGCACCTGCAGGCCTGCGGCCATCGCCGGATCGCCTTCATCGCCGGTCCCGAGAACAACTTCGACGCGCACGAGCGGCTGCGCGGCTACCGCGACGCACTGCTCGCCGTCGATCCGGCCGCCGAGCCGCTGGTGCTGCCGGGGGATTTCAGCGAGGCCTCCGGCCATCTGGCGGGGCAGCGATTGCTGTCCATCGTGCCGCGGCCGGAGGCGGTGTTCGCGGCCAACGACATGATGGCGCTCGGCTGCCTGTACGCGCTGAACCAGGCCGGCGTTCGCGTGCCGCAGGACATGGCGCTGGCCGGATTCGACGACATCCCGCTCGCGCGCTACGTCATGCCGTCGCTGACCACGATGCGCGTGAACATCGCCGAGCTGGGGGCGCACGCGATGCGCGTGCTGCTCGACCTGTATGCGGGCGAAAGCGTGGGGGACGCGCTGGCGGCGCTGGTGCCGGAGTTGATCGCGCGCGAATCCAGCGCCGATTCCCGCATGCCCACTGGCGCCGCGCCGCCCGCGCTCGCGTGACGAGGACCGAAGGGGGCTTTTTTTTGGAAGACGATGTAACCGTTTACAGGCAACACCCACGATTCGATCAACCTTTGCTTCGCATGCCCTCGGGAGGGGCGCAGTCATGAACCACACTCGTCGTCAGACACCTCGCCGGTTCCAGCGCTCGCTGCTCAGCGTCGCGCTCGCCAGCTGCCTGCTGGTCGGCGTGCCCGTCGCGTTCGCGCAGTCCACCGGCGCCACGCTCCGCGGCCAGGCCGCGGCGGACACCAAGATCACGGCGACCAACGTCGACACCGGTTTCACCCGCAGCGTCGAAGCCGGCGGCAGCGGCTACACGCTGCCCGGCCTGCCGCCCGGCACCTACCGCGTCAGCGTCGAGTCCGGCGGCCAGACCACCAGTCGCGATGTCGTCCTGCGCATCGGCGAGACCGTGACCCTCGATGCCGACGCCGTAAGCGGCGATGCCGGGGGGGCGAACGATCTGGATACGGTGAAGGTGGTGGGGACGTTGCTCACCGAGACGAAGACCTCGGAAGTGTCTGGCTACGTCAGTACCCGCCAGATCGAGGCGTTGCCGCAGTCTTCGCGCAACTTCCTGGCCTACGCGGACATCGTCCCGGGCGTCCAGTTCGTGAAGAACAACAGCGGCGAAACGCAATTGCGCAGTGGCGCGCAGAGCGCCAACAACATCAACGTCTTCATCGACGGCGTCGGCCAGAAGAACTACGTGCTGCAAGGCGGCGTCACCGGCCAGGATTCCTCCTCCGGCAACCCGTTCCCGCAGTTGGCGGTCGGCGAGTTCAAGGTGATCACCCAGAACTACAAGGCGGAATTCGACCAGCTCAGCAGCGCGGCCATCGTGGCCCAGACCCGCAGCGGCACCAACGACTTCGACGGCAGCTTCTTCTGGGACAAGACGCTGACCTCGTGGCGCGAAGCGAACGTGTTCGAGGACCGCAGCGGCAGGAAGACGGAAACCGGCGAAACCCAGTTCGGTGCTTCGTTCGGCGGCCCCATCGTCAAGGATGTCGCCCATTTCTTCGTGACTTACGAATCGAAGGAATTCGACCGTCCGAGGACGGTCGTCCCAGGCGCGGGCTTCACCGCCGATACGCTTCCGGCGCAGTTCCAGTCCCTGGTCGGCCCGGTGAGCGTGCCGTTCAACGAGGACCTGTATTTCGGCAAGATCGACTGGTCGATCGGCGAGAACCATTACTTCGAGTTCAGCGCGCGTCGCCGCAAGGAATCCGAGATCACCAGCGTCGGCGGCACCGAGGCCTACGACCATGGCGCCGACAAGAGCAACGACGAGACCCGCTACGACCTGCGCTACCAGCTCACCATGGGCAATTGGCTGAACGACGCGCACCTGACCCATGAAGATGCGTTCTACTCGCCTCGGCCGGTGAATTTCGACAACGGCTACGTCCTGACCTGGATGAACCCGAGCAACACCAACGACAACCAGAACGTGCTGCAGACCGGCGGCGGTCGCAATTTCCAGAACAAGGGACAGAAAGGCTGGTCCTTCCAGGACGACCTGACCTTCACCGGCCTGGCCGGGCACACCTTCAAGGCCGGCATCAAGTACAAGGCGGTGACCCTGGAGACGACGGAGCAGAACGCGTTCAATCCGCAGTTCTACTACGACATCAACGGGAACCTCACCGATCCGTGGCGCGTGGAGTTCGGCACCGGGCTTCCGGGCGTCGCCGCGGGCAGCGTGTCGAGCAAGAACAAGCAGTTCGGGATCTACTTCCAGGACGACTGGGACGTGACCGACAGGCTGACCCTCAACCTCGGCCTGCGCTGGGACTACGAGCAGAATCCGTCGTACACCGACTACGTGACGCCGGCGAGCGTGGTCGCGGCGTTGAACGCGGTCGATCCGCGCGGCAACGGCACCCAGACGTACGCCCAGACCCTCGCGCTCGGCGGCATCGACATCAACGACTACATCAGCAACGGCCACAACCGCAGCGATTTCAAGGGCCAGTGGCAGCCGAGGCTCGGATTCTCTTACGACCTCAACGGCGACCAGCGCCATGTCCTCTTCGGCGGTGCCGGCCGTTCCTACGACCGCAACCTGTACGACTGGCTGCAACTGGAAGCCACGAAGGCGACGTTCCCCACCACCACGTTCCGCTTCGACACGCCGCTGCATCCATGCCCGGTCGGGGTCGGCGATTGCCTGGCCTGGGATCCCGCCTATCTCAATCCGGATACGCTGCGTGCGCTGGCGTCGGTGTCCGGCGCCGGCCGCGAGATCGACATGCTCAACAACGATCTCAAGACGCCGTATTCCGACCAGTTCAGCTTCGGCATGCGCAATGCGTTCGACCTGTGGGGACAGTCCTGGACGTCGTCGGTGACGCTCTCGCGGATCGAGAGCCACGACGGCTTCGCCTACCTGCTCGGCAATCGACTGCCGAACGGCGACTTCTTCGCGCCGGGCACGACCTGGGGACCGCCGTGGGGTGCCGGCGTCCCGGGCTTCGGATCGCTGATCCTTGGCACCAACGGCATCGAGACGCGCTCGAACGCGCTGCTCGTGAGCCTCGAAAAGCCGTTCACGCGCGCATCGAGGTGGGGCGCGACGCTGGCATACACCTACACCGACGCGAAGGAGAACCGCCAGTTCGGCGAACACTACGCCCTCGATTATCCGACGCTGTCCGGGTTCGGCTGGAAGAAGGCGGGCGGCGTGTCGCCCCATCGCCTGGTGATGACCGGCATCTACGAGCCCTGGGACGACCTGACGTTCTCCGCAAAGCTGACGCTGGCGACGCCGGCGCCGCGGTACGGCGTCAACTGCTATGACGCGCCGACGTGGAACGACTGCAAGTTCGACCAGTACACCCCGAACGGTACGTTCGGCGAGAAGTACTTCGACATCGCGATGGAGAAGCAGTGGGATACCGGCACCGACCTGAAGCTCAGGCTCCGGGCCGACGTCTTCAACGTGTTCAACTGGACCAACTACACCGGCTACGACGACTGGTGGGGCGGCCCGGGCGATGCGAACCTGAACTTCGGAAAGCCGAACGACGCCTCCTACCGTACCCGTCAGTTCAAGCTGACGCTGGGTCTGGTCTGGTGACCGCCGCTCCCGCCCGGCGCTTCCGCCGGGCGGGACTTCCCCGCAACGGGAGCATTTTTTTTGAATCGCAGGCTGTTTCGCTTCATCGCCGGGCTGGGGCTGTGCCTTTCTCTCTCCGTGGCCCCGGGTTGCCGTCGCGTCCCCCAGACGGTGCCTGCCCCGGGTCCGGCGACTTCTTTTTCCGCGGGGCAGCCGTTGCCGCCCCTGTTCGACGACATCGAGCGGCGCACGTTCGACTATTTCTGGGAGACGACCCCGGCCGCGACCGGGCTCGCGCCCGACCGACATCCGTCGCGTCCGTTCTCCAGCGTCGCCGCGATCGGGTTCGCGCTGACGGCCTATCCGGTCGGCGTCGAGCGCGGCTGGGTCGCGCGTGCGCAGGCGGCCGAGCGCACGCGGGCGTCCCTGCGCTTCCTGCGCGACGCGCCGGTCGGGCCCGACGCGCGCGGGGAAACCGCGTATCGCGGCTTCTACTACCACTTCCTCGACATGCAGACCGGCGAGCGGTTCGACAAGTGGGTCGAACTGTCGAGCGTCGACACCGGCCTGCTGATGATGGGCGTGCTGTTCGCGCAGAGCTACTACGACCGCGACGATCCGGTCGAAGCCGAGATCCGCGACATCGCCGAAGCGCTGTACCGACGCGTCGAGTGGGACTGGATGCAGCCGCGATCGCCGGCCATCTCCATGGGCTGGTCGCCGGAAAAGGGGTTCATCCCCCACGACTGGCACGGCTACAACGAAGCCATGCTGGTCTACGTGCTGGCGCTGGGCTCGCCGACGCATCCGGTCGCGCCCGAGGCGTGGCAGGCGTGGACGCGCGATTACGATCGCACCTGGGGCACGTTCGAGGGACAGACGCACCTGGGGTTTGCGCCGCTGTTCGGGCACCAGTACAGCCATGTCTGGATCGACTTCCGCGGCATCCGCGATGCGTACATGCGCGAGAAAGGCTTCGACTATTTCGAGAACAGCCGCCGCGCGACCCTCGCGCAGCGTGCGTACGCGGTGGCCAATCCGATGCGCTGGAAGGGCTACGACGGTGAAGTATGGGGATTGACCGCCTGCGACGGCCCGCAGGGCACGCGACAGTCGTATCTCGGCGAGATGCGCGAATTCCGTGGCTACAGCGCGCGCGGCGCCGGCAAGGTCGACGGCTTCGACGACGGCACGCTGGCGCCGACCGCGGCGCTCGGCTCGCTGCCGTTCGCGCCCGAGGTCGTCGTCCCGGCCGCGGAAGCGATGCACGCACGCCACGGCGCGGACCTGTACGACCGCTACGGCTTCCTCGACGCCTTCAATCCGAGCTTCGAGTATGACGTGCCGTTGGTCACCGGGCGTATCGTGCCCGGCAAGGGCTGGTTCGCCAGCGACCATCTCGGGATCGACCAGGGGCCGATCCTCACGATGATCGCGAACCAGCGCGACGGCCTGATCTGGGAGACGATGAAGCGTAACCCGCACATCCGCCTCGGCCTGCAGCGCGCCGGCTTTACCGGCGGCTGGCTGGACGCGCCGGTCGCCGCCGCGACGCCGTCGCGATAAGGTGCCGGCATGCGTCGCTGCGCCCGTGCCTGTCTCCTGCTGCTGTGCACCCTGCTGGCTTCGGCAGGCTGCGAACGCGCGGGGCAGGAGACCGTGCTGCACTTCTGGGCGATGGGTCGCGAGGCCGAGATCGTGGGGGCGCTGATCCCCGAATTCGAGCGCGAACATCCGGGCATCCGCGTCGAAGTGCAGCAGGTGGCGTGGACCGCCGCGCACGAGAAGCTGCTCACCGCCTACGCCGCGGACGCGCTGCCGGACGTGTTCCAGCTCGGCAATACGTGGATGCCCGAGTTCGCCGAACTGCATGCGCTGGAGCCGCTGCAACCCTACGTCGATCGCTCGCAGGCGGTGACGGCGTCGGACTACTTCCCCGGCATCTGGGACACCAACGTCGTCGACGGTGGCCTGTACGGTATCCCGTGGTACGTCGACACGCGCCTGATCTTCTATCGCAAGGACCTGCTGGCGCAGGCCGGCTTCACGGCGCCGCCGCGCACCTGGGCGGAGTGGGAGACGCAGATGGCGGCGATCAAGCGGCAGCGCGGCCGCGACCGCTACGCCATCCTGCTGCCGCTCAACGAATTCGAGCAACTGCTGTCGTTCTCGCTGCAGCAGGACGATCCGTTGCTCAAGGGCGCGCACAGCAATCTCGACAGCCCGGGGTTCCGCCATGCGCTGGATTTCTACGTCGGCATGTTCCGCCACGGCTGGGCGCCGCCGATGTCGGAGACGCAGATCTCCAACGTCTGGGACGAATTCTTCAACGGGATGTTCGTGTTCTACGTTTCGGGCCCATGGAATATCCGCGAATTCCGCCTGCGCGCGCCGCCGGCGCTGAAGGATGCGTGGGGCACCGCCGCGTTGCCGGGGCCCGACGGCCCGGGCGCCGGCATCGCCGGCGGCACCAGCCTGGTCGTGTCCCGGCATTCGCCGCGCAAGGCCGAAGCCTGGGCCTTCATCGAATACCTCTCGCGGCCCGACGTGCAGCGGCGTTTCCACGCCGAGATCGGCGACCTGCCGCCGCGGCGCAGCACCTGGGACGATCCGGCGTTGCGTGCCGATCCGTACGCGGCCGCGTTCCGCGACCAGCTCGAACGGGTGAAGCCCACGCCGAAGGTGCTGGAGTGGGAGCGCATCGTGCAGGAGATGCGGCTCGCGAGCGAGCGCGTGGTGCGCGGCGGCGAGGCACCCGACAAGGCGGTGCGCGAGCTGGATGCCACCGTGGATGGCCTGCTCGAGAAGCGGCGCTGGGTGGAAGCGCGCAGCGCGCCCGCCACGGAAGCCGCGCCGTGAACGGTCGCCTCGCGGCCTGGACCTTCGTGGCGCCGGCGCTGGCCGTGCTGGCGGTGTTCTTCGGCCTGCCGGTGCTGGCGGCGCTGGTGCTGAGCCTCAGTGACTTCGATCTGTACGCGCTGGCGGACTGGCATAACCTGCGCTTCGTCGGCCTGCACAACTACGCCGACCTGCTGCAGACGCCACTGTTCTGGAAATCGCTGGGCAACACCTTCTACTTCGTGCTGGTCGGCGTGCCGCTGTCGATCGGGACATCGCTGGGCGCCGCGCTGCTGCTGCACGCGCCGGCCACGCGCTTCCGCGCGTTCTTCCGCACCGCGCTGTTCGCGCCGGTGGTAACCACGCTGGTCGCGGTCGCGGTGATCTGGCGCTACCTGTTCCACACCAGCTATGGCCTCGTGAACTGGATGCTGGGACACCTCGGCATCGCGCCGGTCGACTGGCTGGGCGATCCGCACTGGGCGATGCCGACGATCATCCTGCTCGCGGTGTGGAAGAACTTCGGCTACAACATGGTGATCTTCCTCGCCGGCCTGCAGGCGATCCCGCAGGACCTGTACGAGGCCGCGCGCATCGACGGCGCGACCCGCTGGCGCCAGTTCCTGCACATCACGCTGCCGATGCTCGGCCCGGTACTGATGGTGGTCGGCGTGATCACCGTCGCCGGCTACTTCCAGCTGTTCGCCGAGCCCTACGTGATGACCCGCGGCGACCCGCTGCAGAGCACGGTCAGCGTGCTGTACTTCATGTTCGAGGAAGGCTTCCGCTGGTGGAACCTCGGTCGCGCGTCCGCGGTCGCGTTCCTGCTGTTCCTGATCATCTTCGCGGTCACCACGCTGATGCTGCGGCTCGGGCGCCGGCGAGGACTGGCATGAGCGCTGCCCGCGCCGTGGGCGATTCGCGCGGTCATGCGCTGCTGGTGCATGGCGCGCTGGTCGCGCTGACGCTGCTCAGCCTCGCGCCGCTGCTGTGGATGCTGTCGGTCTCGTTCATGCCGGCTGGAGGCGCGAGCCGCTTCCCGCCGCCGCTGCTGCCGGACGTGCCGACGCTGGACAACTACCGCGCGCTGTTCCAGCGCATCGGCATGGGCGGCTACTTCCTCAACAGCGTGCTGGTGTCGACTGCGATCACGTTGCTGTCGCTGCTGATCAACGCCACGGCCGGGTACGCGTTCGCCAAGCTGCGCTTCGCCGGTCGCGAGCGACTCTTCAAGGTGCTGCTCGCGGCGCTGGTGATCCCGTCGCAGGTCGCGATGTTGCCGCTGTTCCTGATGCTGAAGGAGATGGGGCTGGTCAACAGTTACGCCGGCGTGGTGATCCCCGGGCTCGCGTCGATCTTCGGGATCTTCCTGGTACGGCAATATGCACGTTCGATCCCCGACGAACTCATGGAAGCCGCGCGCATCGACGGCGCCGGCGAGTGGCGGATCTTCTTCCGGATCGTGCTGCCGATGCTCAAGCCGGTGCTGGTGACGCTGGCGATCTTCACCTTCATGGGCAGCTGGAACGACTTCATGTGGCCGCTGATCGTGCTCACCGACGCGTCGAAGCAGACGCTGCCCGTGGCGTTGGCCTCGCTCTCGCGCGAGCACATCCAGGACGTCGAGATGATGATGGCCGGCGCCGTGCTGACCGTGACCCCGGTGCTGCTGCTGTTCCTGGTCCTGCAGCGCTACTACATCCAGGGCCTCCTCCTCGGGAGCGTGAAAGGGTGAGCCCGCGCGCTTGCGAGGCATTGCCTCGCGCGCGGGCGAACGCCCGGCCAGGGATGGCCGGGCCGGGCGATCCGCAGCCCGCCACGTCGCGCCAAGGACGGCATCGCACCTACTTTCAGATCGGTAGTCGATTCAAATGAAATCGCGCGTGTTCCTCACATCGTCGCTTCTGCTCCTTTCACCACTCACCGCCAACGGCGCCGACGACAGCCGCCTCCTCGACGACTTCTCCAATCCCGCCCCCTGGCGCGTCATCGCCTCCACCCAGGTCACCGGCACGATCCGCGCCGACGCCGGTGCGCTCTGCCTCGACTACGACTTCAACGGCGTATCCGGCTACGTCGGCATGCAGCGCGACCTGTCGCTGCAGTATCCGGACAACTACCGTTTCGACCTGCGCCTGCGCGGCGATTCGCCCGCGAACGATCTGCAGTTCAAGCTGATCGACGCCAGCGGCGACAACGTGTGGTGGGTGAACCGCCCGAAGTACGTGTTCCCGCACGACTGGACGGCCGTGCGCTACAAGCGCCGGATGATCGCGAAGGCCTGGGGGCCGGGCAGCGATCCGCTGCTGCGCGCCAGCGTGAAGCTCGAATTCACCCTCAACAACAGTGCGGGTGGCAAGGGCACGGTCTGCTTCGACGATCTGCGCTTCACTGAGCTGCCTGCGGACGTGGCCGCGCCGCGGATCGTGTCCGCGCGCGCGACGACGCACGGCCGCGATGCGGCGAAGGCGATCGACGGCGATCCCGCGACGGCGTGGATCGGCGGCAAGGGCGCGCAGCGCCTGATCCTCGATCTCGGCCCGTCGACAGAATTCGGCGGGCTGCGATTGGACTGGCGCGGCCGGCCCGTCGACTACGCGGTGCAGGTCTCCGACGACGGCAAGGTCTGGCGCACGCTGCGCACGGTATCGAGCAGCGACGGCGGCCGCGACTGGATCGCGACGCCGGAATCCGAGGCGCGCTACGTCGCCATCGAGAGTCGCGACAACGACGCGGGTCTGGTGCAGGTCTCGGTCGAACCGCTGGCCTTCGCCGCCACGCCGAATGCCTTCGTCGCCGCGGTCGCGGAGGACCAGCCGCGCGGCCGCTTCCCGCGCGGCTTCAGCGGCGAGCAGCCCTACTGGACGATCCTCGGCGTCGACGGCGGCCACGAGCAGGGCCTGATCGGCGAGGACGGCGCGATCGAGGTCGCGAAGGGCGGTTTCAGCCTCGAACCGTTCGTGCGCGTCGACGACACGCTGCTGGACTGGGCCGGTGTCGCGACCGCGCAGTCGCTGCAGGACGGTTTCCTGCCGATCCCGAGCGTCGACTGGACGCACGGCAAGGCGTCGTTGCGCACGACCGCGTTCGTCGATCGCGACACGACGGGCGAACGCACGCAGATCGTCGCCCGCTATGTGCTGTCGAATCCATCGTCAGAGCCGCACGACTACACGTTGGCGCTGGCGGTGCAGCCGTTCCAGGTCAATCCGCCCGGTCAGTTCCTCAATACCACCGGCGGCGTCAGTCGCATCGGCGCGCTGGCGATCGGCGAGGATGGTGTCATGCAGGTCGGCGGCAGGCCGCGTGTGTATCCCGAACGTGCGCCCGACGCCGCGTTCGCGACCGCGTTCGATGCCGGCATGGCCAGCGCGCATCTCGCATCCGGCGACGTGCCGACGGTACGACGTGTCGAAGACGCCACCGGGCTCGCGTCCGGTGCGTTGCTGTATCGCTGGCGCCTGGCGCCGGGCGAATCGCGCGAAGTCAGCGTGGTCATGCCGTTCGGCGGCGCGCCGTTCTGCGAAGGCAATCCCTGCACAGCCGAACAGCGCCAGCGCGCGGTCGCGGACATGTGGCGGGCGAAACTTGGCGCGGTGCATTTCACCGTGCCGCCGGAAGGACAGCCGCTGGTCGATACCCTGCGCACCGCGCTGGCGCATCAGCTGATCTCGCGCGTGGGGCCTCGCCTGCAACCGGGCACACGCTCCTACGCACGCAGCTGGATCCGCGACGGCGCGATGATCTCCGAAGCGCTGTTGCGCATGGGCCGGTCCGACGCGGTGCGCGAGTATCTCGAATGGTACGCGCCCTACCAGTTCGACAACGGCAAGGTGCCATGCTGCGTCGACGATCGCGGCAGCGATCCGGTGCCGGAGAACGACAGCCACGGCGAACTGATCTTCGCGATCGCCGAATACGCGCGCTACACCGAAGACGAGACCTTCCTGCGCCGCATGTGGCCGCACGTGCGCGCCGCGTTCGACTACATGGAAACGCTGAGCGCGAGCGAGCGTACCGAGGAGAACCGCGCCCGCGATCCGGCGTTCTACGGACTGATGCCCGTGTCGATCAGTCACGAAGGCTATTCGGCCAAGCCGATGCATTCGTATTGGGACGACTTCTGGGCGCTGCGCGGCTACAAGGATGCGGTGTGGATCGCGCAGCGACTGGGCGAGGGTGCCGACGCCGCGCGCATGGCGGCCGCGCGCGACCGCTTCGCGGGCGACTTGCACGCTTCACTGCAGGCGGCGACGACCAGGCACGGCATCGACTACCTGCCTGGTGCCGCCGAACTCGGCGATTTCGATCCGACCTCGACCACCATCGCGCTGGCGCCGGGCGGCGAACAGGCCCGCCTGCCGCAGGATCTGCTGCACGGCACGTTCGAGCGCTACTGGCGCGAGTTCGTCCAGCGCCGCGACGGCCAGCGCGACTGGAAGGACTACACGCCCTACGAGTGGCGCAACGTCGGCGCGTTCGTGCGCCTGGGCTGGCGCGATCGCGCCTGGGAGGCGGTGCGCTTCTTCTTCGCCGACCGTGCGCCGCAGCCGTGGAACCAGTGGGGCGAGGTCGTCTCGCGTACGCCGCGCAAGCCGTTCTTCCTCGGCGACCTGCCGCATGCGTGGGTGGCGTCGGATTTCGTGCGCTCGGCGCTCGATCTGTTCGCCTACGGCCGCGAGGACGACGATGCGATCGTGCTGGCGGCCGGCATTCCCGCGCGCTGGCTGGACG
>JAEWNA010000204.1 GCA_023392975.1 Pseudomonadota bacterium | reverse complement strand
CGCCTTGCCGGGCTGGACGCGGCGCTGATGATCGCCACGCCGCCGTGGCCGGCCGACTGGCAGGTGCACGCGCTGGCGACCGAACGCATCGGCCCGGTGGTCAGCCCGCTGTGGCCCGGTGCCGACGCCCTGCGCGGCGCGGCGCCGTCGGCGATCGCGCCGCACGCGCTGCTGCACACCGCCTCGCGGCCGCAGGCCTGGCAGGAATGGGCCATGCGCATCGACCTCGACCCGGCGACGCTGCGCATGGGCACCGGCTTCGACCGGCTGTACTACCTGCTGGAAGCCGCCGCGGCCGGGCTGGGCATCGCGATCGCACCCGAGCCGCTGGTGGCCGAGGACCTCGCCAGCGGCCGGCTGATCGCGCCTTGGGGCTTCGTCGACACCGACGCGGAATGGGTGCTGTGCGCGGCGAAACGCAACGCGGACCCGCGGATCGCGCGGCTGGCGGACTGGCTGCGGTCGGCGCTGGCACCGGGCTGACGCGTCGGTCAGCGGCTCGCGTTCTCGGCCCGGCGCGCATCGTCCGCACGCCGCACTTCGTCGACGAAGCGGCGCATGCGGGCACGATCCTTCACGCCGGGCACATCGCCTTCGATGCCGCTGGACACGTCCACGCCCCAGCAACCGGTGGCGCGCACGGCCTCGGCGACGTTGTCGGGCATCAGGCCGCCGGCGACGAGGAACGGCCGTGCGAAATCGTCCGGCACCCGCGCCCAGTCAAACGTGCGGCCACTGCCGCCGGCCTCGCCCTTCGCATGGCTGTCGAACAGGAACGCCGCCGCCCGCGGCCAGCGCGCGCAGAGCGTGTCGGCGCGCTCGCCCTCGCCGCCCATCGCGACCGCCTTGAGGTAAGGCAGGCCGAACGATGCGCAGAACGCGTCGTCCTCGCCGCCGTGGAACTGCAGCAGGCTCGGGCGCACGACATCGATGGTCGCGCGGACCTCGTCGGCGTCGTTGTCCATGAACAGCGCGACCGCGTCGACCAGCGGCGGCAGCGCGGCGCGGATCGCGGCGGCGGCGGCGGGATCGACCCGGCGCCTGCTGCGCGCAGCGAAGATCAGGCCGATGGCGTCGACGCCCAGCGCGGCGGCGGCCAGCGCGTCGTCGACGCGGGTCATGCCGCAGAACTTCATCCGCGTGCGCAGCGGGAAACGGAAGGCCTCAGGCATCGAACAGCACCTCCGCAGGCAGCGGCCACTCGCGTGGATACAGCGGGCCGATGAACACCAGCCCGGCGGCCGGCGCGGTCGGGCCCGCCTGCGTGCGGTCGAGCGAGGCCAGCACCTCCGCGATCCAGCCCTCCGGCTGCTGCCCGGCCCCGACTTCGAGCAGCGAGCCAACCATGTTCCGCACCTGGTGGTGCAGGAAGGCGTTGGCCTGCACGGTGAAGGTCACGATCTCGCCGTCGCGGGTCACGTCCAGCCGCTGCAGCTCGCGGCGCGCGTGCGCGGCCTGGCAATGCACGGTGCGGAAGGCGGAAAAGTCGCGCTCACCGAGCAGCTGCTGCGCGGCGCGGTGCATGGCGTCGACATCGAGCCGTCGACGATCCCAGCCCAGCCATTGCCGGCCCAGCGCCGGGCGGACCTGGTGGTTGAGCAGGCGGTAGCGGTAGCGGCGAGCGCGCGCCGAGAACCGGGCGCTGAAGTCGTCCGCCACCGGCGCGCACCAGCGGATGCGCATCGCCGGCGGCAGGCGCGCGGTGGTGCCGAGCATCCAGGCGCGCGGGTCGCGGACGGCGTCGGAATCGAAATGCACCACCTGGCACTCGGCGTGCACACCGGCATCGGTGCGGCCGGCGCAGATGGTCTCGACCGGATGATCGGCGACACCGGAGAGCGCGGCCTCCAGCGTCGACTGCAGGGTCGGCGGGCCGCCGTCCTCGCCGTGCGCGGTCAGCCGCTGCCAGCCATGGAAGTCGCTGCCGTCGTATTCGACGCCGAGGGCGTAACGCATCGTGGATCCCGCCAGTCCGGACGCCGCGGGACCGACCCTCAGCGCAGGTCCTGCAGCAGGCGTTCGGCTTCCATCCGCACGCCGAGCGTATCGCCGCGGGCGGCGACCTCCTGCAGCAGGCTGCGCGCGGTGTCGCGATCGCCCATCTCGAGATAGGCCTTGGCCAGGTCCAGCCGGCCCTGCCCCGGCGGCGCCGAGTTCAGCGGGCTCACCTCGACGCCGCCCGCATGCCAGGTCGGCACGGCGCGCGACAGCGGGTCGGGCCGGGATGGCGCAGGCGAAGGGGCCGACCCGGGCGGCTCGGCAGGCGCCGCCATGCGGCTCGCCTCCGCGACATCCTCGGTCTGGGCCGGCGCATCGTCGTCCGCGGCGGTATTGAAGGTGTCGTCGGCCCCGGCGTCGACGACGGTGTCCGCGTCGGCGAAGGTCGCGGCGTCTTCGGGCACGAACGCATCGACGTCGCGCTCCGGGGCCCTCGGTGGCTCGAAGCCCGACACCATCCGCGCCGCCGGCGACGCGGCCGCGGCACGACGGCGCATCCACAACACCACGACCAGGGCCAGCAGCACCAGCCCGACGGCGGTCGCGATCCACGGGCCGAGCCCGGCGGTCGCCTCCGGCGCGGCGGCCTGACGCGCGGCCAGCTTCTGCTCGGCCGAGGCCAGCGCGCTGTCCTTCATCTCGATCAGCTGGGTCTGCTTCTGCTGCAGCTGTTCCAGCTCGGCGACCCGCGCCTTGAGTTCCTGCACCTCGGCGTCGCGCGCCGACAGCGTCTCTTTCGTTTCCTGCAGTTCCTGCTGTCGCACCATGTCGCCCTCGCCTCCGGCGCTCACGCCGGAACGCTGTCCTGCCCGCTTCGCTTCGTCGCCGGACGCCGGCGCGATCTCGAGCCGCGCCTGCGCGACGC